>JANQII010000114.1 GCA_028282195.1 Prolixibacteraceae bacterium
AATGATAAGGAAACCCCGAGGCAGAGCCTCGAGGAATTCTTTTGATTAAATATCCACCGTCAAAGAAGGTGGGTTTGATTGCAACCCATAAGGCACTTCAAGGAAAAACAATACAGAAAGTCAAAATAAGAAATAAGGAACAAAAAATGTAAAAGGACAACAGGACAGGAACTTTCTGATTGGATATTTCCTGTCTGCCGTCCCTACGGGAGGAAATCCGACAGGCAGGCTTATTCGATATTTTACATTTTCTTTTCTTGTATGAAGATCAAGGCACAGCCGTTTAAACATGAGCACCACCAAAGAAGGTGGTTTTATAAATTATAATAAAGTTTTATTAATTCCTTAAGCTGAAAAGCTAATCTGGTTCTGCTTAAAATGATTCTGCTTACCTTCGGGGTACTTTAATTGAAAATGAAGAAGCCGAAACTCATAAAAGCTGAAGAAACAGCAAATAGCATTTCCCATGGAATAGGCATTGCACTTGCAGTAGCAGGAGTAACACTGCTTGTAGTTTTTGGTGCAATTTATGGCGATGCCTGGCATGTGGTTAGTTTTTCCGTTTTCGGGGCCAGCATGATCATTTTATACTTGGCCTCTACCCTCTTTCACGGTGCAAAAAAGCCACGTTTAAAGTACAAACTAAATAAGTTTGACCACTCAGCGATATACATTTTAATTGCAGGCTCATACACTCCGCTCTCACTTATTTCATTAAGGGGCTGGGTTGGCTGGACTATTTTTGGGTTGATATGGGCACTTGCTATAGCCGGAGTAATTTTTAAAGTTTGGTTTTATTCATCACGGTTCAGCAAGCTATCTACGATTCTTTATGTAGCTATGGGATGGTTTGTTATTATAGCCATTGTACCCATTATTAAAAATGTACCGAATACTTCCTTGTGGTTTTTTCTTGCAGGTGCATTAAGCTATTCCGGGGGTGTTGTATTTTTCGTAATTAAAAAGGTTCCATTCTTTCACCTGGTCTTTCACTTATTCATACTTGGCGGATCAGTCTGTCATTTCTTCGGATTTCTTTTCCTGTTGCCCATCTGATTGCACTTTCTCCAACAACTCGTTGAAAATAGTAGGAAGATTGCAATTAAATTGCAGCCTTTCCCCTGTTACCGGGTGATTAAACGATAAAGATGAAGCGTGTAAAAACAAACGTTTTATTCCATAACGCCCGGAAATGATTTTATTGAAAGTAAAATCCCCATGATGCGAATCACCAACAATATCATTCCTTATTCCTGCAAAGTGTTGCCGAATCTGATGCCAACGTCCTGTTTTCGGATAAACTTTAACCTGGTTCAGTTTTACATTTACATGATCTTTATAGGAGATGTTGCTAATTACCACTTTTTCTC
The DNA here is from genome assembly GCA_028282195.1 of Prolixibacteraceae bacterium. GTDB lineage: Bacteria > Bacteroidota > Bacteroidia > Bacteroidales > Prolixibacteraceae > Sunxiuqinia. The sequence goes on from JANQII010000114.1 coordinate 1,371, forward strand.
TTTTATAGGTCGTTTCTGCAGGTTTTTTAAAGCGCGATTTCTTTTTAACAGTAACCTTTCGGTCAATAACTCCTTCTTCCGGCAATTCTCCCAATACTATCGCAGTATATTCTTTTTCGACCTCTTTGTTTTCGAACATTTTTGTTAAAGTGCCGGCAACTTCAGAAGAAAGTGCCAACACCATTATTCCTGAAGTTTTTGCATCTAGCCGATGTACATTATAAATTCCTTTACCTAATTGTTTTCCAAGCAGCTTTGTCAGGTAATCTGCATCATGCTGCATAAAATCATTTTTATGTACAGGCAAAGCTTCTGGCTTATCCACAACTATAATTGATTCGTCTTCGTATAGGATAGAAATTTGCGAAAAACTCATACTAATTATATATTTCAACAAAAGTAATATTTCAATATTGAAGAAAAAGAAATATGAAAAACAATCGAAGGTAGTTTATCAAAAAGGCAGCAGCCATAACTACATCAGGAATGATATACAAAGCAAAATTACCAAACATAAATTCATTTCAAACGAAAGCACTTAACTTCAGTTTCTATCCTTACGACCTGGAATTGAAGCATGCATTCACCCTGGCAAATAGTTCCAGGAAAACTACGCCGGCAATGCTTGCTGAAATTGAATATGAAAGTTTTATTGGTTATGGAGAAGCATCTATGCCACCTTATTTGGGTGAAAACCAGGAAACTGCTTCAGCATTTTATTCTAAAGTTGACCTCTCACAATTCAATGATCCTCTTCTGGTAGATGAAATACTTGATTACATTGATGGAATTGATGATGGTAATCATGCAGCTAAAGCATCAATTGATATTGCGTTGCATGATCTGGCTGGGAAACTACGTGGACAACCCTGGTATAAAATATGGGGATTAAACCCCGAAAATACTCCAAATACCTCATTTACAATTGGCATTGACCAAGCTGATATCGTACGGCAAAAAGTCAACGAAGCATCAAGCTTCAAAATCCTTAAAGTAAAGCTGGGCGCAGGAAACGACAAAGAAATGATCAATACCATTCGATCAATTACTGATGTACCATTGTACGTAGATGTTAACCAAGGCTGGAAGGATAAGCACCAGGCACTTGAAATGATTCACTGGCTGGATGAACAAGGGGTTGTTTTTGTGGAACAGCCAATGCCTAAAACAGACCTTGAAGGAATGGCCTGGCTCACGCAAAATAGCCCGTTACCCACAGTTGCAGATGAGGCCTTACAGCGATTACCCGATGTATCAAAAGCACATCAAGTCTATTCCGGAATCAACATTAAATTAATGAAATGCACAGGCATGCGTGAAGCACATAAAATGATTGCACTGGCTAAATCTTTAAAAATGGAGATAATGATTGGTTGCATGACTGAAACATCATGTGCCGTATCAGCAGTTGCACAGCTAACGCCACTTGCCAAATGGGCTGATTTGGATGGAAACCTGCTTATCAGCAATGACATTTTTGAGGGAGCAAAAATTATTGATGGTAAAATTAGCTTGAACGACCTCCCAGGCATTGGAATAAAAAAGCTGTGATTTATCCTTAAACCAACAGTATTTACAATAGTTTCGTGATCTTTTTGTGATAATTTTTAACGTTTGTTTTCAAACAACATCCAAAGAGAATTGTCTTATTTAATAAAGGTTTTACGCTATGAGACAATTACTATTAATCTTTCTGCTGCTTGCAACTGTTGTAGCTTTTGGGCAGAATAAAAAACAAAAGGACAATATGAATTACAATAAGCTAAATTCATTTGAAAGATATGTGATACTGGATAAGGGCACTGAACCAGCTTTTACGGGAAAATTTAACAAACACAAGAAAGATGGTACTTACATCTGCAAACAGTGTAATGCCCCCCTCTATCGTTCTGATGATAAGTTTGATTCTGGCTGTGGCTGGCCTAGTTTTGATGATGAAATTGACGGTGCGGTCAAAAGAACAATAGATGCAGATGGACGTCGGACAGAAATAACCTGTGCCAATTGCGGAGGACATTTGGGACATGTTTTTATCGGGGAAGGATTTACGGACAAAAACACACGGCACTGTGTGAATTCTGTCTCGTTAAACTTTGTACCGGAAGGAAGTAATCGAAAATAAATTATCGAACTTAATCCTGAAATGGTAGATCTGAAGATGCCATATTTTTTGTACTTTTATAAAAACGCAACATATGAAAACCGATAACAAAATAATAGTAACCACATTAAAAGAACACTTGGTAGAAAATTATGGGAATTCGGTAGAAGATGTTATTTTGTTTGGATCCCGGGCACATGGCAATTCCTTTCCATTTTCAGATTATGACGTTTTAATTGTTTTAAAAAATAATTATTCCGGGAAAGATGAAAATCGAATCCTGAATTTATGCTATGACATTGATTTAAAATTCAATATTTTATTGGATGTCCATATTATCTCCAATAAAGAATTAAACACAACCCGTGGAAAACAAGCAATTTTTGTAAATGCTATAAAATCCGGCATACACGCATAAAAATGGAGGAAAAAGATAGGAAGGACTTGATAGCCTATCGATTTGAAACATCAAAGCATACACAATTGATTGGGTGGTTCAACAAAACGTTTGTACATGCTGGCTTAATTGACCCAAAATTTGGAAAAATAATTAACAAAGCTTTTAACCAAAGGACTAAAGGGGATTATGATACCTATATAACGTTTGAAAAAGAAATTTTAATCGAGATGTTCGTTGAAATGAAAGTTTTTATTTCAGAGATAAAAGCCTACCTCAAAACAAGATAAACCCTTGATTTCGGTATCCTCTTTTTTGCTCCAATTAAAAAGTCTTTTTCAGATAATTCGAGTACATCCATGGTTCGTGCGAATTTATTCATTTAAAGATGTGAAATACTTCTGAATCAATGATTTATGCTGATAAAACTTCGCAAGTAGAACATCTGTAACCAGGAAAAACCGATATAAAGATGATTTCTAATGATCAGATCAATCACTAATAGATTTCCTGACAGTTCCGAGATTATAGCCAATACCAAAGAAGCCCCCTAGCTTATAAACTTTTCGGGACAAATCAGTTGCTGAGGGCCGGTCATCATTATCGAAAACATCACCGACATTATATGCTGACCTGAGTTTGTTCCGTTTGGCAAATGATGGTCCTGCTGTGAGAACTATTCGCTGTTGTTTTCCAATTAATGCACTTAGACCCATATAGTAATTTAGGCCATCTTCCTGTTCCGTTCCAATTCCCAGCGAAAGACCGGGGCTGACAGCTCCCCTGCATTGAAGGTACCCGTTCGCAAAAACCGCCATTCCGGGGGTAAATGAAGTTTCCATCTCTTCTTTAATTATTTTGGAACTGTTCTCATCGACTTTTTGGTAGGTATATTCTTCATCAGGGTTTTTAAAACCAAACACAAAACCGGTGTGGAAATCAACCTTAAACCCACCGTAAACAGACAGCCTGAAAGGGTATTCAACCGTTGGGTTACTCTCATTACCTTTTTTCGTTAAACTTACCGTTACATCCATTTCATCTCCAATTGGTAGTTTTAATGGATGCTTGATATAGAATAATGTAGTGTCCAATCCTTTAGTATGCGCTAAAGAATCTATGAGTATCAGTTGTCTATGCCTTTCCTCTACAAAGGCTTCTATATTTTGAGAAGAATCCTTTATATCCTTATCTACCCGAAACTTGGCATAGAACATATCAAATGCATTTTTTGTGTTCTCAAGTTTCTTCTTTGCATTCGATCTTTTCTCTTTAAAATCAGGTAAAGTTGTTGCATATCTTAAATGTTCAAATTCTTTTGCTAACATTTCAAGATCTGTTTTAAAAAGGGGATAATACTTTATCAAAGGATCTGACGGGGATGGTTTAGCACCTATTCCTAATCCTAAAATTTTATTCGAACCAGTAACAGGAGGACCTTCTTTGGATATTTTAGCTTTTGCATTTATCTTTTCAAAGTTGTCTAATAAAGAAGCCTGTTCGTGTTCGAATATAAATTGTTCACTATTTACACCAATCTCATAGAGGAATTTATTGATCCCAGTAATTTTAACATAAAGGTACGCATTCTTTTTTACCCTGATCGTATTGTCTGTGGAATCAATTACACTTTCTTCATTGATACCGACAATATCAATGGTCGGGGAAGTTATACTTTTATTAACTTTACTGGCAGCATCATCCCTTTGGCCGATGGCGTTGATAAAACAAAAAGCAAGTATGCATAAAATAATAGTTTTTTTCATAATAAAATAGTTTTTTTTAATAAATTATAATTTAACATTAAATAATCTGAACTTAAAAATACCCCACCCCACATCAAAACTCAATGACATAAACATGTCATTTTTAAGCTAATAAGAAATAACATGTTTATGTTATTGACAGGCAATAATCGTTTTTGGAATTTAGCATGAAAATATCTGATTTGATCCGGAATGTTTAACACAAAACATAAAAATATTGAATTATGAAGAAACATGTATTCCTTTTCTTGTTGCTAATCCCGGCTGTAAGCTTTGCACAAAACACCCTGTATTTTATGGAACGGATACCACTGGTACATTCCCTCAACCCGGCTTTAAATCCCGGTGTGGAATGGAGTATCGGATTGCCTGCTGCTTTTATTGATTGGTACAGTACAAAAGGATTTGATGATTTTGAAGAAAGCTTTTTGCGTGGACAAATGCTGAATGATGATTATCGTTTTAGTGAAGGGATAAGCTTTGCTGAATTATCTGAAAGCTATCGGCAAACTTATGAATCGGTTTTAAATATCCTCTCTTATGGAAAGAAAACAAAATATGGGTATTACTCATTTGCAATTTCCTACCATGAGATCCATGACTCAGAAGGTGCCGATGCTTACTTATTTTTCTTTAAAAATTATAAGGAATTTCTACCTCCCCTCGAATTACTTGAAACGCCTGAACTTTATGTCAATGAAATCAGGTACACGAAAGTAAACCCGAACTTCAGTATAAAGGTCAATGAATTTTTAACCCTTGGCGTGGGCTTAAACCTCAATATTTTAAACCGGTTGGAACTTCAGGATATTTCAAAGTTTACAGTTGAGTACATGGAGATACCCGATGAAAACGGGGAACTACAAGCTGGGTATAAAAAATCCCATTACGGGCATATCATTTTCGGCGGCCTTAAATTTGTGGATGATGATGCATTCCCCGGGAGTATTTCTTCACAATATGGAAAAAGTTATCCCATAGGCCACCTGGATGATGTTGACACAAAAGCAAACCCACTGGATGCCCTTAGTTTATCCGCTAATTTTGGCATATCCTTTCAGCAAAAAGGATGGACATTAGCTGCCAGCGCACTAAATATCAGGGGATCAAAACTTAAAACAGGCTCAGGTTACCTGGTAGAATTTGACAACGACAATATGAATATGACAAACCTTGAAAAAGTAACAAATTACATTCCAACAAAGTACTATTTTTCAGCCAGTAAACGGATAGCGGACTTTTTAAACCTGGGAGCGGTACACCATATTACAAAGTACAAATGGGGTACCGCCAGCTCATCAACCGCCTCGGTTAATTCTTATATCGGGAAACTAATCTCTGCATCTTTCAGTTACACTTCGGGTAACCATTTAAACAGTTTTGGGGCTGGTATCAGGCTTCGGGTCGCACCCGGTGTTGATTTATATGCTGCTACCGATGATGTCTTGCTAAAAAACAAAAACCGCTTGACTGCCAGGTTCGGTATTAATATTACTAAGATAGGTAAAAAAGGTTCATGAAGTACAGTCGCAGGAAGCTATTTTAAAACCGAATACGGTAGTCATATACTATTTCATTAGCTGATAATCTTTAATCAATAAACTGGCCGATAGGTTTAAGCGGCTTGCTAATTTCCTGATCATTTCAACGGTTAACCTACGCTTACGGCCAAGAACCTCTGATACCCTGCTTTTTCCACCAATCTCCGGGATCAGATCTACTTGTTTAAGCTGCATTTCCTCCATTCGGATTTTAATCGCCTCAATCGGGTCGGGTGCTTCAATCGCATAATGTTTGTTTTCGTAATCGTCAACCATTAATCCAAGTACCTCTAATTCATCGCTCTCCGGGGTATCCGGTTTTGCATCAAAGATTTCTTCCAACCTTTTTAATGCTGCCCTGTAATCCATCTCTGTTTTTATTGGCTTTAATTCCATCATCATCAATTTTAAATACGGTTAGCATCTATTTTATCATAATCAGCATGAGTACCTATAAAACGTATAAATGCCAGCTGACGTTCGAAATTGAATTTAACCACCAAACGATATGAGTTGCCTTTAATATTAAAAACAATCCGGCTATCTTTTAAAATACTTGCATTGGCATAGCTTTGCTTAACATCATTGGGAGTTTTCCAATCCGCATTCATTGCTGTATCATACCAAGTCTTGAGATACTGTTCAGAATCAGGATATTTCTCCCAAAATTCCCTTAACGTACTTTTTGCAAATACCCTTTTCATAGTTCTCAATATGAGAACAAACATACATCAAAATTCTCAAATTGGGAACTTTATTGTGCAAAATGTTTGTCAATGCATTTTTACCAGTTCCTTGATCGAGCCTAAAGATATGAGTTGATAATAGTAGTGGATTTTTGAATTAACGTGTCACTCATCGGATGACTAAAATGTTCGATATCAACAGAGTCATCCGATGAGTTTTTCACCGAAACTTTATGAACGCACTACTAGTAAAGTTAAAATCTATTCCGGCAACGTTTAATTTATACTTCAACAACTTGCAAAGCACCTCTTTATTCAATGTATTTAGGAACAAAAATGATATATTCTTGTTTTATTCGAATTAATCCTTAAAAACCTTGTCAAAATGAGAAAACAGAACGTGTTTATTGGCAAAAAGAAAGTTGCATATTACAAGGAAGGGAACGGAGACCAACCAATCCTTTTTATACATGGAAATTCGTTGTCTTCGGATATTTTTTTAAATCAAATTAATGCTCAGCAATTAAGGAAAAGATTTACCATATATGCTATCGATTTGTGCGGATATGGAGATTCTTCCTGGTCAGAAAACCCAGGGAACGATTACAGCATTCGTTCACAAGCTAAGCTCATCATTGATTTTTGCAAACTCTTTCACATCAGAAATCCGGTATTGGCAGGTCACAGCCTGGGCGGAAATTTGATGATAGAAGCTGAGACAATTTCCCGTAACGCAAAAGCATTAGTCTTTGCTTCTTCTTCCCCTTTTAAAAAACCGATAAGCCCTGAAATGTTTATACAAAATCCAATCACACGGTTATTCTTCAAAACTCAATTAAGCAAAGAAGAAACCGAAGAAATGATAAGTGCAGTAATGGTTAATCCAGATAAAGGGGCCACTCCTATTTTGGATCTTATCGAAAAATCAGATCCCAATATCAGGGTACAACTTGGTGTTAGTGTAGAAAACCAGGAGTATAACGATCAGGTCCAGGAACTTAAATCTACTAATGCCCCAATACTCTTTTTGTTTGGAAAGGAAAAAGACATTTATGACATAGATTATCTAAAGAAATTAGATATTCCCATTGGGAGTGATCAAATTCAATTGATTGAAAATTCCGGGCATTTACCATTTTATGAGCAAGCAGAATCTTTCAATAAACTACTTCTTAAATTCACGGAGCAAATTTCGGGATAAAAGATGATATCCCCGGCAAATCACGCCAAACCATTTTCTTTAGCAAACCTGACCAGTTCTGATATTTTGTGGATTTCCAGTTTCTTAAAAATGGAGCGGCGATGGTTGTTGATGGTGTCAAAACTCCGGCATAAATTATTGGCTACTTCTTTGGTTGAGGACCCCTGCCCCAGCAATTCTATTACTTTTAGTTCTGTTTTGGAAAGTTTTGAAATGGTCAACTGGTTTTTCAGACGATTGATCTCTTTCAGGTAAACATCCAGCTTTAACTGGTTAAAAACCATTTCATCGTCAATCGGGAACATAATGACCAACATATGATTTTTATCTTCCACCAGTTTGATTATTGAGGAGCGGAAATAAATCCAGTTAATATGAAAATGATTGTTTAACCTGCAAACCATTGACAATTCATCTTCCGGGTGTTCAAGCAGGTATTTCAGGCCATCAGGAATATCTTTGGCATCTTCCATATTGAAAAAATGCTCTTCATCAACAAAGCCCAACTCTTTTCGTTTTGCCAGTTCCAATCCAAAAAGTTTATTATACTTTTCATTTACCCAAAAAGGGACAAGTTCTAAATCTTCATTTATTTCAAGTATATGAATGGACGCAGGGGCATTATTCAGGACCTTACTTAAAAAATCAACTTGTTCTTTTAATTCCTTAATTTGTTTATCTTTTGTTTTATTACTCATAGTTAATCAAAAGAGCTATCAGGCCAAACCATTGTCCTTGGCAAATTTCACCAGTTCCGATATTTTATGGATTTCCAGTTTCTTAAAAATAGACCGACGGTGGTTATTGACGGTGTCAAAACTCCGGCATAATTTATTGGCCACTTCTTTGGTTGAAAGTCCCTGCCCCAGCAACTCGGTTATTTTTAATTCTGTTTTGGAAAGTTTTGAAATGGTCAACTGGTTCTTCAGACGATTGATCTCTTTCAGGTAAACATCCAGTTTTAGTTGATTAAATACCATTTCATCGCCAATGAAAAATACTATTGACATCATATGTTTTTTTCCTTTTTCAATGGTGATCTTTTTTGAACGAATATATACCCATTTTCCTCCATAGCCATCATTTAACCTGGATACAATTGATTTCTCAACTTCCGGATTTTCCATTAGATACTTAATCCCATCCCTAACATCTATTGAATCTTTAACATTGAAAAAATAGGTTGAGTCAACAAATCCAATTTGCCTTCTTTCTTCCATATTCAACTTAAAAATCTTTTGATAGTTCGTATTTGCCCAAAATGGAAGTAAATCATAGTTGCTATTTACTTCTAAAATATGAATGGACGCAGGGGCATTATTCAGGGTTTTACTTAAAAAATCAACTTGTTCTTTTAATTCCTTAATTTGTTTATCTTTTGTTTTATTACTCATAGTTAATCAAAAGAGTTATCAGGACAAACCATTGTCCTTGGCAAATTTCACCAGTTCCGATATTTTGTGGATTTCCAGTTTCTTAAAAATGGAGCGACGATGGTTGTTGATGGTGTCAAAACTCCGGCATAAATTATTGGCCACTTCTTTGGTTGAGGACCCCTGCCCCAGCAATTCTATTACTTTTAGTTCTGTTTTGGAAAGTTTTGAAATGGTCAACTGGTTTTTCAGGCGGTTGATCTCTTTAAGGTAAACATCCAGCTTTAACTGGTTAAAAACCATTTCATCCTCAATGGAAAAAATTACGATCACAACATGGTGTTTATTTTCTTCCAGGTTTATCTTTGCCCCACGGATATATACCCATTCTTCATCTTTATTTTTATTTAACCTGCAAACTACCGCTATTTTTGAGTCTTTACCATCCAGCAAATGTTTGGTTGCATCCAATATCTCCTGTACATCATCTTTGTTATAAAAACTAGAAGGATGGGTAAAGCCCATTTTTTCCCTTTGTGCAAGATTGATCCCGGTTACATGAACATAACTATCCGTTGTCCAAAAGACTTTAGTCTCGCATTTATCATTGATTTCTAAAACATGTACAGAAGCGGGAACATACTTCAATACTTTATTAAGGAACTCATTCTCTTGTTTTAGTTGCTGGATGAGAGCCATTTCCTCATGAATTTTAGTTTTATTGATTTGGAACAAATGGTATGAATATTTGTTTCAATATCCGGCTAAGTAAACTCAAATGTTTTACAAAATGAAAAAAACAAGATTAACTTATCATCAAAAAGAAATTGCTTATTATAAACAAGGCAGTGGAAGCCGGGAAATACTTTTTGTTCATGGAAATTCCCTTTCATCCGATACGTTTTTGAACCAATTAAACTCAGAAAAGTTCAGGAAGCATTTTACCATGTATGCACTGGATTTGTGCGGTTACGGGGACTCATCAAGGTCAAAACTGCCCGAAGCAGACTATTCAATCCGGTCCCAGGCCCGGTTAATTGTCCATTTTTGCAAATCATTAAATATTGAAAAACCAATTCTAATTGGACACAGCCTTGGCGGAAATATAAGTATTGAAGCACTCCGGGAATTATCCCTTAAAGCACTGATATTGGTTTCTTCATGTCCTGCCCAAAAACCATTGAACCCGGAAATGTTTTTATCTCATCCAATTATCCCTTTGTTTTTTAAACCTGAGATCAACGATAGGGAAATAACTGAAATGAGTAGAGCACTTGTTAGTTCTTCAGCAATTGATATTGATTTTATTTTACAGCAAATAAAAAAAAGTGACCCGAATACACGAAAACAGTTAAGCACAACGGTTGAAAAGTTGGATTACGATGATCAGGCTGAACAATTGAAGATGAGTAAAACCCCACTTGCTTTTGTAATGGGTGAGGATGAAAACATTTATAACCTGGAGAATATTGAGAAGCTGGGGCTTAATTTGCTGGGCCATAAAATCCACTTGATCAAAAATTCCAGGCATATGCCTTTTTACGAGCAGCCTGAACTTTTTAATCAGTTCCTGATTGGGCTTAAAAATATAATTTGAAAATAGTAAAATTAAGATCTATTCAAACAAAGGCTTAGTTTATCGTTTCATATTTTTCCCCTTCCAGGTAAAAAATGGAATAATAACCTCTTTCGCTTTTCTCAATTTTTTCACGAAGCCCGGCAATACGTCCGGTTCCTGCATTACAATTATGGCCATCACCTTCTTTTTTCGCCTCTGCTTTCATTTCAGCAATATATGCATCATCAATACGGATTTCGTGCAAAGTACCTGTGACTTTTAAATCACTCCCCATTTGCTCCTGGGTAAACGAACCAATCTTTTTTCCGGCTTCAACCTTAATGGTTATATCTTCCGTACTTCCCATTAGAAAGCAACGCTGGCCACTGTGTCTGCACACATGGGAAACAGTTCCGGAAACAACTACTTCTTTACCAACAAAATCGTATCCTTGTTCCTGAACCTCATCAACAGTGAGTAATTTTTCAGCTATCTTAACATTCAAAGTTTCCGTTGATTCGGACTTTTCAACGCTTGTTTTTTTTGCCGTGTTTTGACAGGCTGCAAACAAAATAGCTATAGCAAAAATAAAAGTTAGTTTTTTCATTTTTGAGTTTTTAATTATAAGTTTTCTACATATAAAATAACAAAAATATTCCCGGAATAACGAAGCCCAATAAAGTATACCAAAGGCCCCTGTTAGATATACTGTTTTTGCCTTTCACTAAAAATAACCCTGAAACGGCAACAAAAATCAACAAAACACTCATAATATCTGAAATCCATACCCAGATACGCTTAGTACCGGCAATGTGCAGTTTATTAATTTGGTAAAAAACCGGACGTTTTTCTAAAAGCTCCATTTCCGCTATTCCTGTTCTGGGATTATAGATTACCATCCCATTTTCTACAAAAACTTTTAATAAGCCATTGCTTGCAATATAATGTTTCTTGTAAACGGGCACATGTTCAAAATTGTCTAAAATGCGCAGAACCTTCTTTTTACCGAAAGATCTCCCGTGCACATTTTCTACTTCAATTTCTTCCTGAACAATTATATGATGTGGGTTCCAGTCTTTTCGATGATTAAGTGCAATACCCGAAATAGCATATATTAATACGATCCCTGTTATAAAATACCCAATATCGCGATGAAGCACTCTTAGTAATTTTCTGATTTTCATATAAAAATATATTTTATTTTAGAACATATGTTCTTATATTTGTATTTTAACTGAGTACCAAAAATAAATAAAAAATAATTTTTTAAGAATGATTATCGCAATACCTACAAAAGATAAGCGGATTGACAATCACTTCGGTCACTGTGACTCATTTACATTGATTGAAGTAGATGATTCAAAGTCAATTATTAACAAGAATGAACTAGCCAGCGAACCAGTCTGTGGCTGTAAGTCGAATTTAGCAGATGAACTGGCACAAAAAGGTGTCAACATATTACTGGCTGGTGGAATTGGTGACGGGGCCATAAAAAAACTAAAGAATCATCAGATTGATGTAATCGCAGGTTTCTCCGGTACAATTGAAGAAGTAATTAAAAACTGGAAATTGGGCAATTATTCGAAAGAATTTAAAATATGCACAGAACATCATAGTTGTTCGCATTAGTCAACAATGCAATTTTCAGCAAGTTGGGCATCAATAACACGGTATACTTCCTCGTAGTTGTTGGTGCCCATTATTTTTGCCCGTAATGCTGCGGCTCCTGGAAAATCGTTAATATAAATTTTATAAAAACGCTTCAGGATATTAAAGTTCTTTACTCCTCCCCAATTACGTTCAAATAGTTTTGTATGATAAATTAGCTGTTTCATTTTATCTTCTTTGGACTGCCCAACTACTGTTTTATTAAAAAACCACGGGTTATGAAATATGCCCCTGCCAATCATTACCCCATCAACACCATACTTGTGCGAATAGTCTACCGACTGGGCATACGAAAGTACATCGCCATTCCCAAGCATTGGTATTTCCGGACTCAAATTATTTCTGATTTTTACAGCTTTTGCTATTTCTGCCCAGCTAGCTTCCCCATCTGACTGCTGTTTCTGGGTTCGGCCATGCAAGGTAATTGCTGCAGGTTTTGTTTCAATTATTTGCTCAATCCAACGCTCTGTTTCATGTTGACGAATTCCTGTTCTGGTTTTCACTGAAACAGGTAAATGTGTAGCTTCTTTAGTTGCTAAAATAATTTCTTGCGCCAATTGCGGTTGATCAATCAATGCACTGCACGAGCCTTGCTTTACTACATTTTTCACCGGGCAGCCCATGTTAATATCCAAACCATCAAAGTCGTACTCTGCAGTTATATCCTTTGCCACATTATAGAAAACATCAGGCTTATTTCCCCAGATTTGGGCAACCAGGCGAATTCCCTTTTCCTTTACTATTTGTCTTTCAGTTTTACTTACAATCAATCTTTCAGAAACACGTTTCCGTCCTACCGGATGGTTCATTCCATCAACCGCGGTAAATTCAGTAAATAAAACATGAAGACAGCCTTTATCAGAAATCCTGGCTACCAATTCCCTAAAAGAAGTATCTGTAACGTCTTCCATTGGTGCAAGGGCCATGATTGGCTTTTCTATTTTCTGCCAAAAATTATCCATTAATATGCGTTGTCAAATTTATTTTGTGATCAATGCTTTTACGAAAACTTTTTCGGTTGCCAAATTTACGCCCGAAGGTTTTAACATGCAAATGCCTTTCTTCGGCTGGCATTAAAAGAATTGATTTACAATCATTGCTGCAACACCCCTCATATTTAGAGGCACACTCATCACATTGCAAAAACAAGATGTGGCATAAATCATTCGCACAATTCGTATGCGTGTCACACTTTTTACCGCATTGGTGGCAATGCGATATCACTTCACCATTAATTGACTCTCCTAACCGATCATCAAACACAAAATTTTTACCCATAAACTTAGACTCAAGCTTCAACAACTTAATTTGCCGGGCATATTCCAGAATGCCTCCATGCAATTGATTGACATCTTTAAAACCACTGTACCTCAAATAAGCACTAGCCTTTTCGCAACGTATTCCACCTGTACAATAAAGTAGGATTTTGCGATCTTTTTGATTTTCAAACTGATCAACCACCATTTCAATCTCTTCCCTAAAAGTATCAGCTTCAGGGCAAACCGCACCTTTAAAATGGCCGATTTCACTTTCATAATGATTTCTCATATCAATTACCAGTGTTTCCGGATGATCAACCAACTCATGAAATTCTATGGCAGATAGGTGTTTTCCAACGTTACTCACATCAAATGCCCCATCATCAAGCCCATCAGCTACAATTTTATGCCTGACTTTAATTGTTAATTTGTAAAAAGACTTTCCATCGTCTTCTACGGCATATTTAATCGATATTCCTTTTAGGTAATTATCGGATTCTAAATCATCAAGAAATTGTTGAAGATTAAACTCAGGGACACTCATCTGTGCATTTATCCCTTCTTTGGCAATATAAATTCTTCCATAGCATTGTAACTCAATCCATTTTATATAAAGCTCATCTCTGTATGATTGAGGATCAATGATATTTCCATATTTATAAAATGAAATGGTTATTCGCTTAAACGATTCTTTCGTTAAAAGGGTTTTTAGCTCTACCTTGCTTCTTTTATTATACAATGCCATACGATTTGTTTTTCGCTGGCAAATATAGAAAATATTCCAAATAACGATAAAAAGGTATTTTAATGTATTTTTAGTAATATTTCTTACTTCTTTATTAACAAAATATTTTACGCATCCTGAAAAGCCTATGAATTCAGAAATTATATTATAAAACATATTTGTATTCCTTAAAGCTTGAAAAACAAAATCTTACACACTTCAAAAAAGTACATATTTACAAATCATTAATAAATTTTAATGTTTTTTTTAAGATCGTTTAAAATATATACTATATTAGCATGGCATTTGAGAAATCAAGTGCTTTAAAATGAAATCTTTATAAATACCTTTTCTCTTTAAACCAATATCTATTTTCTGATCTAACTAAGCTAAATTATGGACAACGGGTTATCATGACGATGATAACCCGATTTTTTTTAAAAGCTTCTGTACAAGTGTCTTATCCGGAAAGTAAAAAGACAGGCTGCAACACTTAAGCCACTTAAAAAGCCAAGCCAAACCCCTATAGCACCAAAGTTTAAAACAATAGCAAAAAGATAGCTTACGGGCAATCCAAGTACCGCATATGACAAAAATGCCATGAACATAGGTACCGTTACATCGGATAAACCTCTTAAAGCCCCCAAGAGCACTACTTGTACCCCATCAAAAATCTGAAATAAAGCAGCTATAATTAATAATTGTGCGGCTACAACAATTACATGAACATCCTTGGTAAAAAGAAAGGGTAGTTGATTTCGCAACAGAACAAACAAAATACCCATAATAAACATGAATGTTACTACCAAATGAAGTGATGCATAAATAGAGCGCATTAATATGGTATAGTTCTTCACACCATATTCATGGCTAACCCTAATGGTTGTTCCGGCACTAACGCCTAAGCTAATCATATAGGTTAATGAAGCTAAGCCTAACGCAACCTGATGGCCTGCAAGAGCTTCCTTGCCCAACCATCCCATCATAATTGCCCCAACGGCAAAAGTTGTTACTTCAATAATAACCTGAAATCCTATGGGCACACCAATTTTTAAGATTTCTTTCATTTTATTTTTGAGCAGCCTGGAATGATATGCAATAGCAAATAAATGCCTGTAGGTCTTATTTTTAAGGATAACAGGAATAAGCATAAGGGGCATAACAATTCGTGATATCAACGTAGCCCATCCCGCACCAGGCAAACCCAACTCAGGAAAACCAAACTTCCCAAAAATCAGCAAGTAATTCAAAAATATATTTAAAGTATTCGAGCTAAGCGTTATATACATGGCAATTTTAGTATTCCCTACACCTTCCAAAAACTGTTTAAAAGAATAGAAAAGGAAAAGTGGAATCAGAGATGCTACCAACTGTAAAAAATAAGGGAATGCTAATTTTGCTACCTCCTCAGGTTGCCCCATTCGATTTAAAAACAGGCTCACCCCTCCCATTATAGCTACAATCAAAACAGTCATCAGAATATGAATAAAAACACCGTTCTTTAAATATTCACCGACTTGATTATCTTTTTCCTGGCTAAAGACTTTTCCAACTAAAGGGGTTAAGCCCATGCATATACCTATTCCGAAAAGCATTCCGATATGAAAAACACTTGACGCAAAAGATGCGGCAGCAAGCTCAGCAGTACCAACATGGCCAACCATCATGTTATCAGCTAATGAAACGGTTACCTGCCCTATTTGTGAAAGCACAACAGGCCCGGCAAGTAATAAGTTCTTCCTATATAATGGAAAGTAATCTCTTATTTTCATGGCACAAAAAGAAATGCTAAAAACAGATTTAGCAAACCGACTTGCAAAAATACGCTTTAGATTGAAACTTATAAAGAAAACCAGTAACTAAACTTAACCATGAAGATGTTTTTAGAATCGTTTCCAAAAGTATCGCCAAAACTATTGAAAACAGATGACCGGTATTTCCTGTCAACTACCAAACTTGAAGAATTCCAAACCAGATACAATGTTGATCCCGGGTTAAATTCCCACCGCGCAACCAAATTTGAACGAAACTCCTGGTAATCAAAGTCAGGTATTGGTATAGTGTACAGTTCACCCGAATCTTCAGTTAATATGTAGCCATTGTCAACAGGCAATGTTGTTAGGGGCAAATAACGTTGGTTTATATTTTTGTTGCTCCCGTCAATTACTCTTCGAAAATCATTGTATTTTCCAACTGTAGCATACGGATTTGCATAATACTGTAATGATAACTCGGGCGAGAAAAAATATTCCAGCCTCAAGGTAGCCTGAATCGTTTTACGTTTTAAAGTACCCACCAAATATCCTGTATTTTCATTAGAAAGACTTACTTTACGAACATACTGATGGTGGTCGGTAGATAAATCATAATCGGCACTGGTACTAATACTTAAGCGATCATTAATTTGCCATCGTATTAAAAAATTGTGCAAATTCCTTTTAGATACATTATCATCATGCACGATGTAGCGGGTGCCCAAAGCTACTCTTAAATCCTTAGAACCATTCGTTTGTAAATAAACCTGGGTGTCCCAACTATCCTCTTTAAATAATTTTGGGCCACCTCTTAACTCACGTGTATCAAACACATTAAAGTCACGTTCAAAATTGAAATAAACACTCCACAAATTTGTAAACCTCAGGTAAGTCAGCAAACTCAATTCATCTTTCGTATTTTCACCTCCGTAACTCCAGTCATGTTTTTGTTGAAACCGAATCCAATAGTTCCTCAAAATACCTTTTGGTTTATTAACCTGGTATTTTAGTTCAATTTCTTCTTTAATAAAATCAGCTTGTCTTAAATATCCAAGGTCGTTTAGATCAACCCCCGGCGAACGCCAACTCAAATTACCTATTGCCCTAAACTTACCACTACGTTTTCCTCCCTCAATTTCGCCACCATGCCCGGCAAGCTTAGTTTTAGAAGGATCATAATCCAAATGATCTGCATCTTCACGATGGTAATAGTGTTGTGAAGAACGTTGCAAACTGCTTATAGCCTCTTCACTTCCCTTAACATCACTAAAGAAACCTTTCATATCAATGAAATATTTTCTCTTTTTCCAATTATGCTGAAAATCGATTCCACCGACTAATGATGAGCTTGGCAAAAATTCTAAATGTTCATCATTGATATCCCTAATTGTTGATGCAACCATTCCTCCAAGAACAGTATTCCCTTTATTAAAATCCTGTTTTAAACGTCCAATTAAGAAGCTTGAAAAAGGCTCTACAGTTTTATCTCGCTCATTACTTCCACTATAAATGGTAGCTTCTTCTTTTGATGTAAAACTCTGAATCACCCCAACCGACAATCCTTTTTTAGTTTTGCCTGTAACTTTTAAAGCACTTATTATTGAAGTATTATCAGGCATCGACATGGTCTCGGTTTCATCATCTATTTGGGGCAAATAAATTGGTGCGCGACCAATTCTTCTTGAATAAAATAATTTATCCCTTCCAATACTATAATCCAGAATATTGTTTCCTTCAAGGAAAAATGGACGTTTTTCATCGTAAAATACCTCGTAACTGGTCAGATTTAAGTTAGCAGGGTCAGCTTCTACCTGACCAAAATCCGGATTAATTGTATAATCTAATGTAAAATCTGAGCTCAAACCAATTTTGCCATCTAAGCCAAAGCCATATTTTGATTTATTCTCAAATTCGGAGTCAGGAGTGAACCTGGCATTTGCATAAGGCAGAAATTCAATATTCCTTTTCGGATTAATACCCTTTATTCCACGTAATTCACCAAACAAATATACCATTTCAGGTGCATCAATTGGAATTAACTTCCACTGGTCTTCCTCCATCAAACGATCAATCCAGCGCCAAATATGCATTCCCCACACTTGTTCTTCGGCTTTCGCAAAACGCAACTGACTGAAAGGAATCCGCATTTCTGCCATCCATAAAGAGTCACCCACACTTGCTTTACCGTCCCAAACAGCATCCCAGTTCATGTCCCATTCATAAGCGTCAAGATGCACTAAATCTACTTTTTGCCCTGCTGCAGATACATTAAATTCAAATGCAGAGCGATCGTCATCATACGAATCAAGTGCAATACCGGCAATATCACCTTCAAACTCATCGCGCCTGCTAAGTATAGATCTTATCTTTTCGGGTTCGTCATCAAAACATTTGATTCCCACGTAAAGATTGCGATCATCATAAAGGACACATATTTCTGTTTGTTGCGAAGGAGCTTTCGCTTGCAGAGGTTGCTGTTGAATAAAACCACCACTCCAATTACCGTTTTTCCAGCAAATGTCATCTAATTTTCCATCTATTTTGGGTTTTACTTCAAGCCGCTTAGCATGATAAACACGTTTAATACTGGCATGATAATTTACCAGGGAATCATTAGACAATGTATACTTATCTGTCGATTGAGAATAAGCACAATTCATTGACAACAAAACAGTTATCAACAATAGGGATGAATATTTAAGCATAAGTTTTCAGTTAAGTGATGCAAATATACATAATTTAACAAAACATAACACAGTAATTTGTATAAAATCTTTTGTATATTAAAAGCTGCTTTTTTTCATTACTAGAGAACATTTCTTATAAAAAATGGTTTTTAATAAAAATTTAATAGATTCGAAGATTTAATACATCTACATATTTACAAGTATTAAAACTTTATTATGAGAAAAATCAACAAAATCCTGGTCGCCAACCGGGGTGAAATTGCGATCCGAATCATGCGTACCTGCAGGGAAATGGATATTGCAACAGTTGCTGTTTTTTCTGAAGCTGATCGTACATCAATGCATGTACGCTATGCTAATGAAGCCTATTACATAGGAGCAGCACCGTCTAAAGAAAGTTATTTAAAGGCTGAAAAAATTATTGAAGTAGCTCTTGAATCAGGAGCAGACGCCGTACATCCCGGCTATGGGTTTTTATCTGAGAACGCAGACTTTGCAAGACTCTGCAAAAAAAACAACATCATTTTCATTGGCCCATCGCCCGAAGTTATTGAAACAATGGGTGATAAAATTCAGGCCAGGAAAGCGATGATTGATGCCGGGGTACCAGTGGTTCCCGGAACTACTGAAGCTATTACCAGTGAGGAAGATGCCATTAAAACCATTAAAAAAGTTGGCCTCCCGGTAATGATTAAAGCTTCAGCTGGCGGTGGTGGCAAAGGGATGCGCCTTGTGCATGAAGAAAGTGAAATTATTTCAGCAGTACGCGGAGCCCGCTCCGAAGCACTAAGTTCTTTTGGCGATGACGCAGTGTACATTGAAAAGTACGTGAGTTCCCCTCACCATATTGAATTTCAGGTTCTGGGTGATCAACATGGCAACACCATTCATTTATTTGAAAGAGAGTGTTCAATTCAACGAAGACATCAAAAGGTGGTTGAAGAAACGCCTTCTGTATTAATGACCCCGGAGTTGCGTAATCAAATGGGCAAACATGCAGTAGAGGCTGCACGTGCTGTAGATTATGTTGGTGCCGGAACCATTGAATTTTTGGTAGACAATGATCTCAATTATTACTTTTTGGAGATGAACACACGTCTTCAGGTTGAGCACCCAATTACCGAGCGTGTAACAGGAATTGATCTGGTAAAACAACAAATATTAGTTGCCGAAGGAAATGAATTAAAGCTAAAACAGGATAAGCTTAAACAACAGGGGCACGCCATTGAGTGCCGTGTTTATGCTGAAGATCCTGATAATAATTTCATGCCATGCCCTGGACGTATCCATAGCATTACACAACCTTTAGGATTAGGTGTCCGCACTGATGGATATGTTTATGAAGGATATGAAATCCCCATGCATTATGATCCTATGATTTCAAAATTGATCGTTTGGGCCCAAAACAGATCCGAAGCAATTAAGCGAATGAAAAGGGCCCTGTATGAGTATAAAATTACCGGTGTAAAAACTTCTCTTAAATTTTTAGAGAGGATAATGGACACTGAAGATTTTATTTCAGGGAATTACGACACAAATTTTATTGAAAAAAATA
Organism: Prolixibacteraceae bacterium; assembly: GCA_028282195.1. GTDB lineage: Bacteria > Bacteroidota > Bacteroidia > Bacteroidales > Prolixibacteraceae > Sunxiuqinia. Next base: position 21,641 of record JANQII010000114.1, read on the forward strand.
GAAATAACCTGCTGGATAATAATTTTTGCGATCGCGAATGCCAGGATATGGTAATTATAGCTACTTACATTGATTTTATTAACCGGATGAACAAGGTAATACCTACTAAAGAGCTTAATCCTGCAAAAAACCGCTGGAAGAAATACACATACCAAAAGAATTTTGATCGATTATAAAAAATCAACGACATGCCTATTCAAGTAAAACTTAATGACCGAATAGCTTCGGTCAAAATTTTGAATCAGAATGAGAACCTCCTCGAAATAAAGGTAGATGACCGAATTTACAAGGTGGATCTTATGCATAATGATGATGGTCTGTTTTCAATATTAGAAAACAATCATTCTCACAATATTTCTTTAGTACCCTCTGCAAAACCAAAAACATATACTGCTTACACACTTTATCAAAGTTATGATCTTGAAGTTATAGATGCTGAAGCAAGATATATTCGCAACCGTGGAGAAGGTGCACTATCACAAAGTGAAAAGAAAATTACTGCACCAATGCCTGGAAAGATTGTGAAAGTGCTTGTAGAAGAAGGACAAGAGGTTAATAAAGGGGACAATGCAGTAATTATTTCTGCAATGAAAATGGAAAGTGAATACAAAGCTGCTGCTGATGGAACAATAAAAAAGGTACATGTTTCTGATGGAGACACAGTTGATGCTAACCAGGTACTAATAGAAATTGAATAAACCCACACAATATGGATTTAAAAAGCAAATTTGAACAGTTTGAACAGATAAATAATGCCGCAGAACTTGGTGGCGGCCAGGAGCGAATTGACAAGCAACATGCTGCTGGTAAAAAAACCGCCAGGGAGCGTATTCTTGAACTACTAGACAAGGGAACTTTTAATGAAATTGATAAGCTGGTAACCCACAGAGCTACTGATTTTGGCATTGATAAGAAAAAAATCCCGGGAGACGGGGTTGTAACCGGCTATGGCAAGGTTCATGGACGGCTTGTTTATGTATTTGCTCAGGACTTTACCGTTTTTGGAGGAACCATGAGCCGCGCAAATGCTGATAAGATTGTAAAAATTCAGGAACTGGCAGTCAAGATGGGAACTCCGCTAATTGGTTTGAATGACTCTGGTGGTGCCCGCATCCAGGAAGGTGTACAAAGTCTTGCAGGTTATGCCGACATCTTCTATAATAATGTATTATCATCAGGGGTTATTCCCCAAATTAGTGCAATATTGGGACCATGTGCTGGTGGTGCTGTTTACTCCCCTGCCCTTACCGATTTTATTTTCATGGTAAATGAAAGCAGTCACATGTTTGTTACCGGACCGGATGTAATTAGAACTGTAACCCATGAAGATGTTTCAAAAGAAGAGCTTGGTGGGGCTGTTACCCACACATCTAAAAGTGGTGTTGCTCATTTTTCTGGTGAAAACGAAGAGCAAACCTTGATGATGGTTAGGGAACTTATCAGCTTCATTCCATCCAATAATATGGAAGACCCTCCCCATAAAGTAACCACCGATCCTGTTGACCGAAAAGAAGAATCATTAAATGATATAATTCCAGCCGACCCCAACAAGCCTTATGACATGAAGGATATCATTTTCAAAATTATTGATGATGAACACTTTCTTGAGGTTCAGCCAAATTATGCATCTAATATTATAATTGGCTTTGCCCGGTTTGGTGGTCAATCGGTAGGTATTATTGCTAACCAACCTGCATTTTTAGCAGGGGTACTCGACATTAATTCTTCTGCAAAGGCCGCTCGGTTTGTACGCTTTTGCGATGCATTTAACATTCCACTTGTTACGATGGTAGATGTACCCGGCTTCCTTCCGGGAACCCAGCAAGAGTTTGGTGGAATCATTAAGCATGGGGCAAAGTTACTTTATGCTTTCGCCGAAGCTACTGTCCCAAAAATTACATTGATCACCCGAAAAGCATATGGCGGTGCCTACGATGTAATGTCGAGCAAGCACATTGGCGGGGATATAAACTATGCGTATCCAACCGCTGAGATTGCTGTTATGGGACCAGATGGGGCTATAAATATTTTACGACGCGATATTACTGACGCTGATGAAAAAGCAAAAGCAGTAGAAGAATATCGTGATACATTTGCCAATCCATACAGAGCAGCTGCTTTAGGATATATTGATGAAATCATTTACCCGGAAGACACTCGCCAAAAGATTATCAATGCGCTGGAAATGACTCATAATAAAAGAAAGTCAAACCTTCCCCGGAAGCACGGAAATATTCCATTATAAAATAAGAGAGTGTATCAAAAGAGGCTGTTCCAAAAGAATAAAATTCAAACCGCAAAGAACACTAAGATTCTGATATAAAAAGGCTTGACTCTTTGTGTCTTTTGCGGTTCCTTAAAATACTTAGCGGTTAAGTTAACTTTTGGGACAGCCTCTTTTAAAAGCCAACTAATCATTTTTAAGAATTTGATATATTGCCTTTTATATTTTGCGAGATGAATTGAAAAGATTCCAGACCTGGCTTTTGATATACCCTCTTTATGTTTTCAATATTGTATTCTTCAATCCAAAAAAACGGGAATTTCTCCACTATAATCAACGGTATAACTTTCACCTTCAAATTCAACTTTCAAAATTGAATTATCCAGATTAATTGATGGTCCTGACATTACCGGCCATACTTCTTCAAAATTATATTGCTTATTGTCTGCCAACAAAACCGGGAGTCTTCCTGAATCATCAAATTCAGACCAATCCGGCTGTTCAAATCCGGCACGGTGAATGTTAACAGTTTGCTCAACTACACCATAACCCCAGTCAACAATTGGTTCTTCAAAAATACCATCATTCCGAAATAACATTTCAACATGCTTCTCTTCCGGGGATTCGTAAGTTAATAAGTCTCTTCCTGCATCGAGGTACATAATATGATGACGAATAAACTCTTCTTTAAATTCATCATAGCTTGCATACCCATCAGCATTAAAAAGTTCTATAACAAAGCCACATACTTTTCCCGGATCATTGTTAATTACCAGTAATTGCTTGTCACTATAGCTACGTAAATAAGTTGGCTGATGAGCTGGCACACCAAGTATCGACATATAAACACTTCCAAAATTAACAAACCAGGTGCCGTCAGTATCAGAAAATTCAACATCGCCGGGAAAGATCAGGTACGATTCATTATCAAACCGAATATTCTTTGCTGAAGAATAAATATTCTTTTTAGACACTTCGTCTGCAAAACGTTTTTTATAATCTTTTTTCCACCTCTTGTTCCATACTTTGCACAAACCATCAATCTGGTTATACTTTTGCTGTGCATTCTCAGGAACTTTAGTTAATTGAATCAGTATATTCTCATATTGAGCAAATTGTGTCCATGGATCTTTTCCCATACCCGAATAATTGTTCCAGAAAGGTCCATTTCCTCTCACTTCTGAAACTTTTTTATCATTCCTGACAAGCAATTTCCAATTTACAATTTGACTGCTATTGTCTGTCCAGCCCCCATAAGAGGAATACAGACAGCCAAGCGAATAATTGGATGTCCTATAGTACATTTGCTTATTGAACGACTCTTTATCCAGCAGGTAAGATGGTTTACTAGTAAAATAAAAGCCAGGTTCTACAGGGGTAAATTTTGCATACTTCGCCAATAAAGAAGGTGGCCTGTAATCGCTTGTTACAGCGTATATTAATTGCAAAAAATTATTTCCTGTGAAATCACAGGTATCCTGGTCTGAATCATACCAAAACCAATTATAGAAAAATGAAGCTGTTTTTTCTTGATCTTCAATAAAAGTACCGTTCATTTCCGATCCACCAGTAAAACCAAGATTGTTATGCAAAGCCATTTCAGTTGCATAATAATCCAAAACAGCCTTTGCTGCAAGCTTTACTTCTTCATCTTCGGCAAAATCATACAAATTCAGCCAACCAATTATGCTGTACACATTAGATGAACTCGAGTTAAATTCGGCAGTACCAACTTCATAGACCCTGGAAGACCAATCCATGATCCACCCCTTCATTTCAGCTAATCTTTCAGGTACATTCTTAAAAAAACTACCATAAAGAAGTGCTTTTTGTGCAAACAGGTATCCGCTGGTTCTCATCATCGACACTTCGCTTTCGCTTCCTTCACCCGTCCACACATTATACCGATCCCGCCTGTCAAAAGCTTTTTTAACAAATGTTTGCTTACTTCTTCTTACAGCCGGACAATCTTCATACCTGTAAATCAGGCGAATTATACTTGGCGAATTATAATCGATTTGTTTTGTTTCACTTAACAGACGAACCATCCGGTTAGCTTCCGCATCCTGAAGGCCATATTTTTCAATTCTGGCCATTATGTACGGGCAACAATTTTTTTCAGGCTCAGGCATCTTTGTAAATGAAGGGAAATCAACCGAATCAGCAGCAAATGAGATAAAAGAATCAGTTTTTAAACACAAAGTATCTGCATATAATCCTTCAGCATTAGAAAAAATACTGGAAAGAATTAAAAATAAAATCAGATATTGTTTGCTAAGATTCATGTACAATAAATAGTTTGATTTTATTATTTTCAGCCAAAAATTAAGAAGTTTTCTTCACATTTCAACTAAAACAATAAAACTTTTAACTATGAACCTGAGATTATTTACTAAAAATGCATTTTTATTTATCAAACTTATTTTTCTTGCCAGCATTTTTATTACTTACTCTTCGTGCCAAAAAAGAATTGAAAATGAGTCAAGAATTCTTGACAAAAATTACAAAAACGAAATTATTGAAGGCCGTAAAGTTATTAGGGATTTTCTGGTTGCAAGTTTCACTCCGGGCCTATCCATTTCAGTATCGTACAATAATAAAATTGTTTGGTCTGAAGGATACGGACAGGCAAGCAAAGAGCTAAAAGTACCCGCTTCAAGAAAAACCAAATACCGAATTGGCGAAACTTCTGAGATGTTCACTACATTCGCCATCGCCAAACTTCAGGAAGAAGGTAAACTAAACATTGATAGTTCCTTTTATAACTACATCCCCCATTTTCCCAAAAAGCGGCATGAATTTACCCTTAAACAACTAGGGGTAAATTCTGCAGGTTTTTTAAACGATCATCACGAAATATTGATAAACCCCAATAAACTTAAAAACCTGAAAGAATACATAAGGTTCCACAAAGATGATTCATTAGTGTATAAGCCGGGAACTTACTCTGAAAAATCAGTTTACAGTTCTGCCCTATTAGGAACAGTAGCAGAAGAAATTACCGGTAAATTTTATCAGGTAATAGTAAAAGACATGATTCTTGATACCCTTAAACTAAATGATACTAAAATTGACAACCCGTTTATTATTATTGATAACCGCTCTGATTACTATTACCACGACTATTTAGCCCGTCAAATCAATGCACCTTATGTAGATTTACGGTTCATTGCCCCGGTACACGGTTTCATTTCAACTGCCGATGACTTAAACAGGGCAGCACAAACAATTATGGAACCTGGTTTCTTTAAGCAGGAAACCCTCGATCTATTTATGACACCTTACGAATTGGAAGGAGGACATAAAACCAACAGAGGCTTTGGATGGTGGATCACGAAGGATCCTGAAAATACTTCATACATACAGCTTGGAGCAACAACAGGAGGCACTTCTATTATTGCAGTATATCCGGAAGAAAAGTTAGTGATAACAGTGTGTTCAAATATTCAGGATAAAGACTTTGAGTTTCCGGCAAGAGCAATTGCTAATATTTTCTTTAAAAAGATAAAAGAAAAATGAACAACACCGCAGCAAACTAATGGGGTATCAATTGGAGTTTGCTTTGCAAACGATATAAGTTTCCGACCTCAAGGGTCGGGGTATTAAACCATGAGATCCCGAATACTCCTCCGTCGTTTCGGGATCAATTCAACTTACAGATTTCAAGGTGCTTCGCACTTGAAACCTGAGTTTCATTGAAATA
>JANQII010000116.1 GCA_028282195.1 Prolixibacteraceae bacterium
TTGTCCTCCTGGGACAATCCCCCTTTGCCCCCGAAAGCAGTTATCGTCCCGGAAGAATGTGAAACAATACTGTTACCGCCATCACTACCATTCGACCCGTTGGAAGTGGCACCTGCACCTCCAGCTCCAACTGTAACTGCAATATTATCCCCGGGGTTTACCCCCATTGTTCCCCCGCCGAAGCCACCTCCGCCGCCACCGCCACCGCCGTCACTGGACGTTTCTTCGCCTCCACCGCCACCAGCACCCCAAGCTTCAACTTCTATACAATAAACACCTGCGGGCACTGTAAACGTACCCGAAGAAGTGAAGGTTTCCAACCGGTGGGAATTTCCTGTCACTGCAACATTTTCAGTAGTTGCCCCTCCCCCGTCATGGGTAATATTACCACTGTAATCGGTATCATCTGAGTTAGGTTCAAAGCGTGCATAAATAGTTGTTGAAGCTAAAGAAGGACTGGAGTAAGGAACACTTATTGACTGGGCATAACCGGAACCTGATGTTAACGAAACTTTAAAATTGGCTGGTGCTGTTACTGTAATATTGCCGGGGGCACCTGTCAAAAGCAAACCGGATAGTTCATAGCTTAATTCAGACGAGGTATTTCCATTGAGGACATTACCAAAACTTAAAGAACTTTCGGATATGAAAAGTGCCGGGTTTACAAGGGTTCCTTGCACCAGGATGTCATCAAAACGTAATAAATCATTGTTTCCCCCTCCATAAATCGTAATTCTTAATTGTAATGTTGATCCTGATAAACCGGTAATATTTATATTTAAAGAAGTATAATCATCACGTAGTGTGTGGGATGTTGATTCTCCATTCTGATTCGGAATTAATACCGGGGTACCTGAATCAATGATGTATTCAACATCAATATAGTCGTTATTTTCAAGGGCCCCACTCTCTGTAAACAGGATATCAAATGAAACATTGGAATAATTGGAAATATCAATGGTTCCGGACTCCCAGGTACATTCACCATCAGTATCCTTTGCTTCAAATAAATTATTCCCTGAAATATCATTAACCATGAAATAATCATCACTATCAAAAGTTCCATTTGAAACGTTCAAAGTCCATTTTGATACAGAACCTGGATAGTCACCTGAATATCCTGAACCATAATAACCAGTGTTATCGGCATACGATTCAAAATCCTCCTCCCAAATCGTTGTTTGAGCGTTTAGGCTTGTGTATGAAAAAAAAAGAAAGGCAAAAAATGCCAGTGAAAATAAGACCTTACAGAAACTCTTGCCGGAAGTAAATCTACCTAAAAGAAATTTTAGGATTTTAAGAAAAGTATATGGATTATTTTTATCGATGCAGCTTGCCATTCCCCAATTTTTTGATCTGAAACAGTTTTACTATTCAATCTCCAAATTCTAAACTCTTTTCAACGTAAAGGTAAAATTAAGAGTTTAGCCCAATCCACAAACTGCCAATTATCAAATCAAGCACTAGGCTTATCAAACCGCAAGGGCAAAGATACGAAAGTTTTTTAGTTTATAATCTTGTATGTAGTAACTTATCCAGCAACTCTTCTTTATACTTTGGAGAAACCTTCAATTGTACTTTATCAGTCATTTCAACAATGCCACCATCAGTCTTCAAATATCGGCTTACACAATTCAGGTTTACAAGGTGTGACCGGTGGATCCTGCAAAAACCATGAGAGACTAAAAGCTGATCAAATTCCAGTAAAGTACGGCTAACTAAAACCGAAGTTTCATCTTTGTAAAAAACACGGGTGTAATTGCGTTCCCCCTCACATCGAACAATGTTATCAACTTTAATAATTGCAAAACCATTCATTTCAGGCAGAGCAATTGTTGCATCTGTCTTAGTCTCGCCAGAATCAATATTTTTCTTTACGACATCGACTATCTGCTTTTCGTGCAAAATTGGAATTTCAGTAATTCGGCTAATTGTTGAATTTACATTTTCAAGCAATACTGGTTTTACAATGTAATCAAATGCAGAATATTTAAACGCTTTTATTGCGTAATCACTGTAAGAGGTAGTAAAAACGAGTTTGAAATTAACATCGGGCAATTGTTCAATTAAGCCAAATCCGGTACCGTCGGGCATCTCAATATCCAGGAAAACAAGGTCTGGCTTTTCATCTGTAATTAACTCAACTCCCGATTTCACAGAATCAGCTATCCCAAGAAGTTGAATTTCAGGAAAATTAGAGCTTAATATTCTTGACAATACCTTGCTTGCTAATTTATCATCATCTACAATTACAGTTCGATACATACATCCTCCGATTTGTAAGCTAAAGCTACTAAAAAATGCATCTGTTTGCTCAATAAAAAAACATTATTTGCTAACAATCTAACAATAGTTATGGACATGTATACGATTTGCTATATTTGATGTTAATATCTTAATTTGCGGTAAATTTTAAACAATGGCGTTAATAATTAATCTTGAGTCTTCAACAGAGGTATGTAGCGTTTCCCTTTCAAAAGACGGGGTTTTGATCGATTTAATAGAAAATCATGAAGGGCAAAGCCATGCTAAGTTACTGAGTGTATTTACTGATGAAATCATGAAACGCAACAACTTGGGTTTTCAACAATTAGATGCTGTTTCAATAAGTAAAGGGCCAGGTTCATATACCGGTTTAAGAATTGGAGTATCGCTTGCAAAAGGAATTTGTTATGGAGCAAACGTTCCTTTAATTGCAATTAATCCCCTGCAGGCAATGGCATGGCATGTGGCAAAAAACCTTGATAAATATAAATTGGCCAACACCAAAGATATTATTCTTTGTCCAATGATTGACGCTCGGCGAATGGAAGTATACACAACCTTATTTAACACTCAACTTGAAGAAATAATTCCTGTTGAAGCACAAATTATTGATGAAAATTCTTTCGGAAAATATTTGGGTGAAAACAAAGTCGCATTTTTCGGTAATGGCTCATCAAAATGCTCTGGGAAAATAGCTTCCCCGAATGCCATATTTTTAGAAGGGGTTCAAACTTCGGCACAGTTTATGTGTTCCCTTTCAAACAAAGCTTTTGAAAACAATGATTTTGTGGACCTGGCTTATTTTGAACCTTTTTACTTAAAAGATTTCATAGCCGGGATTCCCAAAAAGAACATTTTGAAAACATGAAACAATTATTTCTCTTTATAATCCTGTTTGCTTCAATCGGTGTTTATTCACAGCCCATTGAAGAAATGGAATACTTTATTCGTTTTGGGTTTATCAGAGGCGGAAAAGCGACTTTAACGGCAAAAGATACGATTTACGATGGCAAAGCTGCCATTCATTATAATATGGAAGGAAAAACAGTTGGCCTTCCCAATAAGCTGTTTCCCGTACACAATATTTATGAAAGTATTGTGGATCCGGTAAGCTACCTGCCTTATAAAGCGACAAGGAATGCCAAAGAACAAAACTATCGTTATTACAATGAAGCTTTTTTCTATCATGAACAAGACTCTCTCTTTAGCCAACGCTCCGGTGGCAGAAAAATAGAGCATAACACAGTCGATTTTTCAACGGTTTTCTTCTACTTAAGACAAAATCAACTACTCGACAAACTTGTTGATGGCGAAGAGTTTGAAGTTCCGATTTTTCATGCCGACGAAACATTTAAAATGACCGTTAAGTACCTGGGCGTTGAAAAAATCAACTCCGCCTTTGGGGAAGTTTATTGCCATGTTATTTCTCCAAGGGTAAAAAAAGGGCGTGTTTTAAAACGTGCAGACGGTTTGAAATTTTACATTTCAAAAGACTCCAATAAAATACCACTACTACTTGAGTTTGACATACGTGTAGGTGCACTAAAGTGCGTCCTCAAGTCTTACAAACAAAATGGAATTGAACGAATTAGGAACTAACTTCTTGATTTGAACAGATTTTGCAAGCACCCGTTTTGGAATAATGCACTATAAATGTTTATTTTGCAGCATTATTTGAAACTAATACAATTCACATATGGCTACTACAGCAGACATTAAGAACGGATTGACCATTAACTACAATGGACAGCTTTTTACAATTGTTGAATTCTTACATGTAAAACCCGGGAAAGGCGCAGCTTTTGTTCGCACGAAACTTAAAAATGTAAAAACAGGAAAAGTAATTGAGAATACATTCAATGCAGGTGTAAAAATAGAGACTGTTCGTATTGAGAGAAGACCTTACCAATATCTTTATAAAGATGATATGGGATGCAATTTCATGAATACTGAGACATACGAGCAAATTCCAATTGCCCCGGATATGATTCAAAATGTTGATCTAATGAAAGAAGGGCAAATCATTGAAATTAACTTTCATGCTGACACAGAAACCCCGCTGACTGCAGAACTCCCGGCTGCAGTAGAGTTAGAGGTCACAGCGACAATCCCGGGAGAAAAAGGGAATACTGCAAGTTCAACTGCATTGAAACCCGCAACTGTTGAAACCGGTGCTGAAATTATGGTACCTCTTTTCATTAATGAAGGTGACATTATCAAGGTAGATACGAGCAACCGCACATACAGTGAACGTGTAAAGAAATAAAAGACTACTCTATACCAGATATTGCAAAGCTTCGGGAAACCGGGGCTTTTTTATTTTTCCCCGATTGATGTTCAGCTATTTCTATTTTATCCGGAGCATGTGTTATTTGTTGTTTTAACCATGGCAACATGCTACGGTTCCACTCTTTATTTCGACTGTGAACAACGCCATGCCATGGCTTCTTTTCCTACTTGGTGAAGCCATGGCAAACCGCCACGCCTTCCCTACCTGAACAGCAGATTTCAATTACAATGAAGCATCGGTTAACAACCTTTTTATTTTGATTGATGTTAACACAAATGAATAGAAAAAGAGTATTTTTGGTTTTCAACAAAAACACCGACAAATTCTTTTAAAAACCTAAAACACACGCATGAAAAATCTATTTTCTATACTCCTTTTTAGTTTACTCTTCTTATCCTGTTCCGAAGAACAAAACAAGCCTAACTTCGTCTTTATTCTCGTTGATGATCTGGGTTGGGCTGATGTTCAGTTTAACAACCCGAATTCATTTTACGAAACCCCAAACCTGAACAAATTAGCTGAAAGCGGAATCATTTTTACGAACGGCTATGCAGCCAACCCGGTCTGTAGCCCCAGCCGCGCGGCTTTAATGACCGGCAAACACCCAAACAGTGTCAACATTACCGACTGGATTCCAGGGAAAGATCCGAAAAACAGAAAGCTTCTGGGGCCTCAAGATGCAAATGAGCTTGCATTGGATGAAATCACGCTGGCTGAGAAACTAAAAGAAAAAGGATATAAAACCTGTTTTGTAGGGAAATGGCATCTTGGAGGTGAAGGTTTTCTTCCGAAAGATCAGGGTTTCGATATAAACCTTGGAGGGTGGCACTGGGGAGCACCCCAAAAAGGATATTTTGCGCCATACAAAAACCCACGCTTAACAGAAGGCCCCAAAGGTGAATATTTAACTGATCGGCTTACTAATGAAAGCATACGCTTTATCACTGAGAACAAAGGCCACCAGCCCTTCTTACTTTATCTTTCATATTACACCGTTCATACACCAATTCACCAAGCTCCCAATCACATTGAGCATTATATTGAAAAAAGAAAAAAACTTGGATTAGATTCCATCCCTCACAAAAAAGAAGGAAATGGCTACACTAAACTAATTCAGGAAAATGCAAGCTTTGCATCAATGGTTACTGCAATGGATTACAATGTAGGGAAACTACTTGCAGCTTTAAAAAATCAAGGACTTGCCGAAAACACCTGGGTAATTTTTACAAGCGACAATGGAGGTTTATCGACCCTGAATAGAAGAAACGCACCAACATGTAACCTTCCGCTGAGAGCAGGTAAAGGCTGGTGTTACGAAGGGGGAATCCGGGTTCCGTTAGTAATTTCAGGTCCAGGGTTAATCAAGAAGGGAAGAAAAGTAAATGATATAGCTGTTGGTATGGACTTCTATCCTACCATCCTTGAACTGGCAGGAGTTGAAAGCAATGATGTTGACGGAACCAGTTTATTGCCAATTTTAAAAACAGGCTCAAACCTGGAACGCGATGAAATGTTCTGGCATTATCCGCATTATCACGGCAGTGCCTGGACACCAGGAGCTGCAATCCGGTCGGGTGAGTGGAAGCTAATTACATTCTATGAAGACAATCGTTTCGAACTTTATAACCTAAAAGAAGACCAAGGCGAAACATCAGACTTATCTGCTCAAAATCCTGAGAAACTTGAGGAGATGAAACAAAAACTAAAAAAATGGCACAAAAAAACGAATGCCCGGTTTCCTATAGAAAATCCTGATTTTGAGAAGAAATAGGCTGGGCAATTGAGATTCCTTTTGTATAAAAATCGAAAATCACGATAATCGCCACGCACGACCAAAAAGGTACTGAAGCTTTATCAGTGTCTAAAAAATTATTCAGGAAGCCATGAACCAGGTAAGTGGTAATTCCAATAATTGCAGATGAAACAATCATCTTAATTTCCTTCTCTTTTGCTCTTGTATAAACGTGTATTCCGGTATAAAGAATCATAATTGACAAAAGCAAAAAACTAATCATCCCCAGCAAGCCCGACTCGGCCAGTGGCCCCAGGTACTCACTATGTGCATTTCCACGATCTGCAGAGTTTGTGCTAATAATTGTCCGGTTTTTAGTCAACTGAAATGGAGCATACTTAAACATGTACGTTCCCGGTCCCCATCCAAATATCGGACGTTCCTCAAACATTCTGATAGCGCAATTCCAACGATTTAAACGCTCAAGGTTTGAAGCATCGGAAGTAATGTTGGTCATAGAAGAAATATGTGTGCCTAAATTTGCAGAAGACTCCTGATCATTTTGTTCCAGCAACATCAATATTTGTGTTTGAAAAACAAAAATGATTGCTAAAACCGATACTGCTGTTATAAATAATGGCCGAAAGCGAAGTTTCAATTTCATAATCAACCAAACTCCCCCTCCGGCAACCAGACTTAACCAGGCAGCACGACTAAATGACAAAACAAGAGCTGCTATAAAAATGACCAGAACCGATCCGCTTATAAATCTGATTTTACCTTTGAATCCTTTAAAAAAAGTAACTCCCATCAGGAAAGGGATAAAAAAAGCCAACATAGCACCGTATGAAGTATGATCTTTATAAAAGGGATTCATTACAAAGTGGGCAGTCTGCGTATTGTGAAACCCAAGCGCAAAGTGCCTTACCCACGCATAAGCAATTACAATTAGAAACGCTCCGCAATACAAAGCTAAAAACCGGTAAATATTCTTTTTATCCCGATAAAGAAAAACCCCCAGAAAATAAAATGCAGCCAGGAACCAAGTTTTTGACAGCCAATATTTAATTGACACTACGGGCATTGTACTGGTCAGAGCTGTAATAAACATCCATCCGACATAAAACCACAATACAATTGTAACCGGATGCGTAAGAACTTTCTTCTCAAAACCTTTGTTTTCAAAAAGTTTAAAAATAAAAAGCAATAAAACACCAACCAGCAATGGCTCTGTTGGCAAATACATGTCAAAAGAAAGTTCAGGAAATAATTCTCTTAAGGGAAGCGATAAAGGGGTCAGAAAGACAATGGACAATAGTAATTTATCCATCTTGAAAATTGCGACCAACACAAAAGCCAGCACAATCGGCAATATACCAACAACTAAAGTTTCCTTTTCAATTACAAAATAAACATTCAGCAGAATGAATAAAGCTGATACGATGTAAAAAAGAATTATTTTGCTGCGCTTAGCCAAAAGCTTCAGGATTTAGGTTTCGACATCCCTTCAATTAAAAACAACGCGATCAAAGCAAGGAATTCTGTAGCAACCAAACTCACCAGTACTATTAGCCAGCGAGTTGGATAAGATTTTTTATCAGCAGGAAAGGGTTCTTCAACAACCATCGTATAAGTTTCCTTCTTATTCACCAAACTTAATGCTTTATCTAAACGTCGATTGATGGTGTCCCGCTGAATTTCGAGTGCTTCCATTGCACGTTGATATCTAAAAAACTCACCCCCTTTTTCAGCAAGGTTGTCCAGTTTTTTCTGAATTTTTGCGACTGCCGAAGGACCTGCCCCTCTTGCCAATGCATCGGTGTAACCTTGAGTAAGTTGCTGGGCCTGGGCCTCATACTCAAGCATGCCATAATTCCTACGAAGAACTTCCATCTTTGCAACAACTGAGTCTATCTCACCAACTTTTCGTTTTAAATCGTTAGAGTAGCTTTCAGCAAGTTCGGCATGCTTTTGCTTGCGAATTTCCTGTACCTTACGATTGTAAAAAATGATGATTGAATCAACAATATTACAGGCAATCTGCGGATCGGCATCCAGTGCTTCAAGTTCAATCGATTCGTATTCAGTCTTTTTACTTTGAACACGATCATTGTATTTTCTCAGCATTTTAGTTTGAAAGAAAGGATCGTCTTTTTCAATCTCAAACCGATCTTCCAAATTAAATGACTCAATAACCTGGCGTTTGATATCCGTTGAATTAAAAATCTCAACCATTTGCTCACTTTCTGATTCTTCTGAATAAGAAGTAGTATTTGTAGGGTAAATACGAGCTTGTGATTTGTATAACGGAGTAATAAAATAAGGAGATGAAAAAACTGCTGAAACAACAACAGCTATTGTCCCAACGATGATCAGGTGAACTTTCCACTTCCAAATCAATTGAAAAAGCCCCTGGTTGTCAAATAAGTTCTTCATAAAGGTGTGCTTGTTTGGTCGTAATTCTTCAACGAAATTTAGTTTCCTTTATTATGATGTTGCTAAAGAATTATTCAGCAATAATAAGGAAGTAATTCTTTTTTCCCTTTTGAACCAGAATAAACTTATCCCCAATTAAAAAATCTCCATTCACCACCAATTCCGGATCACCAATTTTTTCTTTATTAATGCTCAATCCATTTCCCTTAATGGTCCTGCGCAATTCCCCTTTTGAAGGAAAAACAGCAGTATCATCAGCTAACAAGTCTATCACATGAATTCCTGCTGAAAGTTTTTCTTTGCTGATATTAAACTGCGGTACACCTTCAAAAACAGAAAGGAAAGTTTGCTCATCCAGCTTTTTCAGGTTTTCTGCCGTACCTCGTCCAAAAAGAATTTGAGAAGCTTCAACAGCCATTTCATAATCTTCATTTGAGTGCACCATAACAGTCACTTCTTCAGCTAATTTCTTTTGAAGTTCGCGCATATGTGGGGCTTCCTGATGTTTTGCGATAAGCCCTTCAACTTCTTCTTTACTTAGAAGGGTAAATATTTTAATGTACTTTTCAGCATCTTCATCAGACGTATTCAACCAAAATTGGTAGAATTTGTAAGGTGAAGTTAGCTTAGGATCAAGCCAAACGTTACCACTTTCGGTTTTACCAAACTTAGTTCCATCTGCCTTTTTAATTAGCGGACATGTTAGAGCAAACGCTTCTCCGCTTTCCTTACGGCGGATCAACTCAGTACCTGTGGTAATGTTACCCCACTGGTCAGAACCACCCATTTGAAGCTTACAGTTTTTCTCGCGGTATAAATGCAAAAAGTCTGTTCCCTGAACCAATTGATATGTAAATTCAGTAAATGACATTCCTGATTTTGCTTCTTCTCCCAAACGCTTTTTAACGCTATCCTTGGCCATCATATAATTCACTGTAAGGTGTTTGCCAATGTCGCGAATAAACTCAAGAAAACTGAATTCTTTCATCCAGTCGTAGTTGTTAACCAATTCTGCTGCATTTGGAGCATCAGATTCAAAATCAAGGAATTTAGCTAGCTGTTCTTTCAGGCAATTCTCGTTATGGTGCAATGTTGCTTCATCAAGCAAATTACGCTCCTGCGATTTCCCGGATGGATCACCAATCATTCCGGTTGCACCACCAACTAAGGCAATCGGCTTGTGTCCGGCAAGTTGAAAATGTTTCAACATCATCACACTTACCAAGTGTCCAATATGTAGTGAATCTGCAGTTGGGTCAATTCCAACATAAGCAGTTGTCATTTCTTTATCCAGTTGTTCTTTAGTTCCGGGCATCATGTCATGAATCATGCCCCTCCAGGTAAGTTCGTCAACAAAGTTCATGGTAAAAAATTTTCGGCAAAGATATAAAATGATCGCATCCCTCAGGATGAATAATATTGATTAATACCATTCTTTATAAAAAAATATTAAAGATATGATGTTGGTTTTGCTATACTTGGTTAAATAGTTGAAAAAGCATTATACAGAACGAACCCAAAAGCTGTAAAAACAATTAAATTATAAACGAAGCTAACCAATATACTTTTGAGTATTGTTTTCCTCCAATTTTGTTGGTAAAAGTTTTTCATCGACAAAACTAAATATATGGGAACCAGCAGCAAGCCCCACAACAACCCAAGTGTCCATGCTCCTTCAAACATCAAATTAATTGCAACAATTAAAGCAAAAAGTAAAAACATAAATGAATGAAGGTGAACTGAAAAAACCAAGTGTCTTATATAATTTTTTTTCCTTCGTACGTACAGAAGTTTTAACAAAAGTGCAAAAAGGGGCAACAAAATAAAAAATGCCCATGAGAGATATTTAAGGATTTTTGCAACCAACTGATTGGGAGAGCGGCAAATATCGATAAGCTTTATCAACATGCGCCTACTTTCCTCATCTTCCGTTTTTTTCAAACGATCTTCCAACTGCCCGGCAACATGCAGCAAAGACATCCTAAGGTTTTCCTGATTTGCAATGGTTTTAAAATCGAAATCCATCGAAACATGCTTAGAGCTATCTGTAATATCCACTACATTTAAATCCAAACCAATTGAATCCAACTTTGCAATATCAATTGAATCACCCACTAGTTCTGTATCTTTAAATGAATAATCAAGCACGTTCGTTAAGCTTCGCCTGGTCGTAACCTGCAACATCAGAAAAAGGATGAAACTAAGAAATATAAATACCCTGAACGGTGGTGCATAGCTTGCCCTTTTTCCTTTAAAAAACTGGCTGGTTAGCTTCCCTGGCCGAAACATTAAAGAAGAAATGGTTTTTACCAGGCGCGAATCAAATGCAACAAAATTTCCAAGAAAGTCATAAAAAACAAAGCCAAACGGCCGATCAAATTCAGATACAGACTGCCCGCAGTCAGGACAAAACCGGCCTGTAAAAACGTGGTTACAGTTAAGGCATACACATTCTTCCAATTCAGAGAAAGGAACTTTTTCTTTTCTAAACCACTTCTTCATCCTTTTGCTTTAAACCTTGAGCTTGTTTTCTGATTTCTTTTTCTTTAAAAAAATCAAAACTATTCCAGAAATCAAGAACTGGGAAAATTGTAGGAACTAAATTTTTCAAAGGTTCATAAATCTGAGACTCTGCTTTTTTTTCGGAAGGTAAAATACCTACATTCTCGTCTACTTCATCGAAAACAATTAAAACAACACTTAAAATAAGAGCTGTTTTCAGCACTCCAAAAAGAATTCCAGCCAGTCGGTTTAAAAAGCCCAACGAAAGGTTTGCAACTAGTTTATCAACCACATTCCCAATAATTTGAACAGCGATAACAATTAGTATAAAAGTCACAAAAAATGAAATCAACCCCATGTACTTGGATTGAAAATTAAAAAGATTCACTAATTGATCTGCCGTAAGATGAGAAAACCTTATCGCTCCCCAAATACCTAAAATCAATGCGGCCAATGAAGCAACTTCGGCTACCAAACCTTTACTAAAACCACGAATTGCTGCCAGAAGAAGTAATATTCCAAGGATAATATCAATGTAATTCATCTGATGTTGTTTTGAGGATCGGCTATGTAAAAGTAAAAAATATTTTAGCCAATCAAGCTTAATACTTCTATATTTGAAAATAACGTACAAAAACAATTTAAAATTACCTTAAACTCTCAAACCAGATTTTGGTTACATTTGCTAAAGTCTAAAAAAAACTGATTATGCCTTTCCTGAATTCAATAATAAACTGGGTAAATTTCAAGCGTATTTACCAGATTGATTTGTTTCGGAAACACCCCCATGATGTTCAGCGGGAAGTTTTGTTTGATTTGCTGAAAGAGGCACGTGACACAGAATGGGGCAAGAAATACGATTTCAGATCAATAAATTCTGAACGTGAATTTAAATCAAGGTTACCAATCCGTAACTATGAAGATTTTGCTCCTTATATTGATCGTTTAAGGGCTGGGGAAAAAAACCTGCTCTGGCCTAATGATATAAAGTGGTTTGCAAAATCATCGGGAACAACAAATGATAAAAGCAAATTCATCCCTGTAAGTAAGCAATCTCTTGAAGATGTTCATTTCAGGGGCATTCGGGATGTATTTGCACTTTACCTGAAGAACAATCCCGACTCGGGTGTCCTCTCCGGGAAAAGCCTGACGCTTGGAGGGAGTCACCGGATTAACAACACAAATAACAATTCCTATTTTGGGGATCTTTCAGCCATCCTGATAGAGAATACGCCATTTTGGTCTGATTTTTATCGAACCCCTTCAGCAGATATCGCACTAATCGAAGAGTTTGAGGAGAAGGTTGAAAAGATCATTGAAAAATCACTTACCGAAAATGTAACTTCCCTTGCTGGTGTTCCTTCCTGGTATTTAGTTCTTCTGAAAAGAGTAATAGATCATACAGGGAAAAATAACATTACTGAAGTATGGCCAGAGCTGGAAGTATTCATCCATGGTGGGGTAAAATTTGATCCATACCGCAAGCAGTATCAAAAGCTTATCCCTTCTGCCAGGATGAATTACATGGAAACGTACAATGCTTCTGAAGGTTTTTTTGCAATTCAGGATGACCCGGAACGTGATGACATGCTTTTAATGTTAGACTACGGTATTTATTACGAATTCATCCCGATGGAAGATTTTTACGATGATAACCCTACTGCCCTTTCGCTTGATGAAATTGAGTTGGGGAAAAACTATGCAATGGTCATATCAACCAACGGAGGGCTTTGGCGATATTTGATTGGCGATACGATTAAATTTACAAACAGGCACCCGTATAAAATTAAAATCACCGGACGAACCAAACAGTTTATCAATGCATTTGGGGAAGAACTAATTGTTGACAATGCTGAAGAAGCTTTAAAACTGGCAACAAGCAGGACAAACTCTTCTGTTACTGAATACACTGCTGGCCCGGTATTTATGGGTGATGATCAAAAAGGAGGTCACGAATGGATTATTGAATTTGACAAAGTACCGGAAGACCCGGAACTTTTTGTTTCAGTTCTTGATCATTCCCTTAAAACATTAAACTCAGATTACGAAGCCAAACGCCATAAAAACTTAACACTGGAACGTCCTACTATGATAATTGCCAAAAAAGGACTTTTCTATCAATGGATGAAGCAACGGGGGAAAGTCGGCGGTCAGAATAAAATTCCACGATTAGCGAATGACCGAAAATATTTAGACCAACTTTTAAATCTTCAAAAAAGAATGTAATATTTTGAATGATTAATTAGCTCATTAAATTAAATTTGTAAAACAAATCGATCAAAAAAAGTAAATCATGCATATTGCTCTTGCAGGAAACATAGGTGCAGGGAAAACCACCTTAGCCGGACTATTGGCAAAACATTATGGCTGGAACCCACATTACGAAGACGCTGATACAAACCCATATCTGAATGACTTTTACGAAGATATGCAAAGGTGGTCATTCAATTTGCAAATTTACTTTTTAAACACTCGCTTAAGCCAGGTTTTGGATATTCAAAACTCAGGTGAAACAGTTATCCAGGATCGTACGATTTATGAAGATGCTGAGATTTTTGCACCAAACTTACATTCAATGGGTTTAATGAGTACACGGGATTTCAACAATTATTTTACTCTATTTAAGCTCATGATAAAACTGGTAAAAGCACCCGATTTATTGATTTATCTTAGGGCAAGTGTCCCAACGCTTGTAAATCAAATTCAGCAACGTGGCAGGGAATATGAAAATTCAATTCGTTTAGACTACCTCAAGCAACTGAATGAGCGTTATGAAGCATGGATTAGTAAATATGATTCAGGAAAACTGCTAATTATCAACGTAGATAAAGTTGATATCACCAACAGCCCTGAAGATTTAAGTAGTGTTATCGATAAAATCGATGCTCAAATTCACGGACTATTTTAAAAATTAAGGACCAATATTGTTTGGGCGAATTGCCATTCGCCCTGTACGTGTAGTGCTTCACTAGAAACTGAAGATAATTTAAGCTGGGCGAATCCCTTTTATAACAGCATTAATTTCAGGAATATCTTCTTCAGCTATTTGGGCCCCGTAAACCTGTATAACTTTACCAGCCATTAATGAACCCAGTTTGCCACAATTTTGAAGGCTAAAATCATTGGCAAATCCGTACAGGAACCCGGCAGCATAAACGTCTCCTGCACCAGTCGTATCAATACTTTTAACTTGTGGTGTGTCAACTTTTACAAACTCTTTGCCAGATTGGACCATTGAACCATCTTTGCCAATTTTAACAACGGCAATAGCACACATTTCGGCAATTTTTTTTAACGCCTGTTTGGGCCCTAAGCCTGTAAAAGATTTCGCTTCTTCTTCATTTGCAAAAACAATATCGACATACTCTTTCACAATCCTTTTCAGGAAATCCAACTTAGCCTCAACAACATTATAACTGGCCATATCTATTGATACCAAAAGACCATTCTTTTTCGCTTTTTGCAGAATACCTTCAATCAGTTCTTCATTAAAAACCAGGTAACCCTCAATATGCAATATGTCATATGGGGCAAAAATCTCATCCGTAAGTTCATTATGATCCAACTCACTGGCTGCTCCTAAAAAAGTTCCAAAAGTCCGTTCAGAATCGGGGCTAATTAAACAAGATGCATTACCCGTAGGAGTATCACTATAAAACAGGTGATTTGTAATTCCATTTTTTTCAAAACATGCTTTGAAGAAGCGTCCATACTCATCATCAGATATTTTACCTAAATACCCTGATTTTCCATCAATCTGTGCTATTGCCCGTACCGTATTTGCAGCTGACCCTCCGGTTTGAACAACTGGTTGTAAACTAATCGCAGCCTCTTTTATTTTTGCTGAACGTTCAGCATCTACAAGAATCATACTTCCTTTTGGAAGTTCAAGTTCCTGAAGCAACAGATCATCATTTAAACTTATAACTACATCAACTAAAGCGCTTCCAGCACCCAAAACTGATTTTTGCATCATCTTATTTTTTAAACCGGCAACAAATGTAACGAAAAAAGCCGGTGCAAACTGCAACCGGCCTTTTGTCATTTATCAAACCGCAAAAAACGCAAATAATATAATTAAACTTTTAGTTTCATTTTTTAAAAAAATATATCTCAATCCCAATTGAATTTGCCAACGCAATGCCAGACTGAAGTCATCAACAAAAGTTGATTGCTGAGTCGTATCAAAACTACTATATAACAAAAATCCATCGCTCACCCTTTTATTCCCTAAAGGGACCCCAACGCACAGGATTGCTCCTATAGGGGACAGGTGTGAGGAGGGAATAAGGATGCACCGCTAACATTTTATACTGTTATTCTTTTTGATATTGAATTCTCAAATTCTGGAGAACTTAGTAACTAACCGGATATCAACAATGCACTTGATTTTACTAACAACAAATCAACACAAGACCTGACACCTAACAAATTAAAAATAAATACCCTACAGAAACCATTAAAGAAAAAAACAAATGATTATAACACGACCACAAGACCTACTTGTGACAACATTTAGTTAAACAAAAATATTAAATATTTATCAATATTTCCAATTTGTCTTAATCAAAATGTAATATTTATTTGATGATCAAAGCTTGCCGGAAGAGATTCTACATATTGAAGTTGTCAAAAGTTAAATGATAATAGTATGCTATTGAATGGAACAATTGTTTTTTTGACTCTCCCTCCCTGCCTGGCGGTAGGCAGGTTCTCCCTCTCTTCGAGACTATGCTTTATACACAAATATGAATTTAGAGAAACTCAGCAAGAAAATAATGAATATACAACACTCAATAACCAATGTAGAACTATGAAAAACACATCAATTCGGAGTTAATTTGGAATATTGGGTATTCAAAATTGAAT
>JANQII010000118.1 GCA_028282195.1 Prolixibacteraceae bacterium
TGTCTGCCGACAGGCAGGCTTATTGGATATTTTAAATTAAAAATGTTAATAATTTTATCAATATACAATTTTAAAAAAGATGTGTACACACGGTAGCTACCGTCAGGCAGGCGTGTTCTTTTTTGAATTTGGCATGTTAAAATTCATTTTGATTTACAAGGTTTCAAATAATTTCTAACAAATTAAACTAATGAAAGTAGTAGATATAAAATCATCAAAATCCCCGGAGAGAAGTGCAGAAGCAGAAGGCAATTTTTATCAACCATTAACCAATACTATTGGTCCTGGGATGAATGAACGAGTTCAACGTATTAGAAAACAAAGTGTTGAAACCACACCATTCATATCCATTGAAAGAGCTTTGATTGAAACTGAATTTTACAAAGAAAATTATGGGAAGTATTCGATCCCGGTTTTAAGGGCATTAACTTATTTGGAAATTTGTACGAAACACACCATATACCTGGGAGAAGAAGAATTAATTGTTGGGGAGAGGGGCCCTTCTCCTAAAGGAATTCCAACTTTCCCTGAACTTACCTGCCATAGTGTAGAGGATTTGCATATCCTGAATTCCCGCGACATGCAAAGATATCTTGTTCGTGAAGAAGATATTAAAACCTATGAAAAAAAGGTAATTCCATACTGGACGGGAAGAACACAAAGGGAACGTATATTTAACCATGTTCCCGAGGAATGGAAAGCAGCATATGAAGCAGGTTTGTTTACCGAATTTATGGAACAAAGAGCACCTGGGCACACTGCTTTAGATGGCCGGATTTATAAGAAAGGGATGCTTGATTTTAAAAATGAAATTGCAGAACATATTAGCATACTTGATTTCCAAAATGATCGTGAAGCAACTGACAAACTGGAGCAGCTTAAAGCTATGGATATTGTTTGTGATGCAGCGATTGTTTTTGCCAACAGGCACGCCGACAAGGCAGAGGAAATGGCAAAAAATGAAAAGGATCCGAAACGTGTAGAAGAACTAAAAAAGATAGCCGAAGTATGTCGTTGGGTACCAGCCAATGCGCCCCGAAATTTTTGGGAAGCTATTCAAATGTATTGGTTTGTGCATTTGGGTACAATTACTGAACTTAATGGTTGGGATGCCATGAACCCAGGGCATTTTGATCAGCACCTTACCCCATTTTTTGAAAAAGAAATGGCAGAAGGAAGTCTTTCCTATGATAATGCAAAAGAATTACTTAGTTGTTTCTGGATCAAAGTAAATAACCATCCCGCACCCCCTAAAGTAGGGATCACTGCCAGGGAAAGCGGTACGTATAACGATTTTACAAATATCAATATTGGAGGGCTTAAAGCTGATGGTTCTGATGGTGTAAGTGAAGTTTCATACCTAATGCTCGAAATTGTGGAAGAACTTCATATTTTACAGCCAGGAAATTCGGTTCATATTAGTGCAAAAACCCCCGATAAATTTCTGAAAGCAGCCTGTAAAGTAATCAGGCAGGGACATGGTTATCCATCTGTTTTTAACCCTGATGTATACATTATGGAAATGCTTAATCAAGGCAAATCCCTTAAAGATGCCAGGGAAGGTGGGTGCAGTGGTTGTATTGAGGTAGGTGCATTTGGCAAAGAAGCATATTTACTGACAGGCTATCTGAATGTCCCCAAAATTCTTGAAGTTACCCTAAACAATGGCATTAACCCTGTTACCGGTAAAGTTGCAGGAATAGCGACTGGTGATCCAAGAAATTTCAAATCATATGATGAATTGTATGAAGCATTCTTAAAACAATTAAACTTTATAGTCGACCAGAAAATCAGGGTGAGCAATTATATTGACAGGATGTTTGCAAAGTATGCACCTGCACCTTTCCTTTCTGTGGTTATTGAAGATTGTATTTCAAAAGGGAAAGACTATTATAATGGTGGGGCAAGGTATAATACCAACTATATTCAGTGTACTGGCCTTGGAACAGTTACAGATAGTTTATCTGTATTGAAACACCATGTTTTCGAGAAAAAAACCTTTACAATGGAAAAGATCCTTGATGCAGTTTCAAAAAACTTTGAAGGCGATGAAATTTTACGCCAAACAATAATCAACAGAACACCATTTTACGGCAATGATGATGAATACGCTGATAGCATAGCAGTAGGTGTTTATAATGATTTATTAAATGCTATTGATGGAAAACCGAATACAAGAGATGGAAAATTTCATTTGAATATGTTGTCAACCACTTGCCATATTTATTTTGGGAAAGTATTGGGTGCAACACCAAATGGCAGGTTAGCAGGCAAATCTATTTCTGATGGGACTTCGCCGTCACATGGGGCCGATGTAAATGGTCCTTCAGCTGTAATAAAATCACTTACAAAACTTGACCATACCAGGTCTGGCGGTACATTGCTAAACCAGAGGTTCTTACCAAGTTTACTGAAAAGAGACCAAGACCTGGAAAAACTTGGGAGCCTGATTAGAAGCTATTTCACCCTTGGAGGACATCATATCCAGTTTAATATTGTAGATACAGCTACTTTATATGCAGCCCGGGAAAACCCGGAAGACTACAAGGATTTGTTAGTAAGGATGGCCGGTTACAGTGACTATTTTAATGACATGAACGAAGATTTACAGCAAGAGGTTATTGAACGTACTGAAAATGAATCATTTTAATAGCTGTTTTTTATTATTTTATATATGAACAAAGGTATTATTTTCGATATAAAACGTTATGCCGTTAATGATGGTCCCGGAATTAGAATGACTGTTTTTCTGAAAGGTTGTCCACTGCAATGTGCATGGTGCCATAATCCTGAAAGCCAATCATTAAAAGTACAGAAGATGTACACTGAATCTAAATGTATTGGAGCCAAAGCTTGTATTGAAGTTTGTCCCAATAATGCACTATCTCTAAGCCCACAAGGCATAGTTACAGATTATAATTCTTGTTTGTTATGTGGAAAATGTGCAGAGGTTTGCCCAACATTAGCAATTGAAATGATAGGCCATGAAGAATCCGTAAATGATATTTTACTGAAAGCCGAAAAAGAAAGGGCTGTATTTGATCAGTCAGGGGGAGGTATTACTGTTTCAGGAGGTGAACCAATGATCCATTATGATTTTTTAATTAAACTATTAGATGCAGCAGGGAAAAAGGGTTTTCACAGAACAGTTGATACTACAGGATTTTCCGATGGGAATAACCTGTTGGAGCTTGCAAAAAGAACAGAATTGTTTTTATATGATCTCAAGCTCATGGATTCAGAAAAACATAAAAAATATACAGGTGTAGGAAATAAGATAATATTGCAGAACCTGATTGATTTATCTGCTTCAGGGGCTGAAATAAATATTCGGATACCATTAATCAAAGGGGTGAATGCTGATGATGAAAACCTTGAAAAATCGGCCAGGTTTATTGCTTCTTTAGAAGGCAAAAAGAAGAAAGTTAATTTACTCCCATACCATAACATTGCCGAAAAAAAATACAGAAAACTGCAAATGAACCCTAAAAAGCAGGACATGGAAGAACCAAGTGTTGAAGAACAACAACATGCTATTGATATTTTTAGAAAATATGGACTTGAAGCAATGATTGGGGGATAATAATACATTATTCAATAACTGCTTATCTTCCTCCTACACCTTATTATGTTTTCTTATAAGGTATTTTCGTATTAGTGAAAAAATAACCCAATAATATGTTTGGAGTTAAACTATCAGTAGTGTCCGGGTAAAATTTTAGATGACGGGATAAAGCCCACGATCAACGTGGTTTGCATAATAAAACTTGCTGAGCAAATAGCAGATTACATACTAAACCACTCAAATTTGCCCAACGATAAAATTCCGTATTGGGATTTCAATGCACCCAAAATTCCAGACGAATTACGTGATGTTTCAGCGGCTACCATTATTTCTTCTGCCTTGCTTGAACTTGATAGTTATTCAGCAAATGATTATAAAACACCTGCGACAGAAATGTTAATCAGTCTTTCTTCTGAGAAATACCAAACTGGTGGAGAGGAAAATATATTAATACCTGGACACTCTGTAGGTAGTATTCCGCATAGAGCAGAAATTGATGTGCCCATCGTTTATGCCGATTACTATTATGTGGAGGCACTTTTACGTCTTAGAAGCTGTTTAAATTTTATTTTTCAGAATGATTATGATGTATTTTTTGTTTAGACGACTTGTCCCGGTTAAACCAATGAATTTATTTGAGGTATTTATTTTAGTTAAAAGCTACTTGAACTTGAAATCCAACTTGAAGTTGTACAGCCATGGTATCCTTGGGTCAATGTTTTCGGACAATAACCTGTCCGGCAGGTTTTCGTAATTTTGTTTAAGGTTGAGTTGGTTGGGGGTGTTATAGCATGTAACAACAATAGTATCGTCCTTTACCCTGATGTCCCCATCAATATTGCCAAACACTGCATCTGCCATGTGTTTGGCATCCCACCTGTGATAGGGTTTGGGAAGTTGTTTCCTAAATTGGTACGATGCCGCTTGTGCCAACAATGCCAGCGACATTTTTCCATACCGGATATTCAGGTTAAATGTCGAGGCCCTGTCAAAGCCCATGGCCCCTTCGAAATTGAAAAAATCTTCGATCGCCCATCGCTCCCTATACAATTCGGACAAAAGGGCTATTGCCGGTTTGTTTGACAAGGCCAGGAATGATTTGTATTTATAATCTGTCCCAACCTCTCCTTCCCTCTGGACAATCAACCTGTATTTCGTTTTGTGCTTTGCAAAATTAAACGTGGTCTCCGCTATGGCATATCCAGCCCACTGTTTTTGAAAAACCAGTGACCTTTCTATTTTTTTTACCCGTGCATTTGATATCACAGGTGCCAAATACTCAAACTGGTAATCCTGTTCTATTTTGTGCACCAAATTTTCAGTAAAATGCTCTTTGTCTGCTAATATCAATGCGTTTTTACTTACATGCCCCACCATGTCCAGTAAGTCCAATGTTGCTTTTGTTGTATTTACACCGGGCGATCCAATACCGCACCCTATGGGCTGGCCTGTCCGGGTGTTTAAAGCAAAAAATGTCTGGAGCATTTTTTCTGCTGGTTTTTCTGGTTGCTTTTTCTTTTTGGGCATTACCCTGCGTGTTGAAGATATAATGCGGTGTGGGTCTATGGCTACTATGCCCCCTTTATAATGCCCTTTGTTCAATCTTATCAGGGACAATGCATTTTGCAACGATTGCGCCTGGACAACCGTCTGTTGTCCAAGAAAATGATGCACTTGTTCATCGGTCGCCAGGAAACCCGAACCGCTCAACAGTTCAAAGCCTTGGTTAGTGATATAGTTTTTTCTCCTTACCCGGTTTTTGCACAAGGAGGCTTCGTTCACCATTTGCATGGCAATGCGTGGTGCCAGGCTTGTATCATCACCACCGGCATAGGCTTTTATTAGGTCCCAGCTCCCCAGGCGAAGGTGTTCTGCTACCAGGAACCACAAACCTGCCAGTGTGCTGTTTACCTTTTTGGACAGGCGCTCCCTGAATGCCCTCTCGACCCCGTCTTTGTTAACCCTTATTGTCTGTTTTTCCCGCTTTGTCAGATGGACTTCAACTTCTTGTTTTTCCTTCTCTTTTGCCGGGTTTAGCGTATGGGTTTTTTTTGGAGCCCGTATTCTGTTATTGTCCTTTCAACACTACGTTTGCTAACATTGTAACCTAGCTGGGACAACTTTTGCGTCAATACATCCGTGCTGGCAATTGGGTCTAAAAAGCGCATCCTGATTATTTGGTTTTCAACATCTTTGGTCCTTACCTTTTTTTTGTCTGTGCCCCGTTTCTTGTCTGCCAATGCTTCTGCCCCCCCTTTATTGTAGAGTTTTAACAACTGGTAATACCTTTGCTCTGTATACCCATATTTTTTTATTGCCCCAGCTACGCCTATTGTACATTGACCTTCGATAAGCATTGCCATTTTTGCTGCTAGTTTGTCATTGGGGCCAACAGGGAAACCTTTCCCCTTCAAGCCCTTAATAAAAAAAATGTCTTCCATAGTTTTTTTTCTGAAAAGATAAAGAAAACCAACAAGAAAACTAAATTAATATATGGCGGCTTATTAACAGGTTTATCAACAGGTGTGAAATGGCGGGATTTCGTATTTATCAGACAGTAAGCATGTTAATACATTGATCCTAAAGGAACAATAACCCGGGAATGAGACTTGCAAAAACAATACCGCCTTATTTATATTTAGCCAGCTTAAACGTATTTGTTATGGAACAATAAAAGAAGGCTTAGGTGTCAACTGAAAATACAGGCAGTGCCAGGCTCGGAAAATTTGCAAAGAAAAAACAAAGCATAAAACACTAAAATGAATATAGCCTATAAAAAGATTGGTTAAACCGGGAAGGCGAATTTGAGCGTCCCGGTGGCCCGGGATAAGGAAAATTCAACGCAGTATAAGCGAACCTGCCTGCGGTAGGCAGGAAAGACGCATAATCAAATGGATGGATAATTTTTAGACAGCTTCTTAGCTGGCACCCCCGTTTGCCTGCAGTGGGGTCGTTCATTGCAAACCTCAACAACCAATGTATATCAGCGATATATCAATGCAACGGTTCCGACTGTCAATGTGGCGGTCGGGACTGTCAATGCAGCAGATTGCGGATCCTGTGCAATGCCTGTGTATATCTATGCACGATGTGCCGGATCCTGTGCAGCACCTGTGTACATGTATGCAGAACAGGTAAAGTTCTGTGCAGGACATGGAAACATCTGTGCAATCCTACCGGACTTAAATGCATGAACACTCAACATCTGTGCATTAATTGCCAACATCAATGTAGCATTTTACCCAACGTGAGTTTTGGATTCAATAATTTGTTTTTCAATAGTTTATGGTATTTATTTGTATTGATCCCTGTTCGCGCGAATCCCTTATGATCCTTTGCGGTTTATTTATTTGGCATTGATAAATTCATATTTATTTATTTCATTGGTTTTCATTGAATTATTTAACCGCAGAGTGCGCAAAGTTTTTATTGGAAAGTCCGCTAAGGGGTGGTTTGGGGCAATGATTATTTTGCAAACTATTAAGATCAACCCAAAACTCACGTTACCCAACAATAGTCCGGGCCCGTTTGTATTCATCGTAGAATTCGGTGTCCGGTTAAAAATAAGGTTGCCTTGATCAGATAAGGTTATTGATGGTGGAAGCTGATTTAGATTATAGTTCTCAGGGAAATGATAAAATTCCGTCCGGGTGCTACAATCCCTGAAGAATAGGGACGGTATCTTTCGCTGAAAATATTTTCGACACCCAGGTTCAGATAGTATTTTTCGTAGAAAAGGAATGATGATTTAATGTTGAAAGTCATCCAGGAAGGTGAATACGGGTTGCCGTTTTTATCTATTGCATACAAGTAGGCTTTATCTCTTTCTGATTCAGCAAGATTCTGGTAAGAAATTGAACCATTGTATTTCAGGTAAAGATCAAGTTTGGTTTTACCATCGTCAAAAACTAAATGTGAAGAACCAAAGAAAGGTGCTACATGCCTGACCGGAAGCCCATTATTGTCTTCGCCAAGGTTGAGGGTAATTGAATTTCGGGTAGATAGTTTTTGATTAAAAAGGTACTCTAATGAAAAACTACCGCCATATATATGGGCGTAATCCGCATTGATTAATGCCTGAACTTTGCTCATTTCACCTTCATATAGCACTGAGTCCTGTCCATTCATCGTATAATCCCTGCGCACCATCACATCATCCAGGAAAGTATAAAACAGGTTTAATTCCAGCTTAGCTTTATTGGCATAACTTCTTATAATCCCTAATTCGAAATTAGTTGCTTTTTCAGGTTTAAGATCCGGGTTTGGAATAATTAAATGTCCCGGGGTGGAGTCAAATACTTTTGCAATGTCATCAATATTTGGTGAACGAAAACCAGTTGAAATAGTTGTATTTAGTTGCCAGTTTGGGATCGGGTGATAAACAAGCCCAATGTTGCCTGTAAGAGATGAATGTCTATTGCTAAAATCGTCTTCCGGGAAATTAAAAAACCGGGTGTCGAAAATTCCCTGCAGCCAGGTAAAGGTATATCTGCTTCCGGCATGAAAAGCAAAACGTTTGTTCAAGGTTAGCTTGTAGCTTAGGTATGCAGCCAAACTCGAACTTTCAGATCCATCAGGGTATCGGGTTGATGTTTTTTCAGTACTTCCGGTATTGATGTTTCTATTTTCTGCGGAAGAATGTACAAGATTATAACTCCCTTCAATTCCGTAGTAAATAAAGTTATTTACATCGATCTGCTTATCCAGATCAAAATTTAATGTTAATACATCTAAATCCTCTTTCCGAGTGGATATTGTTTCAGCATTTAATTTACGGCTGTGCCTGCTTTCTTTATATTCCTGCCAGCCTAGAGTTAGGTTAAGTTGATCAACTAAGAATGATTTTGCCTGATGCTTTGCCTGAAAAGAATGGAGTTTCCATTCCTGGGGGCCATAGTACCACTCGGCATATTTTAATTGATCTCCTGATGTCTGTATAAGCCTGTCGTAACGAGGGATATCTGATGATTTGGAAAAATGGAATGCATAGTTAATATCCCATTGGTTATTTGGCCTGAATCGAAATTTCTGTAAAATATTATACTGATTGTAGCCCGTTTCCACCTGTTTTCTGTTGTTATCATTCTCCTCAATTTTATCAGGACTTCCAGGGATAACAAAACTGTCTCGTAAATACTCATCCGGACCATTTGTCCCCATTAGCAAGTCATCAAAATCAGAAAAAGTAATACTGGTAAGTGTTGCCCATCTCTCTGTTCCGAAATTTAAATCAGCATGAATTGTTTTTTCAAAGTTTGCGCTGGAATATCTTGCTGAAACATGTCTGGATTGTTTGTATAGCTTTGATGTTGATAGTTTTGGAGATAAGGTTTGATAATGAATCACACCTCCCAGTGCGTCACTGCCGTATATTACTGAGCTTGGTCCAAAAATTACTTCCGTTTGTTTAATTGAGGACGGATCAAGAGCAATTGCATTGTGTAAGTTCCCATTTCTGTAAATTGCGTTATTCATTCTTATACCATCGACCACTAAAAGTAAGCGGTTTGCAGAAAACCCCCTTATCATGGGACTTCCGCCGCCCAGTTGGCTTTTTTGAATGAAGATTCCTCCTTTGCTTTCCAATAAATCAGCGGCAGTTTGAGGGTTTTCAAATGAAATATCATTTAAATCAATACTTACAATCTTATTTGGAACTTCAAGTTTCGATTGTTCCCTTCTATTTGCAGAAATCACTATTTCATTAAGACTAACCGGATCTTCAATTAGCCTGATTTTATAATTCTGTGACCAGATTTTATTCAGATTTGTTTTATGCTTTAGGTAAGATGAATGTTGAAAGATAAGCAGATCATTTTTTGAGAAGATACTTAAATCTGCTTTCCCAAATTTATCTGTTTCAGTAGATTTTGTAGCTGAATGAATCAATACACCATCAATGGCTGCACCACTTTTTGAATCGTAAACAAAAACTTCCTGGGCATTAATACTTACTGCTAACAAAAGCAGAAGTGAGATTATAATTGTTTTAGGCACTTATCCGGTTTTTTAATAAAGATAATTTTTTTTCAATGCCGAATAAGCAATAATTATGCCGAAAAAACAATCTTTTTAAGGATTTCAAAAGTATTATCGGGATAATTAATGTGAAGAAGTTGTTCACTTTTCAGCCATTCATTTATTGCATCGTTTTGATTTTTCAATTCAGGAAGAACGGGAATACCCATATTCTTTAAAAACGCAGCGTTGCAAGCTTGCTCATATTGATTTTTCATGGGAATAACACAAAGTTTTTTCCCCATAAAGATTGCTTCTGCCGGTGTTTCAAATCCAGCAGTGCAAAGTATTCCGTTGCTGGAGGTAAATGACTTCGTGAACTTTTCTAAAGAAACAGGTTGAAAATGCACATTGTCTTTAGAATGAGGAGCATCGCAATGTTTTGAAAAAACTTCCCATCTGGTTTGCTCAAAATGTTTGAGATTTTCGAATATCTCATCATCACTGTAAGCCGGAAGGTAAACTGTGAAATGACCATTGTTTTTTGGAATAGCTTCCCGTATAGTCGGGCGGATTACGGGAGTAAAGTTATGATTGTCTAAAGTTTGAAAATGAAACCCGTAATTTTGATTGGCAGGAGCATAGTTTCTTAAAATGAAATGACCCAAAAGATCGGTTGAACCTGGTTTAGGGGCATTAGGGTGAAGTACAGCATTTTGGTGGCTAACACCAATGCATTTTTTTTTCCTGAGTTTGCAAGCCCATGCTGAAACAGGTTCAAAATCGGAGATTACAATATCGTATTTTTTTACGGGAAGTTTGAAAATATCTCTTATTAAGCGAAAAGGCTTCATTTTAAAAAGGGTTTTTAAAATACTCACTCCTCCTTTTTTCCCGAAAATGAAACTTAATCCATAAAATTGGTATTGAACTGAGAAAGGTAATTTTATGTCCCCCTGGATACCACTAACCATTACATCGGTTTCAGCCAGTTCTTTTAAAAGGGGTACTACTTCAATGGCACGGGCTAAATGTCCGTTTCCTGTGCCTTGAATGGCATACAAAATTCTTATGTGCTTTTTTTCTTTCAATTTGCAAGTGCTAATTCCTTGAATAAGGATAGGTAAACTTCTTTTTTATCCGGGATATGAAGATCATCTTCTAAAGTTGAATCATCATCATTGCTATTGAAATAGGTCAGTTCCCATTTTCCGTTTTGATATTCAGCAGCTGTAAGGTGTTCAACCCAATCGCCACAATTAATGTAATGAACCTCTCCTAATTCATTCTTAATTCTTTTTTCACAGGGAATATGGGTATGCCCGCAGATAACTGTTTGGTAATTCTTTTTAGTTGCAGCAGAACCAACTGCTTTTTCAAAACTTGAAGCTTTTGGTTTTTCTTTAATCAATTTCTTTTTAATGCTTTTGTAGATGATAATTTCTTTCAGCCTTAATGTTCTTAAAAAGAAATTCAGAGCTTTATTTAACATGGTTAATAGTCCATAAACTGAGGCTCCAAGTTTTGCAAGCCATTTTGCACGGTGGATAATGTGATCAAAAATATCGCCATGAAAAATCCAGGTTTTACTACCATCAAGATCCAAAATCAATTGGTTCACAATTTTCAGGTTTCCCATTTCACTTTCATTAAGTTTCCTTAAAAACTCATCGTGATTGCCGGTTATGTAGCAAACCTGGGTACCTTTTTCCAGCATTTTAATAATCTGGCGGATTACTTTAAGGTGGGATTTTGGAAAATAATTTCGGCTGAATCTCCAGGAGTCAATGATGTCGCCATTCAATACCAACATTTTTGGGTTGATTGACTTTAGGTACTTTACCAATGGTTTTGCTTTGCATGCATGGGTGGCCAGGTGAATGTCTGAAATTACTGAAACTTGCAGTTCCCTTAGTTTTTGATTCATACGTGCAATTTTATTTGCTGCGAAAATCTACATTGTTTGTTAATTACCAGTTAAATAAAAGTCAATTTAAAGCTATTGAGATTGTTTTTATTCAGATAGTTTTGTTGATATTTGCTGAAAATAATTAAAAATGAAGACCAAAATAAAGCTTCTTGTTTTATTCGTTATGCTGTTTTCTTGCAAAAAAGAGCGGTTGCCTGTAGTGCAAATAATTACTGATCTTGGAGTAATTGAAGTGATGGTTTTTGCAGATAAAGCTCCTGTTACTACATCAAATTTTTTAGACTTAGTTGATCAAGGTGCCTATAATAATTCCTCATTTTACCGAGTCGTTCGTATGGATAACCAGCCCAATAATGATGTAAAAATTGAAGTTATTCAGGGAGGTTTACTCGATGGTCGATTAGTTGATAAGTATAAACCAGTCATTCATGAGAACACAAGGGAGACAGGAGTAAAGCACTTGGATGGGGTCATTTCCATGGCGAGATTGGAACCGGGTACTGCCTCAACAGAATTTTTTATTTGCATTGGAGATCAACCCGAACTTGATTATGGTGGGAAACGGAACCCGGACGGGCAAGGCTTTGCTGCTTTTGGTAAAGTTGTAAAAGGCATGGATGTCGTTCGGACAATCCAGTCTCGAGAAAACAAGGGGCAAATGTTAAAGAAAGAAGTGTTGATAAAAGAGATTGTTAGAAAAAAATAAGAACCTCCCGAAAAATTCCGAAAGGTTCTTAAAATATTGATAATCCTTTTATTGCTTATTCGTAGCCTATATTCTGTTCGAGGTTTTCATTTACATCCAATTCAGCATCTGGAATTGGATAGATAAAATCGGTATTTGGGAAAGTGACCGTTTTAGCTGCCCAATAATCATCACCTCTTACCAGATCTTCACCCCTTCTGGTAATATCATAAATACGATGTCCTTCAAAACACAACTCTCTCCTTCTTTCTTCTTGAATATCCGTAGCTGTAATTGTTGTGAATAAGGAAGCATTTCTTTTTCCCCTAATTGAATTAATATCTTCAAGAGGAGTTGCACCAATAGAACTTCCCGCTTCAAAGTTAGCTTCGGCTCTAATTAAATACATTTCAGATAGACGTAGTAGACGAACATTATCTAATCCTGCAGTACCATCTCTGCCCGGAAATTTATTTGTGTAGGTAAAACCATTGGTCTCATAAAACATTACAGGTGTTGTTGGAGGTCCATTGTCTGGTTCACCCTCAGCTTTTGTAGCCCTAATATCTTCAGCTTCGTAAAGAGCTAATAATGCATTAGATACATTGATATCTCCATACCCTCTTGTGTCATACATATAACCAAGTGCTGTAGTTCCAAGATACGTAACTTTGTTTAAAGCAAGTTCAAAAATAGATTCCACAGTATTTTCTTTTGCCCAGCTTCCAATATAATCTCCGGGCTCCAGAAGGCTGTAGTTTCCGCTGTTAATTACAGCTGTTGCATCTTCAGCAGCACCTGCCCAATCTTGTTTATAGAGTTTTACTCGTGCGCGAATCGCTGTTGCTGCATTTGCTCCCATATAATTAGGACCATTCTCTCCCATTAAAGGGATGGACGCATTTAAGTCTGAAAGAACTTGATCGTAAACTTCTTTTACAGTACTCCTGGAAGGGAAAAAGGTAAACGGATCATCTGTCACAGAGGTTATAACAGGAACACCTCCATGTCCTCCATTACCATCAGGAGTGCCAACTACAACATCAGATGCACTGCTTGGCAAAGAATATGTTTGAGCAAATAAACGAACAATATCAAAATGAACCATAGCTCTTAATGCTAAAGCTTCACCTTTTAAATGATCTCGTTCTTCTTGTGTACCGTCTTCAACTAAATCAATATTTGTAATTATAAAATTCAATTGATTTACAACACGATACATAATACCCCATGCATTCCTTGCATCTCTTGATCCGGAAGTCATTGAGTAGTCGTATTGTGAAGTCATCCTGTTACTATTCTCAACATTTAGGTTACTATCATCGCCTCTAATATCAGCACTAAGAATGAATCTTTTCCCCAGATAATTAAGATCAGTAAGGTGATTATAAACAGCAGTCATTGCAATTTGAAGGTTTTCATATGATCCAACTGCATTATCAATTGGTGTAGCAAAGTAGGGTTCTTTTTCAATAAAATCGTCACAGGACCAAAAAATGGTAAAAGTTGCCAAAAGCAATAGTGAGAACTTTTTTACTATATTTTTCATATCAATTTTTTTAAAGTGTTTAGAAATCTACAGTTAAGCCTAAAGTAATTGTTCTCAAAGGTGGATAGAACCAATCTTCAATTCCATTAACCTGAACTTCAGGGTCTTTCCCCGGGTAATCAGTTAAGGTCAATAGGTTTTGTCCTTGAGCATATACTTTAATATTATCTAAGCCTATAGATTTAGTCACATTATCAGGTATGTTGTATGCTAGTCTCAGATTTTTCAACCTGGCGTAGTCTGCTTTATGCAAGTATCTGGTTGAGGTGCGGTCAGCATTATTATTACCACCTAAAATAAGTTGTGGAACATCAGTAATATCTCCAGGTTCTTGCCATCTGTCAAGTGCTTTATCATTTTGATTAACAGACAGGATATAACCACCGTCACTTTCCATAACAAAAGCCCAGCTATCATAAATGTAATGTCCTACTGCAAATGTTACTAACGCAGATAATTCAAAGCCTTTGTAAGAGAATGTATTGGTAATACCGCCCTGAAAATCGGGAGAAGCACTTCCTACAATAACTCTATCATCTGATCCGGGATAGCTATCAACCACATTGCCTTCAGCATCCAACCATTGAGGCGTACCATCATCCGGATTAACCCTATGCCAACGTCTTAAGTAAAAAGACTGATAATCTTCACCTACTCTTCTTATTTTAGTTCCGTCAATCAAATCTTTGTCATCAGGTAATTCAAGAACTTCAGATTTGTTCAACGCAATATTGAAATCAGTAACCCAAGTGAATTTACCTCTTATGTTTTCAGATCTAACCTGGAATTCAAATCCACTATTTCTAAGACTTCCAAGATTCTTTGGAGAAATAAAGTCTTCATTACTGGGGCTATAAAGACCTGTTGTCGCAGAAACAGGAACATCAAATAAGAAGTCTGAACTCGTTTCAATATAATATTCAATAGAACCGCTAACCCTACTAAATAATGTGAAATCAATAGCCGTGTTAAATTTCTTATTTTTTGCCCAGGTTAAAGCAGGATTTGCATATTGTATAAATGATGCTCCTGCATTCCCATTGTAAGTAAAGCCATTATAAGAAAATAATCCAAGAGGAGCATAGTCTCCAATTCCCGATGCATCACCAACAACCCCATAACTAACTCTCAGTTTTAGGTCATCAAGGAAATCCATGTTGCTCATGAATTTTTCTTGGGTAATTCTCCAGCTAGCACCTGCTGACCAGAAGTTACCATATTTGTTATCAATTCCAAATCTTGAATGTCCATCTCTGCGAACACTACCCGACACATAGTATTTGTTATTGTAGTTATATTCCAAGTGTGAGAAAAAAGATACAATACTATATTCAGTTGTATTTGTAAATGCAGTTTCAGGTTCAGCAGCAGCAGCTAGTGACCTGAATTTTGGAGTTTCCGGAAGACCTGTTCCTGAAGCTATAATTCCACTATTTTGCCACTTATTCGCTTCAAAACCACCTAAAACATTCAAATTATGCTTTTCGTTGAAGGTATTGTCCCATGATAATACATTAGAACTTGTCCAGCTTTCAACCGTATTTCTTCCTTCCCTTATTCGGCCACCAACAGTTCGCCCGTCACTAAAAGCACCATTACTGTATTTGAGCTCTTTAAGGTTGTATATTTCAGTATTTATTGTTGTTTTAAAACTTAGATTATCTAAGAAATTATACTGAGCAAAAGCTTGACCAATAAAATATACCTCATTTTGAGAATTAATATCCCAGTCCTTAATTGCGACTGGGTTGAAGTTATTAAGCATTCCCAGGTTGGTATTGTTATAAGTGCCATCTTCGTTAAATACAGGAACATTGGGTAACATTAGATCTGCGGCAAGAATTGGACTTGCAAATGCAGATGATCCATTGTTTGAATTTTTCTCGGAATAAGAAACACTCATATTAATCCCAAAGTTGAATTTATTATTTGCTTTGTGATCAAGGTTGACTCTCGAAGTATATCTTTCAAAATCGGTTCCAATAGTATGTCCTTCCTGTGTAAAATAAGAACCTGACACAAAGAATTTAGTTTTTTCAGTTCCGCCTGTAGCACTTAATTCAATGCTGTGGGTCATTGCGTCGAGTGGATCCCTGTAAACAACATCTCCCCAGTCTGTGGAGTCATTCGTTTGAACATATTCGTCAGCATCTTCCTGAGTCCAGCCAAGACCATTGACAATTGCTTCTGCTGCAAGTTCTTCATATTCTTGCTTGTTAAGCACATCATACTTATTGTTTGTTTTTTGGGAGAATCCGGATTGTGTATTAAGTTTGAATTTCGTTTCTCCTCTTTTCCCTCTTTTGGTAGTGATCAAAATAACACCATTTGATGCTCGTGAACCATACAAAGAAGAGGCAGAAGCATCTTTCAATATTGAAATGCTTTCAATATCATTTGGATTAATATTAGCAAGAGGGTTTGTTGCTTCCCGACTTGCCATCGAAGATGATTCACTTGTAAATGATACATACTGGGTTCCTAAAACAGGAACTCCATCAATAACATATAAGGGTTCATTATTTTCCCCCATTGAGCTAATCCCTCTAATACGTACCTGGGTACGTCCCCCGGGTTGACCTGAAGGGCTTGTTGCAACTACTCCGGCAACGTTACCTTGCAGAGCTTTATCAAGACTGGAGATTGGAACCTGATCTAATTTTTCATCTCCTCTCATCGAACTTATGGAACCGACAATCGATTCCTTCTTTTGGGTTCCATAAGCAACTACCAGTACTTCATCTACTCCAATTACATCGGGTTCCAGAACTACATTGTAGACATCCAGGGAAGTAATTTGAGTTTCTTTTGGTTGCATTCCAACAAAAGAAAATACCAATGTTGTTGCATCGGTTGGAACATTTAACTGATAATCACCATCAATTGTAGTGATTGTTCCAATTGTTGTTCCTTTGACAGTAATAGATACTCCAGGGATAGGTTGACCATCTTCCGCTGAAGTTACATTACCTGTAATTCTTTTGGTTTGTGCCATCAGGATTTGTGATGTGCCCAAAAGAATTACCAGAAATAGTAATAATCCTTTTTTCATAGACTAAAATTTAAGGTTAACATATTGTAATATTCCAATAGTTTTAAATAGAGGAAAAAGGGCTTCATGAACTGATGCCCGGTTTGGAGAGTTTTTCGAACTAATCCATCCATATATAATTTTGTAAATACCCATTTACCCCTGAACCAATTACACATAACATTTTTATGCAACCAGTGAAGCCAAACATATTTAAAAAATGTTAATTGACTTTTTTTTATCAATGTTCGAAAAATACTGTCGGGTGAATGGGGATTTTAAGATTATGAAACGGGAAATTATTGGCAAAGTGCCTTTCGTGTGTAAAAATACGTTGTTGGTTGACTGAAAGCTAACATATGTTGGGTATTTAATGAAATGAAAAGGTTGTGATTTGATGCTGTAGTTTCTATTTGAATTAGAAATTGTAATAAAAATGAATGATTTGTTAATAAAAATGAGAACCTAATGTGGTACTATAAAAAGAAAAGCCCACCAGTGGGGGCCGGTGAGCTTATTATAGTAGCACTTGTTGCATTTCAGAATAATTTTTTTGATGCTGTTTAATTATTTCTATGAAAAAATTGCATTAGTGCCTTACAATTTCTGATTCAAACATAAGGGAAATACTTGTATCATCTTTAGGCTTTCAATCAAATGCAACTTTCTACAGGTAAACGGTACTATTTTTAAAAGTTTGATGAAAACCTGAATTTAGAAATGTTTTTATCCATGGATTCAATATTAATTTTATGTTCTCTATATTGTTGTTTTTTGTAAGTTTCTTTATGTTAGTCAGTTATGTGATTTTCTGAGGAGCAGTTGTTCAGAAGCATGATAAAAAAAGATTGAATTATGAACACTTATATTACATTTGCACAATTAAATAGTGTTTTGAAATGCCTTTATTAGCTAAAGAAAAAGACCATGAATTATGGGCTCGCTTTTTAAACGGGGATGAGCGGGTGTTGTCTTTGATTTACCTGAGACATGTAAATGCATTATTTGATTATGGTTGTAAAATTTCTTCAGATCAGGAATTAGTTAAAGACGCTATCCAGGACATTTTTTGTACCATAATTCGAAATCGGGATTCACTTTCTTACACCGATAATATAAGGCTGTACCTGTTTAAAGCTTTGAAGAGAAAAGTTATTAGGGAGTTACAGAAAAAGAGCAATTACCAACTTGCTGATGATAGGCAAATTAATTTTGAGATTGAATTTATGCACGGATTCGATCATGTAGATACTGAATTGTCAGATCAGCAAAAGAACGAGTTGATAAATGCCATTGAGTCTTTAACCAGCAGACAAAAAGAAGCCATTTACCTTCGTTTTACAAGAGGGATGGATTATGAAGAGATTTCAATGATCCTCAATTTGAATTACCAATCTGCCCGTGCATTAATACACAGGGCTATCTCTAAGCTTAGAACTATTCTTAAAGAAAAGGCCAATCATTTTAACCAAATCCTTCTGTCCATTTTTCAGAATATTCCGGAACGTGTTTTATAGCAGTTTTTTCCCTGAATAATTTTCATCAACAAAACACAAACTGCTGTCTTATTTAGGCAGAAATTGTTTTTTATGGAAAAGTATTCGAGGTATAAAGCTGTAGATTTTTTGGACGATGAATATTTCATTCAATGGTTGATAAAACCAGATAATGAACAGGAAACATTCTGGAATGAATTTGTGGAGAAGTATCCTTCACAAAAAGCAGAGATAGATGAGGCGCGGTTGATTTTTGGGATGCTACAGCCTGAGCAGGAACGGTTAAGCCTGGATGAAACGTATGGTATTTGGAACCGGGTCCTTGAAACAACGAAGAGAAGAACTTCAAAAACCTGGGTCCGTGTATTAAAGTATGCTGCTGTGCTTGCTTTAATTTTTGCTTCAGGTGCATTAAGCTTTTATATCTACCAGCTTAATCAGCAAACACATTTTGACTTAAGTGAGGTTGATCAGCAAGCAACAAATGAGGCTAAAATCATATTAGCAGATGGCACAGAGGTTTCTTTAGAGCAAAAGGAATCACTGATTACTTATAATGAAAGTGGAAATCAATTAGTTGTAAATAACGATACAATTGATCAAATCAGGCAGCAGGGACGTGAAACCATGAACAAAGTAATTATTCCTTATGGAAAAAAGTCAATGATTACTTTGTCTGATGGTACAAAGGTCTGGCTGAATGCAGGTAGCCAACTTATTTATCCTTCAGCATTTTTGAGGAAAAAGCGGGAAGTTGTCTTGATTGGTGAAGCTTATTTTGACGTAGCTAAAAATACCGCAAAACCTTTTGTCGTACGTGCATCTGATATGCGTGTAAAAGTACTTGGAACACGATTCGATGTTTCAGCATACCCTGAAGATCCGATTATTGAAACCATACTCGAAGAAGGAAGCGTTAGCCTGGAAGTAATGGGAAAAGGCTTGCTTGGTCAGTCCGAAGAAATCATTCTTAAGCCCAATCAAAAAATAAGTTTAAACAAAGAAAACGGGGAGACATGGATTCGTGAAGTTGATGTTAGTATGTATACTTCATGGAAGGATGGAATGCTTAAGTCAGAGAAGGAAGACCTGGCTCGTTTAATTAAAAAAGTTGAACGGTATTACAATATCAATATAAAAATTAAAGACCCACTTGTGGGTTTATATAAAATTTCGGGAAAACTTGATTTAAAAAATAGCCCTGAGCAGACACTAAATATTATTAAACTAACTGTTCCTATTGATTGGAACAAAAAAAGTAATGGAGATTTTGTCATTATA
This sequence comes from Prolixibacteraceae bacterium, assembly GCA_028282195.1. Lineage (GTDB taxonomy): Bacteria > Bacteroidota > Bacteroidia > Bacteroidales > Prolixibacteraceae > Sunxiuqinia. The sequence continues at coordinate 19,496 of JANQII010000118.1, forward strand.
AAAAAATAGAACCGAACCTAAAACAAAGACCGGTAAGTGCTGCCACACCTACCGGCCAACCAAAGGTTTTGATTATTAGTCGTTAAACTAAACGTTTTAAATTTATGAAAAAAATGTTTTATGGAAGAATCTTTTACAAAAATGAAAGATTCGAAAAAATGTTCCTGATTATGAGATTATCGTTATTTCTTCTGTTAGTCAGTGTTTTAACTACAGTAGGGAACACCTATTCGCAAAACACCAAATTCTCTTTGAGACTGAACAATGTTACCATTAAACAAGTGTTTAATGAGATTGAACAAAACAGTGAGTTCATTATTGTTTACTCAGATGATTTACTTGACGTATCTCGTGAAGTAACTGTAAGTGTTCGAAACTCATCGGTTGAGAAGATCCTGGACCAGGCGCTGGCCAGTACAGCCGTTGATTATAAAATTAAGGATCGTCAGATTATTATTACGCAAAAAGAAAAAATGCCTTCAGTAACAGAATTGGCCCAGGCAAAGCAAAATGTTACAGGTAAAGTTGTTGACGAATCTAATATGCCACTTCCGGGTGTTGCTGTGCTTGTAAAAGGTACAACAACAGGTATTATTACCGATTTTGATGGAAACTATGCTCTTGATGTCCCAGAGGGAGGGGAAATTCTTGTATTCTCCTTTGTTGGTTTCCAAACTCAGGAAGTGGTTATTGGTAACCGCAGTGTAATCAATGTACAGCTTGTTGAAGACGTATTGCAGCTTGAAGAAGTTGTTGCTGTTGGTTATGGCATACAACGTAAATCTGACCTGACTGGTGCTACTAACCGTCTTACCGAAGACGATATGAATAAAAGTGTGGCAACTTCTCCAATGGAGATGATGCAAGGCCGTATCTCTGGTGTGAACATAACTCAGAATAGTGGTGAACCTGGGTCAGGCATGACTGTTCGTATTCGTGGTTCTCATTCAATTCGTTCGGGGCAGGAGCCTCTTTATGTAATTGATGGTATTCCTTTGGATAATGCAGATATTACACCCAATGGGGGTACAGCAGCAGGTATTGATGAAGCTGCGAATAAGAACCCGATAAGTTTCCTTAATCCGGAAGATATTGAATCTATTGATATTTTGAAAGATGCTTCCTCAACAGCTATTTATGGTGCAAGAGGTGCAAATGGTGTTGTACTTATTACAACCAAAAAAGGTAAAAAAGGCGAAGGAACCCTTTCCTATGACGGATATATGGGAGTTTCACAGATTCGTGAAGAAATGGATATCCTTTCTGCAAGTGAATTTCGTTCGTATACAAAAGCAGATGGCTCAAAATTATTGGATTTAGGAGCCAGTACAGATTGGCAGGATGTAGTTTTCAGAACAGGAATTACGCAAAGCCATAATTTGTCTTACGGCGGTGGAACAGAAAATTTCAATTATCATGCATCTTTTGGATATCTTGATCAGGAAGGTATCGTTGAATCAACCGGTGTCGAGAAAATCAATGGAAAAATTAAAGTTTCTCAAAAGGCTTTTGACGGTAAATTAAACCTGGTTGGTAGCTTAATCGCTTCTCATGTGGAAGATACGCGTGCTCCAATTTCTGAAACCGGAGGATTTGAAGGAGACCTGATTCAAACAGCGTTGAAATTGAATCCAACTTATCCGGTTTACAATGATGATGGTACATATTATCAACATGATGAAGATGAACGTAACCCGAAGGCAATGATTGACCTGGTTGATGATGTTACTCAAACTGACCGCATTTTGGCAAATATGTCAGCAGAATATGAAATCATTAAAAATTTGAAATACAAATTGAATGTTGGTTTCGATCGTACGGTTGCTGAACGTCGTGTAAATCAGGATAAGGCATTAACATATTTATCAAATAAAGGTGAAGCTGATATTAACAATGTAACGGCGAATAACCGTTTGTTGGAAAACTATGTGACTTACCTAACACAAATTAATGATGATCATAAATTTAACTTCCTGTTAGGACACGCATATCAGTTTATTAAAGTTACTACCAGTGAACTAAATGTAAATGGTTTTGAGGTTGATGATGTAAAATACACAGATAACCTTCAATATGGTAATTTTTCTGAAGCGGAAGTAAATTCTTCGGCTTATGAGCGTGAATTACAATCCTTTTTTGGAAGGGTAAATTACAATTACCTTGACAAATACCTCTTTACGTTTACAGGCAGGTATGACGGTTCATCGAAATTTGGTGAAAACAATAAATATGGTTTCTTCCCGTCAGCAGCATTTGCATGGAGAGCGTCAGAAGAAGGATTTATGCAGGATGTTGAATTCATTAGCAATTTAAAAGTTCGTTTAGGTTGGGGGATGACAGGTAACCAGGAAATTCCAGACAAGATTTCTTTACTGGCAGTGGGTACTGAACCAAATGCTAACGGTTATTTTAATGGAGCTCTTTCTCCAGGTATTACCTTCCTGAGAACTCCAAATCCTGATTTGCAATGGGAAACTACTACACAAATCAACTTTGGTGTTGACTTTGGGATGTTTAATAACCGATTGAATGGTACAATTGATATTTTCAACAAAAAAACTGAAGATGTACTTCTTGAGTTACCTGCCAAAGCACCTGCAGCTACCCAAACTCAATGGATAAATGTTCCTGACCTGAAGATTGTTAACAATGGTATTGAATTAGGCTTGAATGGTTTGGTTGTTGATAACAAAGATCTTGACTGGGAGGTAGGTGTTAATTTCGCTTATATTAAAAATGAAGTAAAAGACCTTCCTGTTAAATTAATTGAAACAGGGAATGCAAGTGGACAAGGTTTATCCGGAACCCGTGTGCAGATAATTACAAATGGTCAGCCAATTGGAATGTTCTACGGCTTGGTATATGAAGGGCTTGATGCTAATGGAATGGCTAAATATAAAACTGATGCGGATGGTATTCAGGTAAAAGAAAACCTGGGATCAGCCCTACCTGATTTTACCTATAGTTTGAGTTCAAAATTGAACTGGAAAAACTTTGATTTTAGCATGTTCTGGTATGGTTCTCATGGGGCAGAAGTATACAATAACACAGCAAATGCGTTATTCTTAAAAGGACCTCTTGATAAAGGATTTAATGTTACCAAAGATGTAGCAAATTCTAATGAAAGCCCTGCTAACTCGAATGCATTCTCTTCTCGTTTTATTGAAGATGCTTCTTTCTTAAGGTTATCAAACGTAACGGTTGGATATACATTTGATACCAAGTCTGTTGAGTGGTTGGGCAAAGCTCGTGTATACGTAACTGGAAATAACTTGCTACTGTTTACCGATTATACCGGATTTGATCCTGAAGTAAGTGTTGATGCGAATGAAAATGGTGTACCTTCTCTTGGAATCGACTTCACTTCTTATCCTAAAGCAAGGACATTCACTTTTGGTGTAAACCTTCAATTTTAATTAAATCCTAAACTGAAAAAAATGAAACGTTATAAATTAATTCTATTTCTTATAGTATTCGGCTTAATGGGTATGGTAGCCTGTACCGATTTGGAAGAAACGGTACTGGATGAACAACTCGGGACCGATTTGGTGAATAACCCTGAAAATATTGATGCACTTATAAATCCTCCTTACGGAAGTTTGCGTAGAACTATTGAGTGGTATGATTACTGGGGGCTTCAGGAAGTTACTTCTGATGAAGTTATTATCCCAACCCGTGGTACCGACTGGTATGATAATGGTGACTGGCAGCAATTGCACTTACATACATGGACCGCAGACCATGGACGTATGAAAAACGTATGGGAGGCGTTAAGTCAAGGTGTTTCACGTGCGAATACTGCTATTTATTATATTGGTCAGTTTGATCAAAATGCAACTACGGAGCTGTTTATCAACGAGGCTCGTTTCTTGCGTGCATACTTTATGTACCTGATTAATGATCTTTATGGACAAGTACCATTCCGTGAAGCAGATGAGCTTGACTTTTCTATTACTCCTGTGGTTAAAACCAGAAAAGAAGCAGCTGATTACATTATTTCTGAATTGCAAGCGATTATGCCTAATCTTAAAACCAAGTCAGAAGTTGGTTCTGAAAGGGTAACACAAGAAGCTGCTAAAGCTTTACTTGCTAAAGTTTTCATAAATTATGAAGTGTACGGAGGCGAAACAAAATGGACTGAAGCCATTGCACAATGTGATGCGTTGATTAATTCAGGAACTTTTACAGTGGCAGATGATTATTGGGAAATGTTCCAAAAAGATGTCGCTGAACATTCTGAGTTCATCCTTCGTGTTCCAATGGATGATGGTGTTGATATGGGTAGTGGTAGTGTATGGGTTAATTTTACATTGCACTACAACCAAACTGTTGGCAATTATACCAGTTTGTGGAATGGGCCTTCAACAACAAAAACATTCTTTGAAACATGGGATCAGGAAAATGATGTCCGTTTTTATGATGACAGAAATATTGATGAGCTTGGATTTAATCAAGGCTTTATGGTTGGACAACAATATTCTGTTGATGGAACTGCATTAACACAACGTAATGGAGAACCTCTGATTTTTGTTCCTGAAATCAATTTACAAAGTTCGCCGGAAAATGCGGGTATTCGTGTGAATAAATTTGCTCCAAATGCTGATACTGAGCGTCAGTTTTCTTCTCCGAATGATGTCCCAATCATTAGAATATCAGATATTTATCTAATTCGTGCTGAGGCCAAATTACGCAATGGAGATGCCGATGGAGCATTGGCTGATGTAAACTTCATTCGTGGAAAACGTAGTGCAGCAGATAAAACTTTGCCATTACTTACTTCAGTTACCTTAGATGACGTGTTAAAAGAACGTGGCTTTGAATTATATTGGGAAGGTTTACGTCGTCAAGACCTGGTACGTTTTGGAAAATTCGGTGAGGCCTGGCAGGAAAAACCTGCAACCGACGCTTCTAAAGCTATATTCCCATTACCAACTTCGGCAGTTGATGTAAACGAAAACTTGATACAAAACCCTGGTTACTAAAGTTAATTTTTCATGACTAATCGCTGCCCTGTTTGGGGCAGTGATTATCTTAATAATTTTACTATAAATATTTTTTTAAGACTACATCAAGTATGCCTTTTCTAAACCTAAAACAAGTGAAAACATTTTATTGCAGAATGGCACGTTTCTAAAACTGGCTGTTTCTGTTGTAACAAACAACATTAAGATATCTCAGGATCACTGTGATTTTGAGTTTTTTGCGAATAATCACCGCTGTCCGGTGGGGCGGCGGTTTTCGCCATTTCACGCATTTTTTAACCTTGATGAAGGTGTTGAAGTTAATGGTTGAGTTGTTTAAGCCGTGCCTTTGGGTGCGGCTTTTTAATCAAATAATTTCTCATGACAAAGCCACGGGGATAGTCGATCTTAAGAATTTTATCTATGTTAAGTAAGATTCAGGTTATTTTACTAATTTGCCCGTCATTTGGCAGGTAAATTTTTCACTGCACGATGGCTGTCAGGATAGATAAACCCTCTACAGCAACCTACGGTGTATACCCGAAACGTATTTGAGCTTATTGATCGGATGACTTCAAGTCATCCGATCAATAAAACCAACCCGGATTATGAAGTGATCCGAATTAATCCCGATAGTGTAACGTATCGGGATTTGTTATTTTATAAATAATTATCACTTTTCATTGAACCTCAAAGCAGCTTTCTTGTTCTAGGAAGCAACTATAAAAAAATTAAAAAATGAAAGAATCAACCGGAGTTATTACATTTAAAGGAAACCCTTTAACATTACTGGGAGAAACAATTCAAGTGGGAGATAAAGCCCCTGATTTTACTGTTTTAAGTTCTGGTTTGGAACCGGTGAAATTATCAGATTATGATGGAAAAGTAAGGGTTTTAGCCATTTACCCCTCAATAGATACAGGTGTATGCCAGGCTCAAAATAGAAGATTTAACGCTGAAGCTTCGAATATCGGGGATGCAGTTATTTTATCTATCTCGTGTGATTTGCCTTTTGCCCAAAGTCGTTTTTGTGCAGCAGAAGGTTTGGATAAAGTTATCACTTTGTCAGATCATAAAGAGGTTGACTTTGGGAGCAAGTATGGCTTTTTGATTAAAGAGCTTCGTTTGCTGGCCCGTGGTACTGTCGTGGTTAATAAGGAGGGAATTGTACAATATGTTGAATTTGTTCCGGAAGTTACGACTGAACCAGATTATGAAAGTGCATTAAAGGTTGTAAAAGAAATTCTATAAAAAAACTAAGAGAAAATGATTGAAGGCCTGGGATTTTTCGGAATCCCGGGCTTTCCTGTTTAGAAATATTGTTTTCTTACATAAGGTCTTCTGTAAAAATCAAATTCATAGCTTACCCTGAACTCATGTGACCCAAAAGAGTGTTGTGCAATTTCACGGCTAAGTGCAAAGTCTGTAGCATAGCCAAAACGAAGATGTTTGAAAAGTGTAAATTGAGTAAGCAAACCAACCTGGTTATTTGTACGGTACATCATTCCAAACCAAATTTTGTCGAAGAAGAGAAAGTTAGCAGCAAGGTCAAGTTGAAGGGGAGCTCCAAAAGCACCTTTCAGCATAAATGAAGGTTTAAAAAGAATTTGATGTTTCAGTTTATAAATTCGTCCTCCGATTAAGTATGCATATCTTAATTCTGCCAGAGAAGAATAATTATTACGATTGGCCTTAAAGCTGTTTTTAATAATTTGCGGAATTGAAAAACTGAGATAATAGTTTTCATTATAGGCAATTGCACCCACGCCCCAGCTAACCATTAAGCGAATATCAACATCATCCTGAAACTCTACGTCCGGGTGTCCGTCCGGGTAAAGTTTTGTTTTATTTAAAAGATTATCAAAGTTGATGATGCCGGCTTTTAAACCTAGTCTAAGCTTTGTTTTCCAGGTTAATTGAACTTGGTAGGCGTAATCACCGGTAATACTTAATCGTTGTTCGTATCCAATTTCCTCATTGTCTACAGATAGGCCTAATCCATTGTTTTCATTCTTAACTGGTGTATAAAAATTGAATGATTGTGTAGATGTAGCTCCATCAGCGCCAATAAAAAATTTTCGGTGTAAAACCTGGAAGCCAACTTTATCCCACATGCCTGTGTAAGCAGGATTAACAAGCTGCATACTACTCATATACTGTGTGAACATAGGATCCCATTCCTGCTGGGCCATTAACTTATACGGTAAGAAAGTAGTTAATAGCAGGAATAAGTATATTTTGTATGCATAACGCCTGTTTCTCATTTAAATGTTAAGTCTCTTTACCTATAATACCCCTAACTAGTAAGAAACCATAACAAAACCTCGCTCAGAATTTCCAGGTACGGTTTCCAGAATGTACAAATGGGTCTCTGCACGCACCTTCTTCCCTGGGTTTTTGGTTAATGTACCATTCCACCAGGCTTCTTCATAGTTACCCCAAAAATCAAGGTTACCATAGTTTTCGTGCTCGTAAAGTTGATTTCCCCAACGATCAAAAATGAATAGCTTAGCATTCGGAAATTTTTCAATGCAGTAGATTTGGAAGAAGTCATGAACACCATCACCATTTGGTGAAAATCCTTCAGGAATGAAAAGCTCGCATTCTTCACGTTTATCCAAATATTCCGGGTGACCATCCATGTCAACATCATCATTCGAATAATTGCCATCGTTGTTCAGGTCTTCCCATTTTGTGAGAATGCCGTCGTTATCATCGTCAACATCGCGCCAGTCCCGCCATCCATCATTATCAAAATCTTCCAGCTCAGCAGTTGATCCAAATGGGTTATCAAGATTGTCAATATTATATGGGCCATCGTACCCATCAAAAACGTCGTCGTATCCATCATTGTCCTGATCCATTTCAGTAGGTTTCTTATTCGCAATTCCTTTTGCACCTATATCAAACCCTTCAATTAAGTCAGGGATCCCATCATCATCGGTATCTAAATCCAGGTAATCCGGTGTTCCATCTTTATCGGTATCAACAGGTGGAATTCCAAGTTTAGTTGCATCTTCATATGCATCGTCCAAACCATTTTCATTTTCGTCAATACCAATTGGTGCGACATAATGACCTTCGGGCTGAACCTCAATATTATCAACAATACCATCATTATCTGCATCAATATCCAGGCTATCCGGTATCCCATCGCCATCTGAATCAATGGAACCATCTCCTTCAGTGACGTCTAATATACCATCATCATCATCGTCAATGTCAATAGCATCATCCACTCCGTCGCAGTCATTATCATTAAACAGGGTAATATACACAGTTGCCATATCACATTTTGAGTCGTATGTGTCATCACAAACTTCATAGATGAAACTATCAATTGCGGTTGTGTTTGGTTCAAACTCATAAGTAAATGAGCCATCAGCATAAAGTGTTAATACCCCATGATTGGGTAATATAACCGGACTTGTGTTCATTATTAAGTTATGACCATCAGGATCAGTATCGTTTTCAATTAAGTTTCCGGTTATGGTGAAACATCCTTCACGGAAATAATCATCATTAGCCTCTGGTGGATTATTCAGATCTGGAATATGTGTAATTTCCTGTTCACAGTTACTCGTGTTTCCACAAATGTCAGCGATTTGATAAGTTCTCGTGGTAATATTTTCACCACCAACTTTGTTGTTAACTTCATTAATTAATAGGAAAGAAGTTGAATCCAGCTCGCAATTATCTGAAGCAGAACCTCCATTTAAAATGAATTCGTCAAAAGTTGTAACAGATGGCGGAATTGTTGGTATGTTATATATAATCGTATCAGGTAAACAATTTATAACCGGAGGAACGTCATCATCGATATAAATTTTATGAGTAACAGTCATTACATTGCCACATGAGTCAGCTACTTCATATGTTCTTGTAATAACTTCAGGACAATTACTTCCATCTGACATGTCAGTAGTAAGAGTGAAAGTAGTTGTATCGATACCGCATGTGCTGGTTATATCGCCTCCGTCATTTAAAAGTTGATAGAATGAATTGTATGCAACCGGTAGTTCGTCAATACAATCGAAAGTCTCTTCAAGTGGATCTACTGTTGAGGTAATTGGAACAAGCGTTATCTCCTGTTCACAAATAGCTGTGTTCCCACACTGGTCAGCGATTTGATAGGTTCTCGTAAATATCTTATTCCCACCGGTAATATCAACTGTTTCATCAAAAAGAATAAAAGAAGTCGAATCCAGTTCGCAATTATCGGAAGCTGTACCTCCTTTAGCAATAAAATCATCCAAATTAGGAATTGCAGGTGGAACTAATTGAATTCCCGTGACAGTTGTGTCTGGAAGACAAGTAATTGTTGGTGGAGTAATGTCATCGACCGTAATTTGTTGCGAAAGATTGATTACATTTCCACAAGAATCTGAGATCTGATAGGTTCTTGTAATTATTTCAGGGCAAGTGTTCCCATCAGAAATTTCACTAACTAAAGCAAAGCTAGTGGTATCAATACCACAAGTACTGATTGCTGAACCTCCGTTATTTATTAATTCATGGTATGTAGAAATCGGGGAAGATACTTCATCGATACATTCAACCAAAACATCATCAGGATCGTCAAAAACCGTTGTTGGATTGCCAATTGTTATTTTTTGATCGCACGATGAAACATTGCCACACATATCCGCAATTTGGTAAGTGCGTGTTAGTATTTCATTTCCGCTAACTGTGTCCGTAACCTCATTTAATAGTATGAAAGAGGTTGTATCGAGTTCACAATTATCTGAGGCACTACCGCCTTGCGTTATAAAATCATTGAAATCAACTGCCGCAAGCGGAACCGGAGGAGCTGATAAAACAGTTGTATCCGGTATGCAGTTTATGATTGGAGGTGTTACATCATCAACAACGATTTGATGTGGAATGCTTGCAGTATTTCCACAAGAGTCAGTAACTTCATAAATTCTGTTAATTACTTCAGGACAAGAATTCCCATCAGAAATTTCGCTTACTAATCTAAATGTAGTCGTGTCAATCCCACATGAACTAGTTACACTTCCTCCATTGTTAATAAGCTCCCGGAAAGTAGAAAATGTACCAGGAACCTCGTCAATACATTCAACTACATCATTAATAGGTGTCGCCGTAATTCCTGTATCTGTTATGGTAATTTCCTGATCACAAACCGTTGTGTTTCCACATAAATCAGCTATTTGATATCTTCTGCTTATTACCTGATTGGCACCAACTGTATTAATAACTTCATTTGTTAGAGCAAAGGAAGCTGTGTCTAATTCACAATTATCAGTTGCATTTCCTCCCTGGAGTATAAATTCATCAAAACTGGTAGCTGCAGGAGGAACAAGTGCAATCGTTAATGCAGTAATATCCGGAAGACAATTGATTGTTGGATCAGTTACATCATGTACCGTAATTTGATGAGAAAGGGGTATCACATTTCCACATGAATCCGTTATTTCAAATGTACGGGTAATTATTTCAGGACAAGTATTTCCATTTGACGTTTCCGTTGCCATAACCAGGCTAGTGGTGTCTAATCCACAGGTACTTGAAGCATTTCCCCCGGCATTTATTAATTCCTGGAATGATGCAATAGGTGCAGGAACTTCATCAATACATTCTACCCATATATTGTCCGGATCATCTGTAGAAGTTGTGGGTGTACCTATGGTAATTACCTGGTCACAAGAGGCAATATTACCGCATAGGTCAGCAATCTGGTAGGTACGGGTAACGATATCATTTCCGCTCACATTGCCAGCAATTTCTCCGAGTAAAATGAATGATGCAGTATCTAACTCACAGTTGTCGGAAGCACTACCTCCTTCAATCATAAAATCAACAAATGTATTTACAGCCGGTGGAAGCAATGTAATATTAGCAACGGTTAAATCAGGAATACAACTAATTAATGGTTGGATATCGTCGTTGATCGTTATTATTTGATTGACTGTTGATGAGTTACCACATTCATCAGTTAGCGAATATGTTCTTGTTATCGTTTCCGGGCAGGAGTTTCCATCTGAAATATCATTAACAAAAGCAACTGTAATATTTGAAGAACAATTATCATTTTCATCAGTCACAATCGAAGGATCGGGAGCTGGAATATCTGCGCTGCATTGTATTGTGATTGGAGCTGGATCAGTAGCAACAGGCGGAATAGTGTCTATTACGTTTATTAATTGACTTTCCGAATAACTATTTCCACATTCATCAATTACTGTCCATGTTCTTGTTAGCTGATATACAAAAGGACAGGTTCCATCAACCCTGGTTTCGTCCATTACCACAGTTGGGGGTATTGCACAAAAGCTAGCCCCAATAATGTCGGTTCCAATAACCGGAGGGCTTGGGACAGCATCACAATTAACGGTTGTATCTTTTGGAACTCCTGCAAGAGTAGGTAGATTTGTATTATCTATTACTATTGTTTGAGTAAATGTTGAGGCTAATCCACATTCATTTGCTATTTCGTAAACTCTCGTTACTGTTTCAGGGCATGAGTTTCCATCGCTGGTTTCAGAAAGCAAATTGAATGAAGCAATATCAAGGCCACTACAATCGTCGGAGGCGGAACCACCGTCTGCTAAAAACTCACTGAAGTTTGCATACGGAGGAATTTCCCCAATCGTACATGTTGCCGTTGAATCAGTTATTCCGTCAATTAAAGGAAGTGTGCCACAGATGTAGAAACTAATACATACTGCTTGTGTGAAACCAAAATCATCAGATAATAAAACAGTAATGGTATCCATTCCGTTATAACCGATATCCGGAGTATATTCAAAACAGGTGCTATTTGGTGTTATATCATAACTTCCTGTATGAGAGCTGCCAATGATTGATGTTATAAACTGGTTTCCTGAACAACTTGAAGAATTAATACAGTGACTATAGGGTGAATCAGCACAGATAGTATCGGCAAAGTAATTGTATGTTGGTAAACCAGTATTAGGATCATACACAAATATTTTATCCTTGAAGCTGGTTAGGTAACCAAATGTTCCTCCATTTGGATTACCAACAAACTGAGATGCGTTAAATAATTCATCACTCTCAATGATGTTATAATTGTTAAGTGCTGCATCATCAAAGGTAACTGCGGACCAGCTTGATAAACCAGGAATTGCTTCAGCAGTTGCGTAATTGGTATATGGATTCCCATTCAAGGTTAAAGTACTTAACCCGGTATTTGGAACAAGGGTGGTAACATTATTAACTGTTGAATTTGGAAATCGATAAAACTCGACAAAACGATCTCCCCGGCAACCGTCAATTGGTGCAGCAATGGCCATTCCTATTTCACCATTGGTTTGAACACTTCCAAATTGATATAAATAGGCTGGATTACTCGTTTGAATGTAATGTCTTGAGAAATCCGGGCCTGGCATATCGTAGGTATAAAATTCACCAGGGTTTAATGTTGCAACTGGTGCACTGTTCCCGTTTACATAAACTTCAGTATTACTTGTTACAGCAACAACAACAGCATAATTGGCTTCACTTGTAGCATCATCGTCCAGACCACGGGTTACAACATAGTCAGTACCTATTCCACAGGTTGGTATCAGTTGGTCGGCTCCAGCGTCGCGACCACTCTGTCCATTACATTGTCGGGAATGTTGTGATCCTGAAATAACAGCAATTGGCCTGTCTGATGTTATTAATGATCCGGAAACATTTTGGTTGTTATCGTCATCAATCATTAAATAAGTTTCGCCAGCATTTAATGTAACAGAGTGTGTATTCCCTAAATCTTTCATATCTGCTGTGAATTCAAAATCTATGGTTGTATTATCTTCTACAGCCATTACAGATATAAAATGATTTTCACGTTTGCTGGTGTTTGGAGCTCCACATACATTTGTTTGACTACCTGCCCTGAAGCGTTGACCAAGAGCTTGTTCTCCTTTTATAGTCACAAGCATTTTATTATTGTCTGCAGAAATTCGGTAAATAACCTGAATTAATTGATCTGATTCAATAATCAATCCCTTATCATTTTCAACAGAATTATAGTTAGGAGTTTGAACAATTGTATTGGTAAGCGGAACAACCTCTGCCGTTCCCTGGTTGACAGTTAAAGATTGACTGAAAGAGCCATCAGATGATTGAATACTAACATTTGCAGTTCCAAACGGTGTTGAGATTACCAGGCTGGAAGGGTCTGTGTAAGTACTTCCGCCACCATAAGATGGATTCATTTGCCATACCGGGGGCACGTAGTAGTATTGGATATTTTCACATGTGAGCTTATAGTTTGGGAAACTGCATGGACAATCCGGGTCTGATTCATCAATTGCACCATCTCCATCATCATCAACCCCATTGTAACAATATTCACAAACTGCATTAATCGTTTGGGTTTGACTTGTTGTATTTCCACAGTCGTCAGCTGCAGTCCATGTTCTGACAATTTGATAAACTACAGAAGTGTAACTATTGTCAAAAGTTTGGGTACTTGTCTCGGTCATTGTGATTTCAACGTTCGTATCACAATTATCTGTTGCTGTGATATCTGTATAGATTACCGGAGGGGCCGGAGGTGTTGAACAAACGACAGTGATGTCACCAGGTATTCCTGTCAGGGCGGGAGCTTCAGCATCAGTTCTTATAATTTGTACATCACAACTGGCGCGGTTGCCACAATCATCCCATATCTCATAGGTTTGTGTTATTATTTCAGGGCAGGTGTCTCCATCAGAAACAGAATTGATTAGTTGAATGTTAGCATCATTAACGGCACATGGGAAATTGATTATTCCACCTGCAGCAACGAAATCTGAAACTGTTGAAAAAGTTACCGAGCCACCCGGACAAACTGTAACTGTTGGACAAACAGGAATACAGTCTAAAACAGTTATATCAAAGTTCAATGTATCATAGCTGCAACCCAGAGGGCTGACATAGTCAACGGCTACAACAGAATAAGCTCCACCTGTTGATGGGATAAAAGTGTCAGATGTCGAAACAATGTTTCCTGATGCGTTAGAATTATCGTACCACTCGTAGCTGTAAGTTGATGATACAGGCGTTGCAGATGCTGTTAATGTTGAAGGTGTACCACTACAAAATGTAAGATCACTAATTATTGAGACTTCAACTTCAGGAAATACATTTACAACAACTGTATCACAAACATTGAAGGTAGCTCCACAGGTTGCATCAATGGCATCGCCGCAAACTTCATAAAGAATTGTTGAAGGGGCAGAATTATCAGCAATAAAGGTATTTGTAAGGCATCCGGATGTGCAGGAGAGATAACTATTGTAAGTTCCACCTCCTGTAATGTCATTCCAACTTACTGTTGTTGGGTCAACTCCGTTTATTTCAATATTTACAGGACAATTTATTCTTGTAGACACCGTATCCGGAATAATTATCCCAGGAATTGAACGAATCCGATATACATTTTTATTTGCCCCTGGCTTACAAAAAGTTACTTCATATGATTTACCTCCTTCAAGACAAATACCATCACCTACGACGTGCTGGGTACCACAATCAATTTGGTAAAATAAGCTTCCACCTGGGATTGCTCCTTCAGCAATATCAAATTCGAGCCCAACTGCATTTTTATCCAGTATAACTGTAAATGAGATACAACGATCGGGATGTGAAGTGCTGCAACAATTTCCTTGTCTGCCAACATTCGGGGATAACCATGTGCTATCCGGATCACCGGTCAGGTCTACCAAATAGTACGGTACGTTTGCATCACACTGAGGATTTGGGGGTGGCGTATTAAGTAAGCTGTTCCCTAACGATTTAACGGAAACTGAAATTTCCTGGGAACTTTCAGGAACATCCAAATCATGTCCATATGAGCCAATGGGCTGGAAGAGAGAAGCAGATACGCACAAAAAAATAATCCCTAAAAGGTTAATCGGATTCATCATTTTCAAATTAATTTCAACTTCATTAAAATCAATCGAACCGCCAACACTTATCAACCTAAAGAGATTTTATTTATTCTTTAGATGTTCATATTTTATACCCTTTAAAGGGATGAAACCCTAAAGAAAATTTGGAAAACCTGTAAAATTCCAAATACATATTCTGTACTATTTTATTTCTTCTTTTTGAAAATGGTTACCCTTATTTCTGTTAATCTTTTATCAATAGTCTTATAAGGCAGAATTTATGGGAATTGCAGGATTATGTTTGACAACATTTGAGTTATTGCCCCTCTGAACTCAGGGGCTATGCTTTATACACAAATATGAATTTAGGGGAAAGCAAGAAAATAATGAATATTCAACACTCAATAACCAATGTAGAACTATGAAAAACACATCAATTCGGAGTTAATTTGGAATATTGGGTATTCAAAATTGAAT
>JANQII010000211.1 GCA_028282195.1 Prolixibacteraceae bacterium
TTGTCAAAAGTTAAATGATAATAGTATGCCATTGAATGGAAAAATTGTTTTTTGACTCTGCCTCCCTGCCTGACGGTAGGCAGGTTCTCCCTCTCTTCTCGAAGAGAGGCCTGCCTGCAGCAGGCAGGGACGATTGTGTCCCGATGGTTATCGGGATCGCAATCAGGGTGAGTTAGTTGAAAAAAAAGTGTCACCATTCATGCTATTGGCAAATAGCACTATTTCATACGATTACAGTCACTTTCAGTTTCTAACTTTAAACAAGTTCCGTTCATATATAAAACTTTACAAATGAAAAACCGCTTTCTTTTAATTGGGTTCATTCTGAGTTTTTTCAGTTTTTTTGCTTATTCACAAGATTGGCTGATCGATGATTTTAATGCAGCTAGCCTTGGAAATCAATGGGGGGTTACCGGAAGTACATTTGCAATTGAGATTGAAGGCAACCAACTAAAAGCGGTTTATAACAGAAACTCAAACAGTGGTCAATGGGATCAATTCCATTGGAATGCCGATCAGGATATTGAGATATCTTCATTTTCCATTCAATTTAAACTAAAGTCATCTGTTGATTTCAAGCTGGCTGTTAAACCTGTTTTTGAAGATGAATCTTCACACTGGCTTGAAAAGGACATTGCTGTTTCTTCTGAATTTAATGACATCGAATTGCAAGCAGCATCAAATACAAAAAAGAAGTTAAGCAACATTTATTTCTACTTTGACGGAGGGACAACTGCTTCAAAATCGGGAACTGTTTTTATCGATGATTTGAAAATCAAGGCAACAATCTCAACCGAAAAACTTGATGAGCTTGTTGCTTTCGCCAAACTTTATCATGATAATATTTCTTCAGAAGATTACCCTGCAGACAGTATATCTTCATTCAATAACAAAATTAACCAGGCTGAGGAAGTTCTTTCAACAGCAGATCATCAGGATGCAGTTAATCTGGCTTTAGAAAATTTACATCTGGCCTTTGCAAATATTGAAGCTTCCTACATTATCCTTGAAAAACTGACAAATACCGATTTAGCAAACGATCTTTCAACAAAAGAGACAAAAATCCTTTACTATAACCTAAAAGAACAAACCACTGAAAAGTTTCTTTTTGGGCATCAGGATGCTACGGGGTATGGTGTTGGGTGGGACAATGACGACGACCGCTCAGACGTGAAAAGTGTCTGCGGTTCCTACCCTGCCCTTGCCGGATGGGGATTGCGCGGGATTGCGAAAGGTGAAACCGACGACCGGGCTGTTTATCGTGTTAAAAAGTTTTACAGAATGGGCGCAGTTAATGCTTTTGAATGGCATATGGATAATCCTTTAGGTGGTGATTTTTATTGGGAGAACAGGAGTAGCGATCAGAAACCTTTACCCACATTGCTCCCTAACGGCGAAAAACATGATTTCTACAAAAGTCAACTAAAGAACCTGGCAAATTTCTTCAGGTCATTAAAAGGGGATCAAGGTGAATCAATTCCTGTAATCTTCAGACCATTTCATGAACATACAGGTGATTGGTTCTGGTGGGGAAAAGCACATTGTTCAATTAATGAGTACAAAGAATTATGGCAATTTACAGTTGAATTTCTTAGGGACAGTCTTCATATCCACAACGTAATTTATGCTTATTCCCCTGATCGTTTTTCATCCAGGGAAGAATACCTGGAGCGTTACCCAGGGGACAATTACATCGATATTTTAGGTTTCGATGATTATTGGAACCTGCAAAATTCATCAGGTAAAAACAATTTCATCAATGAACTTGAAATTGTTGGCCAGTTATCTACTGAAAAAAACAAAATCTGTGCACTTACAGAAACAGGCCTTGAAGGAATAACCGACAATACCTGGTTTACTCAGCTTTTACTAGACCCTATACTGACAAATAGTGACACAAAAAAGATTGCTTTTGCTATGGTTTGGAGAAATGCCAACAACGAGCATCATTATGCTCCATACCCGGGGCACACGAGCGTAGCAGATTTTATCAATTTTTATAATAACCCCGCAACCATTTTTGTTGATGCTAACTTACCTGAACTTTACAAGCTAAACCTGGCAACTGCAGTATTTGAACCTCAATCTATTAGGAAAAATAAATTTTATCCCAACCCCACTTCTTCAAAAATTTTTATTGATGCAGCTAAAGAATCACAAATGACCCTATTCAATTCTGCGGGTACAGTTATTGATCAATTTAAAGAACAATCATACGATATTTCAATTTATCCACCTGGTATTTATTTCTTAAAAATTGATGAGCCAAACAATGAATCAATTACAGATAAACTGATTATAAAATAAACCAAAATCGTTATAAACTACCTTTAAATGAAAAATAGTAACAATATCATATGCATCCTAACCACTCTTCTGGTAATAATTTCATGTACCAGTGTATCAAAAAAAGAACCATCGGAGACAATGAATCCAATACTTAGTCAATTACAATCAATTAAAGGCAAAGGTATTCTTTTTGGTCATCAGGATGATTTAGCTTATGGCATAAACTGGAAATATATTGATGGCGAATCTGACGTTAAAAGAGTTGCTGGCGATTATCCGGCTCTTTTTGGATGGGAACTTGGCGGCATTGAACTGGGACATGAAGTTAATCTGGATAGTGTTCCGTTCGATGAGATGAGACGACTTGCTGTTAAAGCTCACGAAATGGGTGGCATCAATACGTTTAGCTGGCACCCTTATTCAGTCATCAAAGGAGTAAGTTCGTGGAATACTGAAACAGTTGTTGTGAAGCACATTCTGCCCGGAGGTTCACACCACCAACAATTTATTGCCCATCTGGACAAAGTCGCTGATTTTTTTCTGAACCTAAAAAACGTTGATGGGGAAAACATCCCGTTTATTTTCAGGCCCTGGCATGAAATGGACGGAACGTGGTTTTGGTGGGGCAGTAACGTATGCACTTCTGAAGAATTTAAAAAGCTATTTCGTTTTTCTGTAGAATATCTAAGGAAAGAAAAAGGAATTGAAAACATGTTGGTTGCCTATTCCCCGGACAGGAATTTCAACTCTGAAAAAGAATATTTAACCTGGTATCCCGGAGATGAAATTGTTGATATTATTGGTCTTGACAATTACCATGATTTCAAGCTAAAGGATGGTTATAAAGAGGTGATCCGTAAACTGCATATTGTTATTGATGTTGCAAAAGAAAAAAATAAAATCAGTGCATTAACTGAAACCGGACTCGAAAATGTAACCGACCCTACCTGGTTTTCCTCACAACTGGGAAAAGTTTTGAGCGACTCGATAATCAGTAATGAATTGAGTTATGCAATGGTTTGGCGGAACGATCCAAAAGTTCATTTCTTTTTTCCATACCCGGGACATCCGGCTGAAAAAGATGCAAAAAAATTTCTTGACCGTTCAGACATTTTACTATTAAACGAATTCAATCAACTAAAAAATTAAATCAGACGAAGCATGAAACAAGAATTGTTGCAAAAACGAATGAGAAAGATCAAGGAAGAACACCGCAACCTTCTTGAGAAAAAAAATAAAAAGCTATTCAGTACAAATGGCATTTACCATCGTTACAAAAACCCAATCCTTACAAGAGAACATATCCCACTTCACTGGAGGTTTGATTTCAATCCGGAAACAAACCCGATGTTTTTGGAAAGAATTGGATTTAATGCCACCATGAATGCCGGAGCCATAAAACTCAACGGAAAATATTTACTGGTAGTCCGTGTAGAGGGCAACGACCGTAAATCATTCTTTGCTGTAGCTGAAAGCCCAAACGGAACAGACAACTTCAAGTTCCGGAACAGGCCTATCTTCATGCCACAAACCGATAATCCCGACACCAATGTTTATGATATGCGCCTGACCCAACATGATGATGGCTGGATTTATGGCGTATTTTGTACAGAAAGGAAAGATCCAACTGCCACCAATGGGGATACATCCAGCGCTGTTGCTGCAGCAGGGATTGCCCGGACAAAAGATTTGATAAATTGGGAACGCCTGGCAGATCTAAAATCAACCACGGGACAACAACGGAATGTAGTACTTTTCCCCCATTTGATAGATGGCAAGTATGCATTTTATACACGTCCACAAGATGGATTTATTAACACTGGCAAAGGTGGCGGAATCGGTTTTGGGCTGTCTGATTCAATTGAAAATTCAGAAGTAAAAGAAGAAGTTATTGTAGATGCAAAAACCTACCACACCGTTTACGAAGTTAAAAATGGTTTAGGTCCCGCCCCTATTAAAACAGATAAAGGTTGGTTACAATTGGCCCATGGTGTACGAAACACTGCTGCAGGCTTACGATATACTTTATATATGTTTATGACCGATCTGGAAAAACCCTGGATCATTACCCACAAACCGGCAGGCCATTTTATAGCACCGCTTTGCAATGAGCGCGTCGGGGATGTATCAAACGTCGTTTTTTCAAATGGCTGGATTACGGACGATGACGGGAAAGTATATATTTACTATGCTTCATCTGATACCCGAATGCATGTGGCTACTTCAACAATTGAAAAACTTGTTGATTATTGCATGAATTCCCCACAGGACAAATTATACTCTCATCTTTCTGTTGAAACAATTAATGAACTGATTGACCGTAACCATAAATTCATTAATGTACTGGCAGACTAGTGGCTAACAAAATGAAAGAACAACCAACAACGGATCTTAAACCAATATTTGCAAACGAACTAAAAAGGGAATTCCTTAACGAGCTTAAACGGCTTCTTGACTATTGGGGAACAGTCACTCTTGATAAAAAAAATGGTGGTTTTATTGGTAGAATTGATCACTTTGGCAAAAAAGATTCTTTAGCCAACAAAGGTGTTGTTTTGAATGCAAGAATTCTTTGGACTTTTTCTGCAGCATATCGACAATTTCAAACCCCAGAGCTAAAAAACAATGCTGAAAGGGCATTTCAATACCTGATTGATCATTTTTGGGATAAAGATGCAAAGGGACTAATTTGGGAAGTGGACTACCAGGGAAAGCCTGTTAATACAAGGAAACAGGCTTATGCCCAGGGATTCGGCATCTATGCATTTTCTGAATATTACCTTGCAACCGGGAACAAAGAAAGCTTGAATTATGCAAAAACGCTCTATCATATTCTTGAAGAAAAATATCAGGATTTTCAACATGACGGTTATATTGAAGCATTGGATAAAAACTGGAACCAGCTCAAAGATCTGCGATTAAGCAGTAAAGATGAAAACTTGCCAAAGTCGATGAACACGCACCTACACATTCTTGAACCTTACACAAATCTTTACAGGGCCTGGCAAAATCCAAAACTTAAAAAAAGTATTCTCAACCTGTTTGAACTATTTAAAACCAAAATCATCGACAACAAGACAGGCCATTTGAACCTGTTTTTTGAAATGGATTGGCAAATCAAATCAAATACAATCTCTTTTGGACATGACATTGAGGCTGCATGGTTATTGCATGAAGCTGCTGATACGATTGGCGAAGATACTGTCATTAAGCTTTCTGAGGAGATTGCAATAATGCTTGTAAACAATACAATTGACGAAGGCATTGATTCAAATGGAGCTTTGCATAACGAACGGGAAGGCCATACAATCGATACTGATAAGCACTGGTGGCCTCAAGCTGAAGCTATGGTTGGTTTACTTGATGCATGGGAGATTAATCCTCATGAGAATTATCTGAAAAGTATTGAAAATCTATGGCTTTTTATTAAAAATAAGTTAATAGATTTAGAAAATGGTGAATGGTTCTGGCGTGTAAACGAAAGTGGAATTCCAATAACAACTGAAGATAAAATTGGCAAATGGAAGTGTCCCTACCATAACACACGTGCACTGTTAGAATTGATCAAACGAATTGAAAAAATAAACAAACTATGAGTCCGGATCAAATACGATTTAAAGAAAAAGTAGCATACGGATTTGGGGATTTTGCTTCTTCCATGTTTTGGAAATTGTTCTCCATGTTCCTGATGATTTACTATACTGATGTTGTTGAATTATCACCAGCATCCATCGGAACCATGTTGCTGCTGACCCGATTGTGGGACGGTTTGAATGATCCGCTAATGGGTATTATTTCTGACCGGACAACAACGAAAAAAGGGAAATTCCGTCCATACCTTTTATGGGTTGCTATTCCTTTTGGGATAATTGGGGTACTCACTTTTACCACGCCAAATTTTGGTCCATCTGGAAAACTCATTTATGCCTACATAAGCTACACGCTCATGATGATGGTTTACACTGCTATCAATGTGCCTTACAGCTCACTAATGGGTGTGATGACAAGCAATCCGGATGTACGGACCTCACTTGCGTCTTTCCGGTTTATTGGTGCATATTCCGGTGGAATTGTTATGACAGCATCCGTTCCCTACTTATTGGAGCTCTTTAATAAACTAAGTTCATCAGAGGCCAAAAGCTATCAGTATACCGTAACTATTTATGCAATTACTGCTGCCATTTTCTTCATTATGACCTACCTCTGGACAAAAGAACGGGTCAAACCAATTCAGAAAAAATCATCCATACTGGCCGACCTGAAAGACCTTGGAAAGAATGCTCAATGGTTTATCATGCTGGGTGCCGGAATTGCCGTTTTAATATTTAATTCATTACGGGATGGCAGTATCATGTATTATTTTAAGTACTTCGTAAAAGATCAAAATGTTCTGTTCTTTGGAGAAGTTGGCTGGGATAAACTTGCAGGCGCATATATGACTATCTGGCTGGCTACAAATATGCTAGGCGTATTATTAGCTAAGCCTGTTTCGGGAAAAATTGGCAAAAAGAATACATTCATATGTGCCATGTTTTTAGCGGCAATTTTTAGTGTTATGCTCTATTGGGCACAAGCACATCAGATCACCTACATTTTTGGGCTTAACATCCTCATCGGAATTACTGCTGGAATTGTGCTTCCCTTAATCTGGTCTATGTATGCTGACATTGCAGACTATTCTGAATGGAAAACTGGCAGGAGGGCTACCGGCCTGGTTTTTTCTTCCTCTTCTATGTCGCAGAAAATGGGTTGGACCCTTGGAGGGGCAATTACAGGATGGCTTCTGGCTGCTTATGGCTTCGAAGCAAACACAGAGCAAAGTCTGGAATCTTTAACCGGAATACGAATGATCATCAGCTTTTATCCTGCTTTGGGTGCTGTCCTATCTGCAGCTTTTCTTTTCCTTTACAAGCTTAATGACAATTTCATGAAAAAAATTACGGACGAACTCACTCAAAAACGAGATTAAGTTTTCATATGGGTTTTTCTATCAAAAAAATATGGGTTTTAATAACTGTGATTGGGATAACCTGCATAGCATGGTTTGGTTCTTGTCAGGTTTCGCCAGAAGAAACAAATCAGCCACCCAATATTCTTCTCATTGTCACTGATGATATGGCTTATGGAGACTTGTCAATGACCGGAAATACTTTTGTTGAAACACCATGCCTGGACAATCTGGCTAAAGAAGGAATTTTTGCAAGCCACTTCTACGTCAGCCCGGTGTGTGCACCCACAAGGGCAAGCCTGCTAACTGGCCGATATCACCAGCGAACAGGTGTAAGCGGGGTTACCCGTGGCAGGGAAGATATGAAACTGGATGAAACAACCATGTCAGATATACTTAAATCCCTGGATTACCAAACCGGAATATTTGGGAAATGGCACAATGGGGCACATTATCCTTATCATCCATTAGGACGAGGCTTTGATACCTTTGTTGGTTTCACATCCGGACACTGGAGCAATTACTTTGACACAACAATTGAAAGGAATGGCAAACCATTTAAAACTGACGGCTACCTGCCAGATATTTTGACGAACGAAGCGATCAAGTTCATCCACAATGCCCATGAGCAGCAAAAACCGTTCTTTTGTTATGTGCCTTATCAAACACCACACACACCACTTCAGGTACCTGATCAATACTTCAATAAATACAAAGCAAAAGGACTGGACGACTTTAATGCTTGTATTTATGGTATGTGTGAAAACATTGATGATAATGTTCAAAAGCTCATTAAGAAACTGGAACATTTAGAAATCAAAGAGAATACGATCATTATTTTCCTTTCTGATAACGGACCTGTTAACTTCAGGTACAACAGCAATCTAAAAGGGAGAAAAGGAAGTGTTGACGAAGGTGGTGTAAAAGTGCCTTTTATTCTTAACTGGGAAGGACATATTGAGCCTGGAAAAATAATATCTGAATCCATTGCTCTCATTGATATACTGCCAACAATACTGGATCTGATTGACATGGATTATGAGCCATCAAAACCTCTGGATGGCCAAAGCTTTGTTAAACTTATAAATGGTGAAAGTTTGTTTCCCAAGCGAAAATTGTTCGAAGAATGGTCAGGTAAAAAAAGAGTATTAAGCTACCCTTTCCTTCTGATTAATGAAAACTTATTCAATATGGAAGATGATCCCTCGCAAAAAACAGATTTGAGGGAACAACATCCTGAAGTTTATGACAGTCTGTTAATTGAATGGGAGAAGTGGCATGCCGACGTGTATCGTGTTCCCGTCACATCAAAACCTATCCCTGTGGGCTATCCCGAATATCCAATGACAGTTTTACCGGCTCATGAAGCTAATCTTTACCCACCGTTTGAATTCCGAAAAGATCGAAAACATACTGGAATTGCCTATCATAGTTTATACGGTTGGGCACATGACTGGATTGATTTCTGGACGAAAACGGAAGCCTGGGCTCAATGGGAAATTGATGTTGTAAATGACGGAGAGTATCTTTTAGAAATGAATTATTCCCTATCTCCTGAAAATGTAGGTGTTATAATTGAACTGGAAATTGATCAGCATCGCAAAAAAATACTGCTGGACAAACCATTTGAACATGAAAGCTTTCCCAATCACGACCGGGTTATTCGTAAGCAAGAAGCTCCCGAGACCAACTGGGCAACAATTGAACTAGGGAAATTCAGATTAGAAAAAGGAGTATTCTCTTTAATTATACGCTCAAAAGAAATTCCAGGAGAAAAATCGATAGAACTAAAGGAAGTCATCGTAAAAGCTGAAGGTTCCTAAACCCTGAAAAAAGGCATTACTAAGAAAACTTCTTTAAGTTATAAAACTTAATAACCTCTTGTTTATCATCTTCATCAAGTGATTTCATATACGATTTCCAGCCGGGGCACCAATTAATATGCCATCTCCAGAATTTACCTAAAAGGGATTGTGGTTTCTTATAATATACTTCTCTCAACTTGCATTTATCACATCGATGTTCTGACATTCTTTTAGGTTTTAATTATTTGCAGATCAAAGGTAGAAATTCAGATTTCCAATAACAATTAAATTTTACACTTCATGTTTCATTATGAATAAATTATAGAAGAATCCCACCAAAACCGGCAGGATTCTTTCCTTATGAAAAAAATGTAATTGAGAAGTTCACTAATTATGCAAACCTACTTTGTTACTATCTTATAAACTGTCGACATTGCATCGATCACTTGTTTTGGAGTGCTGACTTTTAGTCCTTCATCAGACAATTCCCATTTCACTTTTTCTTCGGAACCTAACAGAGAAACATCCTTAACCGAAATTTCTGAGGGTAATTCTGCTGAAGCAAAAGATTTTAATAATACATCACTATTTAATTCAGGTGAACCTAAAACAAACGCATAAATTGTTTTTCCATTCGTTGTGTAGCGAATGTCTTTATTGGAGTATTTAATTTTAAGGAACTTTTTATGATTGCTGAAACTACCTTCCGGCTCCTTTGTCGGCCCCTCTCCAAATGTGTACCAAGGGCGGGTATCATAAATTGATTCACCATACTTTTTAAGCCACTCTCCCATTTTCAACAATACATCCTGTTGGTTTTGCGGAATGGAACCATCAGCTTTTGGAGAAATATTAAGAAGTAAAACACCATTTTTACTTACAATATCAATTAAAACATGAAGTACATCGTTAGCTGGTTTTACCTGTAAATTTTCAGTAAAACACCAACTTCCGGTACTCACAGTTTCATCAGTCATCCATAACTGATCCTTGATGCGGTTCATCCTTGATTTTTCCAGATCATCAATACTGCAAGTTAAAGGCAGGTCATCCTGCTTACGAATGATCACAACTTCTTTGCCCCATTTTTGTGCTTCATTTAAGTAGTAAGCACAAAACTTCTGACGATAGTCCTCTGGTATTTGATCTAACCATGAATCGAACCAAATAATGTCTGGCTGGTATTTGTGAATTACTTCTTTCAGTTTACCAAACCATACTTCTTCGTTCCACTGTTCTTCCGGGATATTTCCATAAAGATATTTCAGCTCATCATCGGTAGATGTTGGAGGCATTCCATCAAATAACGGATAGTGGCTGTGCCTGAAACTTTTTTCTTCTATCGAATCATTGTAACGTTGTAAGTTACGGGCATGATGAAATGTCGTAATAAACTTCATTCCTCTTGACTTGACTTCTTTTTCAAGCTCACCGGTTATATCTTTCATTGGGCCCTTATCCATCGAATTCCATGGAGTAATTTCACTGTCCCACATAGAGAACCCGTCGTGGTGTTCGGCTACAGGTCCCACATAACGTGCTCCTGCTTTTTCAAATAAATCTACCCACTCTTTGGCATTGAATTTCTCAGCCTTAAACATGGGTACAAAATCGTGATATCCAAATTCAGATGGATGTCCGTATTTTTCAACATGATGATCAAATTCTTTTCTTCCTTCAAAGTGCATATGACGTGGATACCACTCGTTAGCAAATGCAGGAACAGAATAGACACCCCAGTGGAAATAGATTCCAAATTTGGCGTCTTTCAACCAATCAGCTTGCTCGTTATGTGTGGCAAGTGACTCCCAGGTTGGTTCATAGGTTTTAATTGTTTCTTTCTTTTCTTTTGGAGCAGCGCAACCCAAAAGAAGAGCAAAACAGATGAAAGAAAAAAAACTAGCTAGTTTGGTCATTTTGGTTAAGTGTTAAAGTTTAATTTTCAATTTCGATGAAGTCATTTTCTTCTAAATTAACAACTATACAGTCGTTGGCATAAGTACGTTCTGGCAGGTTTATTAAGATGTTTGCTGGTTCGTCATTTACAGTAAAAGGTCCCCAATGCCAAACACCAGGTTTAATCGTAATAGCAGTACCTTTAGGCACATAAAATACCCGCAACTTATCCAATGGAATTGGATCACCGTTGGCAGAAGCAGGGGCTACTTGTAATAAAATATCATTGTCAAGTGGCAAAACTACTTCGCCACAAGCAGAATGGTATTCAAGAATATCAATAACCATTGGCCTTTTTTCAACACGGCAACAAGAATAACTAAAAGAAATGTCACCACGCACATCCAATTGCAACTGATTTCTAAAAAACTCAACCGGAGGTGCTCCCAGTTTTTCATCAGTTGGATTAATCAGATTAGCATAAGTTCCAAATGGTTTGTATGCTTCAAAACTTAATGGTTCAATTTTAACTTTCTTCATTGAATTTTCTTTTTAGCAGAATGAACAAAAAGGAAGCCTTTTGCGAACAAAAGGCAACCTTAAATAAAACCTAAAACAAATTAGAGACTACTAACCTGAGTTCGATTTAAAATATTATGCTCAGAAATACAGAAATGTGCGAGATTTGTAATAAAAATAGCGCAGGAATAGCGGGCTATTTTTAGATATTTTTGGTGCAAAGATTGTGCATTTCTGTATTTTCCTCTGGATTTCTCTAATTTTTGCATAAATCGCTTCATATTTTCTTGAATTATCCCGATAGTCCTTCAAAAATCTGAATCAATTTCTACTAAAAATTAGTTGAAACTGAGTAGATATTTTAAGTCGAGCTCAGGTTACTACTTTATCTCTTCGTCGAAAACAACGGCTACTTTTCCACATTTACCTTGATCCATCAGGTCATAAGCCTTATCAACTTCATCGATAGTGAAGCGATGAGTTACCAAATCTTCCGGATGAATTCCCCAGCGAACGATTCTTTCAACCAATTCTTCCATTCTCCAGATATTAGTTACCCAGGAACCATAAATTGTAATTTGGTCATGAATAATGTCCGGGCTAGGGTTGAATTCAACTGTTCCACCTTCACCCAGCATTACATTTTTACCCCATTGGCGTGTAGCGCGAATTGCTAACTGACGACCTAGTGTATGGCCTGAACAGTCAACAGTTCTTTCAAAACCTTTACCGCCGTAAGATTCTGCAATAACTTTATCTAACGTGTCAGGGCCTGATACGAAAACAGCGTCAGCTAAACCAAGATCTTTAGCAATTTGGCAACGCTCTTCAATTGTATCAACACCAACCAGTTTTGTTGCACCCATTGCTTTGGCCAGCATCAATGCTGCCAAACCTACAGGACCTAAGCCAACAACCAATACCTGGTCGTTACCGCAGATACCAATTTTTTCCAAACCTTCGTATACTGTACCGAAACCGCAGGCTACCTGAGCTCCATCGGTATAAGTTAACTCATCCGGTAACAAGACACAGTCTTTTTCATCAGCAAGAATGTACGGAGCCATACCACCGTCACGTTGCCAACCGTAAGCTGCACGGCTTGGGCTGGTACAGGAAATCATATATCCACGACGGCAGTCATTGCAAACACCACATCCGGAAATGTGATAAAGAATAACACGATCACCTTCTTTGAAGCGTTTCATGTTGTCACCACATTTTACAATTTGTCCACATGGCTCATGACCTGCAACTTTATTCTGATAAGCTTCAGGGCCTTTTCCAAGGTGCTCACGATAAATTGCACGGATATCGCTACCGCAAATTGTAGAAGATTTAGTTTTTACAAGAACCTGACCTGACCCCGGTGTTGGTATTTCAACATCTTTCATTTCTACTGTGCTGTTACCTGGTAAGTAAGCAGCATTCATTTTCTCACACATAACTTTATTATTTTTAAAGATTATTTTTTACATTTCCACACGTGTGTATTTATTGTGCTATAGTTCCATCAAGGTCCCAAAGATCTTCCCATCCTTTTGCACCTTCCCAAAGGAATACCTGCCCCTTGATCAAGCGAGAATTGCATTCTGCATTTTTCAATTCCTCCATTTCCTCATCGGTAATCGGATCTTTTATTGCCGACTCCAGATTACTCATATACCCATTTGGACGAACAGAAAACGGGATTGGGATTTGACCACGTTGAACCGCCCATTTAATGCATACCACCGCAGGATGAACATTCAATCGTTTAGCAATTTTTTGTACTATCGGATTTTCAATATCAACCGCATCATCTTCTGTTTTATCCCTGTCAGGACGATTTGGTGATCCAATCGGACAGAAACCAACAGGTTGAATTTCCTTTGAAACGCAATAGTCAAACAATTCCTGCTGTTGGAAGCACGGATGAAGTTCCATTTCATTTACAGCAGGTTTAATAGTCATCAAACCCCAAACGGCATCAAATTTTGCAATGGTCATGTTTGACGTTCCAATGTTTTTGACTTTCCCTTCAGCAACTAATTCTTCCATTTGCGTCCAGGTATGCATGAATTCTTCAACACGGAATGGTTTTGAATCCGGGTTACGCGCATCTCCATCGCAACCAGGAGCATGGTAGTTCGGGAATGGCCAGTGTACCAGGTAAAGGTCCAGGTAATCCAATCCAAGATCATCCAGGCTCTCCTGACAAGCCTGTTTAACCTCACGGTGCCTATCATTCCAAACTTTTCCTGTTATCCATAGCTCCTCACGAGTAACAACACCTTCTGCAATTACTTCAGTGATTGCTTTACCAATTTGCTTTTCATTCGAATAAACAGCAGCACAATCAATATGACGATATCCCAAACGAATAGCATCCTTAACAGCCGCTGCAACTTCATCATGTGAAAAACGATCAGAACCAAATGTTCCTAATCCAACAACTGGAATCTGGTCACCGCTCCTTAATTTTTTAGTGGGAATCAATTTGGGGTCAATTCCCTTTAATTCTGTTGAACTCATAACTATTTATTTCTATTTTGATCTGTTAAAAACGGATTATTGTTTTCATCACTCCATCTTTGTAATTCTTTCAGTCGTGTCCGGTTAGAATGTAAATTAATGCTAAAGCCCTTATTTTCCCTAAAATGAATTATTTACCGAACACTTACTGATTATTCCTAACTATTTAACAGGCGTAACACCTTTTTTCAGCAGGATATTACCATACTTTGAAGTTTCACCGGTCATTACCACAGCAAAAGCACTTTTGGCACGATCGTAAAAATCAAACCGGTCAATTCTTTCAATTGGGACCACATCCGGATTTGTTTTACGGATAGCCTCCAAATAAGACTTTTCAACTTCCGGATCCAATGTATCCCCTTCAACTGCAGCCATCATCACTAATGGGTGATCAACATAAGAGTCTAATTCGTACAAAGGCAAAATGGCTTCCAACAGGCCAGGGATACGCAATCCATCAGATCTCAATACATTTTTATTGAAAGTTTCGCCCGGGAAGTGGGCATCTGCCAGAATCAGTTCATCCCCATGTCCCATTCGGGAAAGGGTTTCTAGCAATTTTGGGCTAATTAACGGTGATATTCCTTTAAGCATAATTTTGTTATTAAGTTGTTACAATTTATTATTCACACGTGTGTATATTTGTTTCAATTTTAACAGGAATCTCTTTCTATAATTTTAGAAGAAAGCATGATACTTTCATTCTCCCTCTCATCAGCATTATTTATTTTTTCTTCTAAAATTTTGTAAGTCCATTTTGCCACTTCGGCATCGGGTTGAACAATTGCAGTGATACCTGGTTTCATCACTTCCATGACCGGGTTCTCTCCAAAACCAATAAGCCCCACATCCTCCGGGACTTTCAGCCCGATCTCATCTAAATATGAAATAATCCCTAACAACAAAGTATAAGAATCACAAAGTATTGCATCGGGTTTGACCCGAACGGAAAACAGTTCTTTTGCCGCCTCTTTCCCATCGCCAATTGTAAAACCTTTCCCGACCTGATAAACCTTTTGAAAATTTAACTTATTCAAATTAACTGCGTCTGTATAACCTCTCTGCCTGTCCCTAAATACATTAAGCAACGAAGTACCTGTCACATGAACAATCCTTTTGTAGCCCTTTTCGATCATCAGATCAACGGCCTGCTTCATTATTTCGTAGTTATTCACAACCACTTTGGGTACATCAATAGCACAAACCCTATCAAAAAAAACCAATGGGATTTTGTACTTCACCAACTCTTCAAAATGGCTTCCATCAGCGGTTTGCATAGAAACAGATGCAATCACCCCTGCAATATTATTTTGTATGATTGTATTAATAATTTCTTTCTCCCGGTCATACTCCTCATTCGATTGAAAGATTGAAACAACATACCCATTCGCACTGGCAAGATTGGTAATCTGGCTAATAATATTTGAAAAGAACTGGTGGTTGATGTTGGGAACAATAATGGCAATCACATTCCTGATACTACCTCGCAAATGCAAAGCACTCATATTCACCTGATAACCATGACTCTTTGCATATTCAACAATCTTCTTTTTGGTCTCAGATTTCACTCGTTTATCATCTCTTAAAGCCCTTGAAACGGTTGAGTGATGAATATTCAACTCCCTTGCAATATCTTTTATAGTTACCCTAACTGCCAAATTCTTTTTGCTTATAACCCCTTAAAAAATTCACACGTGTGTAAATGTATGAATTATTTTTACTTCAAAAACAGAAATTGGACATTTTTAACAACAGGTATCTAATTTAGAATTGAAATAAAAAAAAAAAAGCTGCAAGCTCGTAAAGAACCTGCAGCCATATAAAAAAGGATTGTACTATTGATACTTAATAATTATTAAAGACCTTATTAATGTGAAAAAGCTTCTGGTTTTAGCGTTTCAAATCTCTCTTCACCTTGCTTTTTCAAGCTTATCGTTGGACCATTCCACGCTTGTGGCCATCCTCCAAAAACACTATTCAGATAAATAATCTTAACCGGATGTTTTCCTTTTTCAAGAATTGCAGTTATATTATTTCTGGAAAAACGTTTTACTTCACCATCATTGTTGATTATTAATTTATCACCAATAAAAAACTGATCAACGTTGGTTTGCAATTCGTAAATACCATCCTCTTTAATATCCATGTAGCCTGTAAAAATAAATGCTGAAGGTTTCTTATAGTCATGAAGCTCCTTGTACTTTTCTTCGGTGAATGCAAATTCCTCCCACGTATCAACTTTCTGAATATCCTTAACTGTCACAAAGCTTCCTTTAGCGTATTTGGCAAATAAACCTTTTCCTTTTGCCTCAACATCTACTGATGCGATTGGGACTTGCTGTTCAACATTGATTGTTCTCACCCTGCTCAACCTTCCACTTGGTGATATGGAACGAATTTTTACAGTAGCATTTTCTGAAAAAGATAAAGCTGTTGAATAAACCTCTGAATTTTCATTTGGTTTCGTTCCATCCAGTGTATAAACCATTTTTACCGGGCGGGTTGAAGTAAACTCAAGAGTCGCCTGATCCGTAAATACGACATTGTTTACCGGACCTTCAGGCATTGGAATATGGTAATTAATGTGGTGGCCGTCCAAACGAACAAACTGCTGATCCATTCTTGCAAGGAAATCATTGTAATCTTTATTTGACTTCTCCGTCCAACCAACTTCAGCTAAAGCGATAATACGCGGATAGATACGATATTCAAATAAATCAGGCGTATACATATATTCCGACCATACATTTCCCTGTGTTCCTAAAATATGTTTCTTTTTCGAATCTTCAAGTTCTGAAGGCACTGGATCATAACCATAGGATTCCTCCAAAGTTGTATAACCGCCAATAGCAACCGGCTCAACCTTATAACTTCCCTGAAAGTGATCTAAATAAACCCAGTTGCCAGGAGTCATAACAACATCATGTCCCTGTCTTGCAGCTTCTATTCCCCCTGCTTCACCACGCCATGACATTACGGTTGCCGAAGGTGCCAGTCCACCTTCCAATATTTCATCCCAGCCAATCATCTTTTTGCCATGTGCAAGCAACACTCTCTCAATACGTTTAATAAAATAACTTTGTAGCTCGTGTTCATCTTTTAAGCCTTCCTTTCGTATTCTCTTCTGACAGTCAGCACATTCTTTCCAACGATCTTTTGGACACTCATCTCCTCCAATATGGAAATATTCGTAAGGGAATAATGGAATTACTTCATTAATAACATTTTCTAAAAACTCAAAGGTTTCTTCTTTACCTGCACAGTAAACATCAGCTTCAACCCCCCATACATTACGCACCTTAAAAGGACCACCTGTACATGAGATTTCAGGATAGCCAACCAAAGCAGCCAATGAGTGACCAGGTAATTCAATTTCCGGAACTACATTAATGAAACGCTCTTTCGCATAGGCTACAACTTCTTTTATTTCCTCCTGAGTGTAAAACCCACCATACTCAGTACCATCCCCCTCAATTCTTTTCGAACCTAAAGAAGTTAGTTTTGGATACTTTTTAATTTCAATTCTCCATCCCTGATCTTCAGTCAAATGCCAGTGAAACGTGTTCATTTTAAACAAAGCCATTACATCCATCTGCTTTTTAATAAACTCTACATCAACAAAATGGCGGCATACATCCAGGTGCATACCCCTCCATACAAATCTTGGATCATCTTCTATTTCAACACAAGGCATAATCCATTGTATATTTGACACCTCGGCTTTACTTTCAATTTCGGGAGGAAGTAATTGCAAGATTGTAGTTAGCCCATAAAAAGCTCCCCGAGCTGTTTTAGCTTTCAGATTCACATGGTCAGTTGCAACAGTTAAAAGATAGGCTTCATCACCAATATTCAATTCAGAATCCAGTTCAACATTAATAAAGTTTTCAGCAGGCTTTTCATGTACTACAGGCAATTCAAAGCCCGCAGCCAAATCAAATCGTTTATTAATAAAGCTAACTGCAGTTTTTAAATCATCATTTTGATCAACTACAAATGTAGTTTTAGAATTGATTTCAAAACTTCCCTCTAATCGTTCCAACTCGTTAGGTTGTGGTACAATTGACGGTTCCATAACTTCCTGCATTTTTTTCAGATTACAAGAACCAAGAAAAGATATTACGAACAGAAGTAGTAATAAGTGTTTTAGGTTTATCATCACAGTATGGTTTAGTTAATTATTATAAGCCTGAAATTTAATATTTGGTAAATATATTAAATTTTGCGTGTTCGAACACATATTTTAAATCAGAATCTTTTATTTAAATCAAATTAAAACTACATTAGTAGCCAAAAATATAACCAAATTTGGTTTTAAAGGTTAAAACAATAAGTAAACCCGAAACATTTACAACAAAATAGAACAATGATTATCAACAAATTAAAAACAGAAGTTGAAAAAATACCTCTCAGTATTTTCAATGACAAGGTAGATGGTTCAAACTTAATTGCCCGAGAAATTGCTTCAATTATTACGCAAAATAATGAGCAAGGAGAAAGAACAGTCCTGGGACTTGCTACAGGCTCATCCCCTCTTTTGATATACAAAGAACTTATAAGGATGCATCTAGATGAAGGCCTAAGCTTTGTAAACGTAATAACCTTTAATTTAGACGAATACTATCCTTTACAAGCAGATGAACCACAAAGCTATCATCAATTCATGTACGAACACTTTTTTAATCATATTGATATTAAAAAAGAAAACATTCACATCCCTGACGGTTCTTTGCCGGCATATGAAATTGATGAATTTTGTGCGAATTATGATAAAAAAATAAAAAAATCAGGAGGCATTGATATCCAATTACTTGGAATTGGGAGATCAGGGCATATTGGCTTTAATGAGCCTGGTTCAACCGCAACTTCTACAACAAGAATGGTCAAGCTTGACGAACTCACCATCGAGGATGCAGCGAATGATTTTGCAGGTGAAGAAAATGTTCCTTTGCGGGCAATTACCATGGGTATTAAAAACATACTAAAAGCCCGTAAAATTTTTATGGTAGCATGGGGAGAAGGTAAAGCAGACATATTACAAAAAGCTGTAGAGAAAGATATTAGCGCCAATGTACCTGCATCATTTCTTCAAAATCATAACGATGTGCAAATTTTTGCTGACGAAGCTGCTGCCTCCAAATTAAGTCGGTTCCAAACACCATGGTTAACCGGCGCCTTGGAGTGGGATGATCAGATGAAAAAGAAAGCAGTAATCTGGCTTTCCCGAAAAACACAAAAACCTGTTTTAAAGCTCACCAATGCCGATTACAAAAAAGAAGGGCTGACTGAGCTTTTAAAAACCGAAGGTTCAGCATATAATCTGAATATTGAAATTTATAACCAAATACAAAGAACAATTACCGGATGGCCTGGTGGTAAACCGGGTTCAAAGGATGAAAACCGTCCGGTATGCTCCGGTACTTTCCCTAAGAAGGTTATCATTTTCAGCCCACATCCTGATG
This sequence comes from Prolixibacteraceae bacterium, assembly GCA_028282195.1. Classification (GTDB taxonomy): domain Bacteria; phylum Bacteroidota; class Bacteroidia; order Bacteroidales; family Prolixibacteraceae; genus Sunxiuqinia. The sequence goes on from JANQII010000211.1 coordinate 19,437, forward strand.
ACGATGTTATTTCAATGGGTGGCACATTACTTCGCCTTGCTGAACAAGGGCACGAAGTTCATGTTGCTTACCAAACTTCGGGCAACATTGCTGTATTTGATGATGATGCACATCGTTTCATGGATTTTGTAAAAGGTTTTTCTAAAAGGTTTGACATTGCAAAAGATCAAATCAATGAATTGCATAATGAAATAACCAGCTACATAAAAGCTAAAGATCAGGGCGATGAAAACAGTCAAACCTTAAGTATTAAAGGTCTTATCAGACAAGGAGAAGCTACTTCAGCATGTCGTTTCTGTGGAATAAAAGAAGAAAATATTCATTTTCTGGATTTACCTTTTTATGAAACAGGAAATATTGAAAAGAAACCAATTGGTGACGAAGATATTCAAATAATTGTTGATCTGCTTGAAAAAATAAAACCAGACGAAATTTTTGCTGCCGGTGACCTGCAAGATCCTCATGGCACCCATGCTGTTTGTTTAAAAGCTATATTTGAAGCAGTAAATCGGTTAAAGGATGAAAGCTGGATGGATGATTTCTACTTCTGGATGTACCGCGGTGCATGGCAGGAATGGGATATTGAAGATATAGAAATGGCTGTTCCGATTAGCCCTGAAGAACTAATGAAAAAACGAAAAGCTATCTTTAAACATCAGTCGCAAAAAGATTCCCCAGTTTTTCCCGGAAAAGACCAACGGGAATTCTGGCAAAGGGCTGAAGCCAGGAACAGGGAAACTGCCAAACTTTACGATGAACTCGGTTTAACCGAATACGAAGCTATTGAAGCATTTAAACAATACTTTATTAAATAACACACTACAATGAAAAAAAACGAATTAACTGAAATTGCTAACCATTTTTTTATTGAAGGTAATGTTGCTGACTGTGTCCCTTTTGGGTCAGGGCATATTCATGACACATTCAGAATAGTTAATGAAGAACCTGACAAACAGGATTATCTTCTGCAAAAGGTTAATACCGATATTTTTGGAGATATGGCTAAGCTGATGAATAACATTGATATCGTTACCAAACATTTAAAAAAGAAAATAGCAAAAATCCCGGGCTCCAATCCGGATAAGGAAGTGCTCACAATCATCAAAACTAAAAATGATGAATTTTTCCACAAACACACTGATGGAAGTAGCTGGAGGGTGTTTTTATTTCTGGATGAAACCAATAGTTACGACTTAGTTGAAAATGCGACACAAGCATACGAAGGAGGTAAAGGTTATGGTCGGTTTTTAAGTTTATTGGGAGATTTGAACGCTAAGCAACTCCACGAAGTATTACCAAAGTTTCACAACATAGAATCAAGACTCAATCTTCTTCAAAATGCAATTGATGAAGACAAGGTAGATCGCGTTAAAGAAGTACAAAAAGAGATTGATTTCGTTAAAGCACAAGAAGAAAAAATGTTGGTTGTTTTAAACATGGGGAAAGAAGGCAAAATTCCGCTTAAGACAACGCACAACGACACAAAATTCAATAACATTTTATTGGACAAAAATGACAAAGCGCAATGCGTAATTGACCTTGACACCGTTATGCCCGGATACGTTGCATATGATTTTGGAGACGCAATTCGCACGATTGTCAATACGGCTAATGAAGATGAAAAAGACCTTTCAAAAATTAATGTTAACATGGAGCTTTTTGAAGGGTTTGCAAAGGGCTTTTTAGCTGAAGCAAAAGACAATTTAAATGATGATGAAATTGAATCACTCGCCTATGGTTGCATTTTGCTTCCTTTTATCATGGGAGTTCGCTTTTTGACTGACTACATAGATGGGGACAACTATTACAAAATTCATTTTCCTGAACACAATATTCAACGTGCAAGGGCACAGTTTAGATTGGTTGAAAGACTAATTGAGAACTTCCCTAAAATGCAGGAAATCATTAAAAAAGAATGCGGTTAATTAGATATAGATTGGAAAACCTTAGCTTTAAGTTACGAATGAAATTCTTCAGTAATATTAATTTTTCATGATAGAAGCTGGAAGTTAGAAGTAAAACTTCCGGCTCTAAACTATATCGTAAATTTATTGAGCAAAAAGTGATTCACATAAAACCAATTTAAGGGGATTAAATCGCTAATAAATATAGTATACATGTACCTAAAACCCATAAATATGAATGTTCCTTTTATAGATTTCAACCCTGAAAAACAGGAGTCTGTTTTAAAGGCTATTGACCAAACAACTTTCAATAATATAGATCAATTTCCATGGGGTGCACCTGAAAAGAAGCCAGTGGTAAATTTTAAAATTGCACATAACAATGACTTCATTTTATTGCACTACAAAGTTTTGGAAAGCGAGATACTGGCAAGGTATACCAAGCACAACGACCCTGTTTACACAGACAGTTGTGTAGAGTTTTTTATTTCTTTTGAAGAAGATGAGAATTACTACAATTTTGAATTTAACTGCCTTGGCACATGTCTTTCTGCTTGTGGGCCGAACAGGGACAAAAGGGAATCATTGCCTGTTAGTTTAATTGAAACCATACGCACTCAAACAAAACTAGGCAGGCATGGAAGTGAGCAATTCAATTGGGAGTTAAGCATTTTAATTCCTAAGGAAGCTTTCATATACAAGAATATCACTAAGCTTTCAGGGAAAAAAGCCACAGCTAATTTTTACAAATGTGGAGATGATTTGAAACAACCGCATTTCATTAGTTGGAGCAACATCCAAGCCCCACACCCAAATTTTCACCTACCTGATTTTTTTGGTGAACTTAATTTTTTATAAGCGATTTTTTTTGAAAATTTGATCACGGAAAATGAAAGGTAAAGATTCCAATAAAAACACCGCTGTTCGTATCAAGGATATAGCTGAAAAAGCTGGCGTATCTACCGGTACTGTAGACAGGGTCCTTCATAATCGTGGTCGTGTTTCCGAGCAGGTAAAAGAAAAAGTTTTAAGGATTGCAAAGGAACTCAATTATGAACCAAACATGCTTGCCAGGGCCTTGGTTTCTAAGCGCGAATATAAAATTGCAGCCCTTATACCCGACTCCACGCTTGATAGCTACTGGGGAGGTCCGCAAGAAGGAATTGAAAAAGCCGGCCATGACCTTAAACAATACGGAGTAACCATTACCCAACATATCTTCAATCAGTTCAATGTTGATACTTTTAGAAAAGAAGCTGAAAAAGTTTCGGAACTAGCTTATGATGGTATTTTAACTGCTCCGGTTTTTTACAGGGAATCTTTGACATTCCTGAATCGATGGAAAAGAGAAGGAATACCTTTCAACCTATTTAATACCCACATTCCCGATTACGAACCACTTGCCTATATTGGGCAGGATTCATATCAAAGTGGATTATTAGCAGCAAAAATGCTTCATTACGGAGTGCAGAAACCAACTTCTTTTGTGGTAGCACATATTGATGAAGATGTTCCAAACTCATCTCACCTGATAAAAAAGGAACAAGGCTTTCAGGATTATTTTGATCAATACACCAGCAATGAATTCCACATCATTCATGAAGAGTTGACCCACGGAAATGACCAGGTATTTTTTGCTAAACAAATGGATAAAATAATAACGAAGAATCCCGAAATTTCAGGATTCTTCGTTACTACATCAAAAGCATATACCATAGCTTCATATTTAAAATCCAAAAACCTGAAAAAAATTAGGTTGGTTGGATACGATTTGCTTAAAAAGAACCTTGATTTTCTGGATGAAGGCTACATCGATTTTCTAATTAACCAAAACCCAATTGGTCAAGGTTACTATGGCATTCAGCTTTTAATTGATCATCTAATTTTCAAAAAAGAAATCCCGCCGATTAAATACCTGCCTTTAGATATAATCACGCGGGAAAATCTTCATTATTACATTAATAGTGGAATCTAGCTAAATTCCTGCATGTTTTAAAAACGGTTTTACCTTTTTGACAATATCTTCTTTTCATATTCTTGAATATCGGCTATAAAACCCTCCCCTACAGGCACATTCTCTTGCAAACAATAGTAATCCCAGACAGCTCCAAAAGGTTTGGTTTTTAATTCTTCAAGCAAAGCCAGTCGTTCAAAATTTTGTCCGGCTTCTTCAAATTCAGTCAGCTTTGATGTTGGTTCAAGCATGGCTATCATAAATGCTTTTTTCACAGCTCGCGTTCCAACCACATAAGCCCCAATACGATTAATTGAAGCATCGAAGAAATCCAGACCAATATTTACACGATCAAAAAAATCATTACGAATAATTTCGGAAGCAATAAGTTGCACATCATCATTTAATGTCACTACATGATCTGAATCCCACCGAACCGGACGAGTGATGTGCAACAATACTTCATCCAGAAATTGCAAACATGCTGAAATTTTATCTCCCACTTGTTCCGTAGGATGAAAATGGCCGTTGTCAAGACAAATCATCTTATTTCGACTAATAGCATACCCCATGTAAAAATCGTGTGAGCCAACAGTCATAGATTCAGCGCCAATCCCAAACAATTTACTTTCGACTGCATCCTTCATATATTCTTTCGGATACTCAATTTCCATTGCCTCATCCAACGACTTTTTTAGAATTTTACGTAATCCGTTCCTATCAATCGGAGTATCTTTTGACCCATCAGGAATCCATATATTATGTACACAAGGAGATTTTAATTGCTTACCAATTTCAGCAGAAATTAAACGACAACATTTAAGGTGTTCCACCCAGAACTGCCGTACACTCTCATCTTTCGATGATAAAGTATAACCTGAATCAGCATTGGGATGAGAGAAAAAAGAAGCATTAAAATCTATTCCAATTCCCTGTTTTTTACACCAGTCGATCCAGCTTTGAAAATGCTTTACTTCAATTTGATCACGGTCTACCCGTTCACCCTCAAAATCGCCATAAATTGCATGCAAATTCAATCGCTGACTACCCGGCAGCAACGAAAGTACTTTTTCAAGGTCAGCACGCATTTCTTCCAAAGAAGTAGCTTTACCCGGGTAGTTTCCGGTAGCTTGTATACCTCCCCCAGACAACTCTGCATTGGGTATTTCAAAACCACCTACATCATCGGCTTGCCAGCAGTGCAAACTGATTATTACTTTGCCCATATTTTCAAGCACCTTCTCTGTATCAACACCTAAAGCTGCATATTGCTCTTTAGCAAGAGCATAGGCCTTTTTGATTAATTCATTTTTATCCATACTTTTTTTTTAAATCATTACATTGAATTACCAACACCAACCAGTACAACAGACAAAAGGATTACAAAAATTCCTATCGAAATTGTCCATTTGGTTTTGCTTGTTACACCATGCCATTCTTTTCGATAAATCCCCCACATATTAGCTGTTAGAATAATTGTTGACATGTGTAGTATCCACGAGCTCGCCCCGTTTCCTAATTTGCTTTCACCCATTCCGTAAAAGAAAAACTGAAGAAACCAGGTTGTGCCGGCAAGCGCAGAAAATAATATATTTCTGGTGATTGGGGTCGATTTATTGACAAAATCCCCATAAGATTTATTCTTAATGCTAAGAATTGTTGTCCAAATAAAGTTAGTACTTAGCCCTCCCCAAAGGATAACTACAAAGGTTACATTGTTTTGGAATAGCGGGTTAAAACCTGCTTCAACTGCTGCATCAGCTAAAGGTTTTCCTGCTTCAATACCAAAATTAAAGAAGGAACTCAATATCCCGGATAAAACAGCAATAATCAATCCTTTCACGAGGCTAAACTCTGCAATACTTGCCTTACTTTGTTCCTCCGAAAGTTCACTTTCTTTCATTATTCCTGCCTTACCACAAATCGCAATTCCTGAAACACAAACCAGTACCCCTAAAAGTACAAGCTGACCACCGGGAGTTGACATCATATCAGTAAATGAAACTTTACCTGCAGTCGGATTAATATTATAATAGATAGATGGAACAATTGCTCCAAAAGCAGCACAAAATCCCAATACTACAGAATTTCCTAAAGACATGCCGAGGTACCTCACTCCCAACCCATAGGATAAGCCTCCTATTCCCCATAACAAACCCATTAAAAAAGTGAAAAATAAGATTTGGCTTGAACTTGAAGCAATTATACTTACAAACCCTGGTACTGTTAAGTAAGCAGCTACAGGTGGAATAATTAACCATGAAAAAAGCCCTCCAAGAATCCAGTAACTTTCCCAGGCCCACCCTTTTACTTTGTTAAATGGCATATAAAAACTCCCTGAAGCAAAGCCTCCCAATGAATGGTATAAAACACCTAATAATGCATGCATGTTATTATATTTTAATTTTTAAGAATGTTTTTGATATTTTTGATCATTGTATTCAAAATTTATTGTCAACAAAAATACAGTATGAATCAGGTCTTTTCAATACACAAAATGGCTGTTTATTTATACTTTTTGGTCTAAAATGAAAGATTTTTTCAAATACCTTACGCCCAGTGAAGAAGATAAAGACTGGGGTCTATATCTGAACGTTGCCGGGAAGAGTCTAATTGAGCCTAAGTCGGTTTACCCTTCACATGAACACCCTACTGGTTATCATTTTACATGGGAAAATGGGCGGATTCTTGAAGAATTTCAGATAAACTATATTACTCATGGAAACGGTATCCTTGAAAACAAAATTGGAAAGTTTCAAATTAAGCCAGGTACGCTTTTAGTTACCAGGCCTGGTATATGGCATCGCTATAAGCCTTTAAAGAAAACTGGCTGGCTTGAAAACTATATTGGTTTTGATGGTAGGCTTGCCCGTCAAATTTTATCAAACCCAATCATACCACAAGATCAATCCGTTTTTCAATTAGGAATTCGGGAAGAACTTATTGATACTTATTACAAAATTTTTGATATCATTCAAAAGGAAAAACCGGGATACCAACAAATCGCCTCAGGATTAATAATTAAACTATTAGGATACATTATTGCCTTTAACAAGCAACGAAGTTTTTCCGGTAATAAGATTGAAAAAGTTATTCAAAAAGCACGGTTCCAAATGCGGGAAAAGACAGAACAGGAAATTGATCTTTTAAAACTTGCCGAACAAAATAACATCGGTTATTCCTATTTTCGAAAAATGTTTAAAAAATATACCGGAATATCACCACATCAATATCATCTGAATTTAAAAATTATGCGTGCCAAAGAGTTGATTCTTTCTACAGAAAAAAGTATTAAAGAAATTAGCTACGAGTTAGGATTCAAGTCGATATATTATTTCAGCCGTCTTTTTAAAGAAAAAGTAGGAAGTACTCCTACCGAATTTCGTAATAAAGCATATCATTCTTAAAATTAATAATTCTATCTAACTAATCTCAAAGTTAGCTAGTGTGAAGATTGTTAATTAAACGAATTAAAATTTTTGATGGTATTTTTCTTTGTTAAAGGCAAGTTTTACAGGCATCCCGATTGCTCGGGACGGCGAAAAAACTTAACGCAGAAGAAAGGAAAATAGGGCAAAAATTAGTTTGGGGAATTAGCAATCTTTACACTAG
>JANQII010000298.1 GCA_028282195.1 Prolixibacteraceae bacterium
ACAGTACTGACTGTTGGCAAGTAATTTCTTTAAATCGTATCTTTGATCTTGTTGTCATACCGACCCTTAAGATCGTAAATTTTAAGGGGACAACAAAATTAAAAGGCTGTCCTTTTACTTTTTGGACAGCCTCTTGTTTTAATTAACCATTTTTTACCTGGATTACCTTTGCTGCAATGCTAACCGCAATTTCTGCTGTTGTCTTGCTATGGATGGGTAAACCAATGGGAGCATCTACTTTATTCAATTCTTCTTCAGTAACTCCTTGTTTTCTAAGAGAATCGTAAATTGTTCTTACCTTGTTTTTACTCCCAATCATTCCAAGGTATTTAAGGTCCTTTTTAACTAACTGCTTCAAGGCTATTTCATCACTTTTGTGCCCTACTGTCATAATAATGGCATAACTGTGGCTTCCTTCTTCAACGATGCCTTCAATGTTTTTATAATCAATGATTTTCTTCTGATGCGCATTTAAGTTGTTCTCAAATGTAGATAAACCCTTTCTGTCATCCAGGACAACTACTTTAAAATCCAGAATCCTGAAAATTTCACTAACCGGTAAACTTACATGGCCAGCGCCAAAAATATACATGGTATTTTTTAGGCCAATTTGCTCCTGGTACAACCATTCTTCTTCAGAATTGAAATCATAGCTTATTCCATTTGCCCTTTCATTTTTATTGAATGCAATTTCGTTTGAATTTATTTGAAAAAGCCCATTATTTCCAATATCAAGTGTAATAACCATATCGTTGATGGTTTCAAAATTGGAACTATTTAATGGGATAAACGCATGCGTTTGTTCTCCGGAACATATTAGGCCTGACTTTTCGCTACCGCCGCCAGCACTATGGATTTGTTTTTTAATAAACGGTTTTCCTTCAGGTTTATTTAATTCTTTTTTTGCCAATTCAACCATGTTATATTCCATAACGCCACCGCCGATAGAACCTGCCATAACGCCAGACTCTGAAACTGCCATTTTAAAGCCCACAACACCCGGGCTGCTGCCATTTCGCTCAACAACAACAATGAGCATAACTTTTTTATTATCCGATAATTCCTCGCGAATAAAACTCCAAACTTTCATTTTAATTCTTTTTAATTGCCAATCAAAAATACAATGATTGAGCCGAATTTAAGAGTTTAAGAGTTAGTTTTTATTGTTAGTAGTTGAAATGAAGATTGAATTCTGACGAAATTCGGTTTATGCAGAAAATAATTCTTAAAAATTTAGGCCTACTATTGGTTTATTCTGTATTAGTTAAGTAATGCTATAAATCTGTCCTGTGTACAATCCTTAATAAATAAAAAATGTAACTTTATCCATCATTTAATTTATTTTTAAGAAAATGGAAAATACCTATCAGAAAATAAATGAATTAGCTGAAAAATACCGTGATTACACGGCTGAGAACCTTTCAAAACTAGTCAAGATCAAATCGCTTAGCCTTGGTGAAAAGGAAGTCCAATTGGAATTGAAAAAGCAAATGGAAGAAGCAGGTTTTGATGAAGTAAAAATTGATGGATTAGGAAATGTTATCGGGCGCATAGGAAATGGTAAAAGGGTTTTAGCTATTGATGGCCACATGGATACTGTCGACATGGGAAATATGGATAATTGGGATTTTGACCCTTTAGGAGGAGAAATAAAAGATGGGTATGTACATGGCCGGGGCACAGTGGACCAGGAAGGTGGGCCAGCAGCATTTGTTACAACAGGAAAAATATTGAAAGAGTTAGGTTTTGATAAAGACATTACTATTTATTTTGTGGGCAGTGTAATAGAAGAAGATTGTGATGGTTTATGCTGGAAATATATTGTTGAAGAAGAGGGAATAAAACCTGATGTGGTAATTAGCACTGAACCCACAAACCTTGGAATTTACAGGGGGCACCGCGGGCGTATGGAAATGCATGTGCATTTTTATGGAATATCATCGCATGGTTCGGCTCCCGAAAGAGGGAAAAATGCAATTTACATGGCATCTAAAACTGCATTGGAAATTGAAAGATTAAATGAAAACCTGAAATCTGATGAATTTCTGGGAAAAGGAACCATAACAATTTCCGAAATGGTAACAGGCAGCCCTTCGCTTTGCGCAGTAGCTGATTATGCCAGAATTCATTTAGACAGAAGGTTAACCTGGGGAGAAACCAAAGAATCAGCAGTTGCTGAGATTGAGCAGTTAACCGATGGAATGAATGCTAAGGTTGAAGTGTTGGAATATAAGGAAACAGCGTATACTGGCCTGGAATATGGAATGGAGAAATACTATCCAACCTGGAAAATGCCTGAAAACCATGAAGTGGTCCAATTGGGTGTTAAAACTTTTAAGAATTTATTTAACCAAGAACCTAAGGTTGATAAGTGGACTTTTTCGACCAACGGAATTATGACCAATGGTGTATATGGAATACCCACTATTGGTTTTGGGCCTGGAAATGAAGTGTTGGCGCATGCCCCTAATGAGAAAGTAGCGATTGATGATTTGGTTGCAGCATCCGCTTTTTATGCTGCTTTTGCTTTTGAGGTTTAAATTTTTTGTGGTTTCTACTTAATATTTACTTAAATGTATGGTTTGCAGGAATTGGCTAATAGGCATAACGGATGAATGGAATAATAGAGGCTATAAAATCATCATATGGTACGCCAATGATTCAGTATTCCATTGGCTAAATAAAAAGGTAGTTTTTAATAAGCAGTAAAAGCTAAATTGAAATTTTAAAAATCGAACTATGAGTTTACAAGATAAAATTCAAAAATTAAACCGGTTAAGGGCAGATTTATACCAAAAAGACTTTTTGTTAACCTGGGAAAAAACCCAAGAAGATTTACAAGTTATTCTTGAAGTAGCGGATATCCTAAAGGAAATGAGAGATAATAACATTTCGCCTAGAGTATTTGATTCAGGGTTGGCAATTTCAAACTTTAGGGATAATTCAACACGAACAAGGTTTTCGTTTGCATCAGCGAGCAATCTTTTAGGCTGTGCCGTGCAGGATTTGGATGAGCAAAAGTCGCAAATTGCACATGGAGAAACGGTACGGGAAACGGCTAATATGATTTCGTTTTTATCCGATTTTATTGGAATTCGTGATGATATTTATTTAGGAGAAGGAAATAAGTACATGCGACAGGTCGGAGAGGCTTTAGATGAAGGATTTCAAAAAGGAGTATTGCCAAGCCGGCCAGGAATAGTAAACTTACAGTGCGATATGGACCACCCAACACAATCGATGGCGGATTTAATGCATTTACAAAATGAATTTGGTTCATTGGAAAACCTGAAAGGCAAGAAGATTGTGATGAGCTGGGCTTATTCTCCTAGCTATGGAAAACCATTATCTGTACCTCAAGGAATTATTGCCTTAATGTCCAGGTATGGAATGAATATAGAACTGGCATACCCCGAAGGTTACGGATTGATTCCTGAAATTGTGGATATTGCTAAAAATAACTCAGAGTGGAGTGGGGGGGCTTTCAACATTAGCCACTCGATGGAAGATGCTATGAAGGATGCAGATATTGTTTACCCAAAAAGTTGGGCACCTTTCCATATTATGCAGCAAAGAACAGAATTGTTAAAGAACGGTGATGCGCAAGGTTTGAAGGAATTGGAAAAAACTTGTTTAGCAAATAATGCCAAATTTAAAGATTGGGAATACGATCATAAAAAAATGAATGTAACCAAAAATAAGAATGCTTTATACATGCATTGTTTACCTGCCGATATTAGCGGAGTTTCGAGCAAAGAGGGCGAAGTGAATGCCGAAGTGTTTGAAAAATACCGAATAAGAACTTACTTAGAAGCTGGTTATAAGCCGTATATAATTGCAGCAATGATGTTTACCAATAAATTTGAGAATCCATCCGAAGTATTAAATAATATCCTGGAAAGGAATAAAAAAAGGGTGGGTTTCTAAACTACTTTTTATATAGTATTTTGTCATTCTGAGTGAAACGAAGAATCTAAGTATGCAAAACTATTTTAAATACATATTGACAATTAAGAATAAAACAGTACACTATACAGGTGTAAACAATAATATTAAGCAAAGGATATATTAAAATAAAAAAGATTCAGAAGGTGCTAAGAATACATTTGCGGGTAAATATAATTGTACCTATTTAATATACTACGAAGGTTTCAGTTTATTGATCATGCAATTAAAAGAGAGAAAGAGATAAAAGGCTGGTTAGGAAGCAAAAAGGAAAATTTAATTTCAGAATTTAATCCCAATTTGAAATTCTTAAATGATGAATAAGAGTAGAGATTCTTCACTTCGCCTGCCTGCCTGCCGGCAGGTTCAGAATGACAAATTACATATTCTCTTTTTCAAACTCCAGTAACCATTCTTTTCTACTCAAACCGCCACCATAGCCTGTAAGGCTTCCATCACTTCCGATAACGCGGTGGCAAGGAATTATAACTGCTATTCTGTTAGCGCCATTAGCATTTGCAACTGCCCGAACTGCTCTTGGGTTTCCAATGTTTATGGCTTGTTGCTGGTAAGAACGTGTTTCTCCATAAGGTATGCCCTGTAATATTTTCCAAACCTTATTTTGAAAATCAGTTCCCGGAGTATGCAATGGAATTGTGAATTCTGTTCTTGTTCCATCAAAATATTCAGTGATTTCCATTTGTGCTTGTGTTAAAAATTCATTTTCTCCCGGGAGTATTACAGCATTCATCCTTTGGCATAAATCTTTAAATTCGGTTTCTAGCATCCTTCGGTCGGTGAATTCGAGTAAGCACAAACCTTTATTACTTGCACAAGCGAACATAGGGCCTAGTTTACTTGAAAACCGGGCAATATTTATTACATTTTTTTCTTTAATATTTTTAGGAGATTGCCCAAAAATAGATTGGCAGCCATCACTAAACCCACTAACGGATTCGTACCCTGCATCAAAGGCAGCTCCTGTAATTGAACTTCCGCCTTTTATTTCATTATATGCTTTGTTAATTCTTAACATACGCTGGTATGCATGAAAAGTAATGTTGTGGTGCTTCTGAAACCACCTTCTAATCTGGCTTGGTTCAATTCCTCTTTGCCTTAAACCATAATCTTTGATTTTAAGAAAAGGGTTTTCTTGTAATTCTTTTATAATAATTTTTATATAATCAGGAGTTTCTCCCTCTAATTCCATGGGTTTGCAAATTTTACACGGGCGAAATCCATTTTGTATGGCTTCTTGTGCTGTATTATAAAAAACTACATTTTCTGCTTTTGGCTTTCTTGCCCTGCAAGATGGGCGGCAAAAAATACCTGTTGATTTTACGGCAGTAACAAATACGCCTTCGTAAAGCGATTCCTTCTTTCCAATCGCATTATATTTTTCTTCAAAGCTTAAGTTCATGTTCATGGTAACCTCAATTAAGAATTAACACGGTTCAAAATTATGATATTGATGCGTTCATTACTACCGAAAATTTAACAAGTATATTTAATTACAAAATCAGGCAGGCCTTTTTAAGAACTTTCCCTTACTTTTAGAGGCGAATTTTCCATTTTCAACCTTGATTTCACCATTGGCAATCACAATTTCGGGTTCCCCAACCGTTTTGAACCCTTCATAAATTTCCAAATCACAATTTTGGTGGTGGTTTTCCACCGAAATAACGCTTTCTGTTTTAGGGTTCCATATTAATAGGTCAGCATCCGAGCCAACAGCTATTTCTCCTTTTTGAGGGTATAAACCAAATATTTTTGCTGCTTGAGTGGATGTTACATCAACAAATTGATTATAGGATATTCGATTTTGTAATACGCCAAGTGTAAAAAGTAATTTCATTCTGTGCTCAACCCCGCCGGCTCCATTCGGGATTTTCCTAAAATCTTCCTTCCCTTTCAATTTTTGTTCAAGGTTAAATGGGCAATGGTCTGTCCCGGCTGTGCTAATGATTCCTTTACTAATTGAATTCCAGAGTATATTGTTATCCTCTCTTTTTCTTAATGGAGGGCTCATAACATATTTACAGGTATCATTAAATATACCATGGTACTTTGAATCATCTAGTACTAAATATTGAGGGCAAGTTTCGGAATAAACCGGGTACCCGGTTTTTTGCGCGTTCTCTATAAATTGGGCCGATTCTCCAGTGGAAGTATGAACGACATAGATAGGGCATTTTGTAATTTTAGACATTTCTATGGCCATTTGAACAGCTTCGGATTCGGTATGAGCCGGCCGTGAAATTGCATGAAATTCAGGGCTTAAATTACCTTTTTTTACTAAATCATTTCTGAGCCTGTCAATTTCATCACCAGTTTCGCAATGCAGGGTAACAATCCCTCCATTTTTACCCACAACATGCATAACTTTGAATATATCTTCGTCATTTAAACCGATGGTATTTTTGTACGCCATATATACTTTAAAAGATGTAATTCCAGATTCAATACAGTCTCTAATTTCCTGTTCCGTATTCTGTGCCCATTCAATGGGGCTAACATGAAAAGAATAATCGCAAAAGGAATTATCTGCTTCGCGTTTTCTATCAATGAAAGCATCAATTAAAGATTGCCCCTTATTCGGAGTTACAAAATCAATTAATGTTGTTGTTCCGCCAAATAAGGCAGCCTTACTTCCTGTTTCAAAATTATCACTTGAGAAACCAGCAGGCGTAGGGAGTTGCATATGAACATGCGGGTCAATCCCTCCAGGAAAAACAAACCTTCCTTTGGCATCAATTGTTTTTTCTATAGGTTCTAAGATTTTTAAAGCCTTGCCTATTTGGGCAATTTTACCATCGGAAATATAAATCTCTGAATTAAATGCTCTTGCAGAAGTGACGATGGTGGCATTTTTTATTAAAATGTTCATATGTAAATGTACTAAAACCTTTTGACCAGAGCAATTAACTAGTTCATCCAATGCCTTTTTGTTTGGTAATTATTTCTCAATTTTACAGGATTTTAAGAAATATGAAATACCGAGAAAGTTCATATGTGAAAAAAATATTGCGTACATATTAATTTTAATAATTGTTTTTAAACAAGAGGTTTCCACAAAATTATGATACATAGAAAAGCAAAAAAAGAAGAGCAACCAGATTTGTTGAATGAGCAAAACGGCCAGGTAAAATCCATTATTTAATGATAAATCATTGAAAAAGTGCTATTTAAGTTAACCAATCTGAATAATACATCCCAGCTATAAAACTTCAGTAAGTAATTTATCCAATTCAGGCTCTGAAATTGATAAATCGTAAGATTCTATTAAATGCGAAAGTGTTGATATCACTTTCACTTGTTTTTTGATGCCAAGGTGTGTTGCAAAAAAGGACGAAAGTGCAGTAACTTTTGGTTCTCCAACCAACAGCCCCGCTTTTACATTCATAGTCACGTTTTTATTTACTTCAACTAGCTTAATTATTTCCTTAAGGCCTGGTAAATCAAACCCAAATGAGCATTCTCTAAAATCCAGTATGGTGCATTTTAGATTAATAAAATCTTTATTTGAATAACTCTCTTTAACAATACTTAAAATATCTTCTAATTCAATATTACCTTTAAATTTGTAAAGCCCCAGTTCCCAATCTCGATATATTTTAAAATTCATTTTCATAAAAGCAAATAAAAACTTTTGTTCGTTAATTATCAAACCTTTTTTCGTATTAAAAATCGCACCCATTAAAACCGAATGCACTGCCCGGCCTGTCTTATGTGTTCTTCTTTAGCTTTTTATGCCCATACTTTTACAAATAAATAGGCAAAAATAAATCAGCTAATTTATAGAGTGGAACTGTTTACTGGTGAAATTACAAGGTTAAATGATCTAGTGGTTCTAACTTAAGTTAAGTGCTGGTGGTTTTAAATTTACCGATGGCTCGGCGTATTGCTTATTACTTAGAAAACCTTTAAGTTTTTGATATTGAAGCTGATTTAGTTTATAATGGCTGAAGAAAATGATTTTCCTGCATATTCAGCCCATTATTGTGAGTACAATGAAACTCAACGAAGTTATTGTTAAATGGAGCCTATAAAAAGCTAAAGTGATTTACTTTAGCTTTTTATAGGCCATTCTTAATTCTAGTTCACGGTTCTAACGCACCTAACATAGTTGTAAATTCTTATTGCATCTCCTTGTGGCCCATGGCCCTCAGGGTAATCATCCGGGTTGCCTACCTTTGGGTCACTTCTTTGAGCTCCGGCACCGTGCACATCAACCCATTGTCCCATATAACCCATCGCTCTTCCAAAACTTACATAACAAGCTCCTGCACCAAAGCCGTTATAAGTGGCATGCGTTGTTCCTGACCAATAGTATGGATAGTCGGCAATTCCACCTTCATTGGTAATTTGAGTGCAACTAAACAGAGGGCTAATGGCTGCCGAACTTGTAGTTTCAGGAGACCTTGTATAATCAACAATACTTTGAAGTTCTTTAATGTCTGGCAACCTCCAATCAGAATACCCAGCCAATTCAAGGTTTTCGGCATAACTTAGAGCTTCTTTCCAGGTTAATCCTTCACCACTATCATTTTGTGCCCACATCAAACCTGTTGCATTATCCGTTATGGACCCATCTCCATTGTTGGTAAAATCATTCATGCCATATTGCGTATTTCCACGGACATAGGCTACAAAAAATTTTTTATCGGCCCCCATTAATTCTAAACCATAACCTTTTATTCTACCATCTGCAAAATTTACGCCGAACATAGTTTCATCATTTACCATCGTGTAATCAACATATTTTGTTGATGAAGCATACTGTGCATCAATGATTCGTTCTCCGGCACCTGTATCACCATAATCAAAATCAAAGTAACCTGCATCGATAAATGGTATAAGGCCAGATGTTGAAGTTCCTTCATAACCGCTAGGGTCTTGCCCACTAAAAATGATTAGCGAATATAATTCTTTAATGGTAGGTAAGCGCCAATCGGTATGGCCTGCTAATTCAAATGATTCTGCACCAGCAACAGCCTCATCATAAGTCATTTTATCACCTGCATCAATGCCGCCATCACCATCCATGTCAATACTCTGTGTCCACATTAAGCCAGTAACCATATCTGTTACAGTTCCGTCGCCATTATCTACATAATTTAATTCATTTCTTGAATACGTTGCATCTTGCCCATAAAACAATTCATCTCCTGATGGTTCGGAGATTTCAGCAGAATTTCCATAAAAAGTAGTTTGGTTTGTACTTACAATAGGATAACCGGAGATACCTGGCAAATTATCATTACCTTCTGTTTCAGAATCCTCTTCACATGCAAATAAAAATGCACTTAGAATAATTGCCAAGCCCATGAATAAAATTGAGCTATTTTTTTTGAAAGTTTTTGTTTTCATATCGTTTATTTTTTGAGTTTATTCAAATGTAAGGCTCAAGTGTTGTTTTCTAAAACATATTCAACGGCCCGCCAGTTTTTATCATCATAAAGGAAAATAATATCAATAAAATTTTTACTTGCCGAAACATTTAACTCGTTCATCTCATTCTTTATTCAGATAGGTTTGTGCAATTTACTATTGCCTTAAATTATTAAAAGAAAAATAATTAAGCATAAGGCAATACTATTTATACCCTT
Source organism: Prolixibacteraceae bacterium (assembly GCA_028282195.1). GTDB lineage: Bacteria > Bacteroidota > Bacteroidia > Bacteroidales > Prolixibacteraceae > Sunxiuqinia. Next base: position 9,555 of record JANQII010000298.1, read on the forward strand.
TTTAGTTCTTTTTGTTTCGTGCGGAAAATTGAGTTAATAAACCAAAAATTTGAACTCATAAGGTTAGTGGAGAAGAATATATTTTACGATTTATGCATCGTCAGAATTTCTTGGGGTTAGCAATCTTGAAAGCGTTTCATGGAAAGTGTTATTGGAATACAGACGTTTTAATTTTGAATAATAGTGAATTAACCGTTTAAAAATCAAGGGCATTCAATTAATTCAAACACGTTTATCCAAAACCTTAATATACATGTTGCTTTTATCTTCCGAAAAACCAATCTTTCTAAGATATTTGATATGCTTTTTACTTTGGCCATATGTTTTTACAGAATCAAAACCATCATCAATAAACCTCCTCCTAAGGCGGTGATAAATGTACCTTCCATTTTTGAAATCGCGGTATTCAGGCACCACATAATCTAATCCAACTTTTAATATATTTTTATCTTCCCTGTGTGCCAGAAATAATCCTGTGACTGCCATATTTCTTAAAACAAAAAAGCTAATGGTATTCATTTCAGGTTTATAGGTAAATCCGGGAAAATAACTTTGGATTTCTTTGTTGTGAAATTCTAAAAATCGAAGGAGGTATTTATTATCCGCTCTTACTTCCAATGTTTCAAAGGTTTCTTTTTTTGAATATATTTTTAATAAATAGTATATATCCACGCTAACAATAAACCCATTTAAAAATCCGACGGGAAGAGCACCAATTAAAAATCCGTACGTTGAAAAGGTTAATGCACCTGCTAAATTAACCCACCTGAATTTTACGATGGAGTTCATTGTCATAGATATAGCAATAATAATGGAAGCAATATAGCCAATCCATTCAAGTATATTTATTTCCATATCATTTAAGATTAAAGTTCAAAGAACAAAGATAAAAGTTTACAAAAGTTTCTAATTACTTGTTCTTTTTTCTTTTTTCTTTTATCCTAATTTATTCCTGCATTTTCTTCCAGAGCTTTACAGATTGTTCTTTTGAAAAATCCAGGATTTCTGATTCGTTAACTGTTTGAATTTTCCTGCCTTTTACAATGAGTTTTCCATTTGAAATAACATCACAAACATGGTTTGAATTAATTCCAAAGATAAAATGCCCCAGGAAGTTATTTGAGTTAATTTCGGTTGGAGAGTTGTAATCTAAAACTACCAGGTTGTTTTCTCCGTCTCCATCATAATGATTTTTTTGTATGTATTCATGAACCTTTCTGAATCGCTTATAGGCTTCGAGATAGGTTATATCGTCGATAATTTGCCCGGAAAAAAAGGAAGCTTTAGTGCTTTGTAGCATATCGCTGTGCATTCCATCGGTTCCTAACATAATTCTATCGCCTAAACCTTTTGAACTGAAATACCCAACTTTATTGTTTAAGTTACTCTCCATATTTTGAACTACGAAAGCATTTGAATTCTTAACGGTTGCTCTTTCTTTTTCATTTAAATGCAAACAATGAATTAAGAGAGACTTTGAAAAATTTAAAAACCCAAATTCATTTAACCGCTCAACCACTCTTTTATTGTATTTATCCTGGCAATGCCATTGATCGTATTGATCTTCTGCCACATGAATATGAACGCCTGAATTGTATTTTTCTACTAGTTTTGCAGCTTCCCCCATCGTTTTACCATCAACTGTAAATGACGCATGCAATCCAACCAAACCTTGGTTTGTTTTCAAGTAATTTTCAGTTTCAGCAAGCCCTTGGGCGGCTTTTTCTTCTCCATCCCTGCCTGTAATTTCATAACATAAAAGATGGCTTATGCCAACTTGGTCAAAAGCTTTAGCAATAAGATCCAATGAACCTTCAATATAGTTTGGCGAAGCATGGTGGTCTATCACAAATGTTGAGCCTGCTCTTGCACATGCCATTGCTGTGGTTAAGGCACTTGCTTCAATCATATCTTTGTCAAGGGCTTTATCCAGTGCCCACCAAATGTATTTTAATATTTCATAAAAATTTTCAGGATTCTTTTTTGGTGCACCCATACCTCTGGCTAATGCAGAGTAAACATGATGGTGCCCGACAGCAAAAGATTTGGTTACAAGTTTTCCTTTGCAATCAATCACTTCCTTATAGCCATTTAAATCATAGTTATCAATAAGCTTGATTTTACCGGTTAAGCCTTCTTCAACATGGATGTTTGTATTCTTGAATTCGAAGGTTTTCCAGTCAATGTATGTTGCGTTTTTTAATAGTATTGACATAGTTTAAGATTTTATATGCCATGCCTACGGCATTTTGTTTATTTATGTATTTCTGTTTTACCAAAATAACACACCTAACGGTGTTTATAGATTGATCTAGATATTAATATAATCTTGTCAGGCTTGAAATATTGGTAAAATGATTTTTTAATCAATTCATTTTA
>JANQII010000035.1 GCA_028282195.1 Prolixibacteraceae bacterium
TGTCTGAAATGACGGTTAAGTTGAAGTTATTTTGGTTTTTGGCAAGGCAAAAAATCTGCGCATAGTCCGGCAGCTGCCGGATAAACGATTTTTTAACGCGGTCAAAAATCAAAAGAACAATACTTGGGCTGTCAAATCAGGCGTGACACGACACTAGAAACGACAAGGGGTAATGCCTTCTCAAACATCACCCCCTGCATCCAATTTATTCTTTAAACCACCGGGAAAACGATCAAACCAGCAATTGAAACAAATCAGGTTTATCATTCAGATATTCAAATACAAATCCATTCTTTTCCATCCTGTAAATTAATCCTTCAAAATCACCTTTTTCCTGTAGTTCAATTCCTATTACCGCAGCTCCCTTTTCACGGTTGGTTCTTTTTGTATATTCAAAATGAGTAACATCGTCTTTTTCTCCAAGTACTTTGTCAACAAAATCCCTCAATGCACCAGCTCGTTGCGGAAATCTTACAATAAAATAATGCTTCAATCCTTCATACAATAAAGACCGCTCTTTTATCTCCTCTGTCCTGGTAATGTCATTATTACTTCCGGACACAATACAAACCACATTTTTACCTTTGATTTTCTTTTTGCAAAATTTCAATGCGGCAATAGATAAAGCTCCTGCGGGTTCAACAACAATTGCATCTTTGTTGTACAATTCAAGAATAGTTGTACAAATACAACCTTCAGGAACCTCAATAATCTCATCAAGCACATCTTTACAAATTTCAAAAGTTTTATCGCCTACTCGCCTAACTGCAGCTCCATCAACAAACTTATCAATCGGATCAAGTTCAACAACCTTCCCTGCCTCAATTGATTTTTTCATTGAAGGAGCCCCTGCAGGTTCAACTCCAATTATTTTCGTATTTGGGCTCATTTTTCTGAAATACGCCCCCAAACCGGCTGAAAGCCCACCTCCACCAATTGGAACAAAAAGATAATCGATGCGACCTGCACTTTCCTGCAATATATCAACACCTACTGTTGCCTGGCCTTCAATAATCTGCTCATCATCAAACGGATGTATAAAAACCATTCCGGTTTCCTTACAATTAACCATTGCTGCATTTTGTGCATCATCATAAGTATCTCCGGTTAAAATAACTTCAACATATTCCCCCCCAAACATTTTCACCTGGGAAACTTTTTGTTTTGGAGTAGTTGATGGCATGTAAATCCGACCTTTTATTTTTAGCATTTTACAAGAATAGGCAACACCTTGTGCATGATTTCCTGCACTTGCACAAACAACACCCCGACCTATCTCTTCGTCAGATAGCCCTACAATTTTGTTATATGCCCCCCTAATCTTATACGATCGAACAAGCTGAAGGTCTTCTCTTTTTAACAACACATTTGAGTTATACTCAAGAGATAAATTAATATTCTTTTGTAAAGGCGTGGTATTCACAACCTTGCTCAGGTTGATTTTCGCCTTGGTAATATCTTCTAATTTTGGGAAATATGTCATTTTCATTTAAATTTTCCGCAAAGGTAAGAAAAACACACTCTTATTTTCTAGTTGAACATTTCATACAGAAAACATAAAAAAGGATGACTCCTGCCATCCTTCAAAGTATAATTTTTTGCTAAGAAATTCTACCAACTACCTCCGGCGCCACCTCCACCGAAACTTCCACCGCCAAAACCGCCGAAGCCTCCTCCACTGCCAAAGCCACCACTTCCACCACTAAAATTGCTCCACGAACCTCCACGGTTACCTGAGCCCATCATACCACCCATGATTAACCAGAATGGCAAGCTACTTCCACGACGACCGGTTGAGTAATAGCCTCTTCTACGGCTTCTAAAAATTGGAATGATAATAAAGAACAGTAGGAACAACAAAAAGCCAAATGGAAAACCACCGCCTTTGGATGCTTTTTGCTTGTATTCTTCAGCAGTAAATTCACCTGATGCCAAGCCCATAATCACTTGATTACCGGCATATAATCCGCCAAAAATATCATCTTGCTCAAAGCGAGGGATCATTTCATTCTGTATAATATCACGATTCGCTATTGCATCTGGAATTAAACCTTCTAAACCATAGCCAACAGCAACAAATACACGTCCACGTTCACCCGCTCTTTTAGGTTTGAAAAGCACAATCACACCATTATCTTTCCCATCTTGGCCTACTCCCCATTTTTCTCCTAAACGAAACGCATAATCTGAAACATCATAGCCATCTAAACTTTCAATAGTTACCACTAAAACTTGTGTTGAAGTTTTACGGGCAAACTGAACCAGTTCTGACTCCATTTTTTGCACTTCTGCACTTGAAAGAACCTGGGCAAAATCGTTTACTAAACGAGGTGGATTTGGTGCATCAGGTATATCCTGAGCAAATGATCCAACAACAATTAAAAGGGTTACTAATATGCTGTAAAGTTTCTTCATAGTTCTTTTAGTTTTTGCCAAATGATATTTCATCCGATAGTTCATTCACATCATCTGTCTGGTATGGAAAGTGCATTTTCAATTGTTCGCCAGCCCGCAATATTGCTTCTGAAAGACCATCAGCAAATTGACCATTTTTAAATTTTGCCAACATGAATTCTTTAATTTCATCCCAAAAATTATCAGGTACTTTGGCATTTATCCCGGCATCACCCAGAATCGCAAACTTGCGATCGTCAATTGCCAAATAAACCAGCACCCCATTGCGCTGTTCGGTTTTATGCATTTCCAGTTTTTCAAACCAATATGCAGCACTATCCAGAACGTCATCTTTGCATTTACTCTCCACATGGACCCTTATCTCCCCTGAAGTATTAAGCTCTGCAGATTTAATTGCATCCGTTATTTGTAGTTTTTCTTCTTCTGAAAAGAATTTATATACAGACATACACTTATACTTTAATTGAAATTAACTTCCGGAGCTTCTTCAGCACCTTTTTCTGCTTCGAAGTACGCTTTTTTCTCAAACCCAAAAATGTTGGCATAAATGTTTTTAGGGAAAGTCCGAATAAATGTATTGAACCCCCTTGCAGATTCATTAAATTTTCTTCGTTCCACGGCAATCCGGTTTTCTGTCCCCTCCAATTGCGCCTGCAAATCTAAAAAGCCCTGGTTTGCCTTTAAATCCGGATAGCGTTCAACAACAACCATCAAGCGGCTTAATGCAGAACTTAAACCGGATTGTGCAGCATTAAATTGTTGCAGCATTTGCGGATTTATATTTTCAGGATTAATGTTAACAGAGGTTGCTTTCGATCTTGCCTCAATTACTGCTTCAAGTGTTTCTTTTTCGTGTGAAGCATATCCTTTAACTGTGTTTACCAGGTTAGGAATCAGGTCAGCACGTCGTTGGTAAACATTTTCCACTTGCGCCCAACTTGCATTAACACCCTCATCCATCGTCACCATATTATTATATGTTCCTTTTATTGATGAATATAAAAAAATGCCCAAAAGAGCAATTACTATTAAAATGATCCAACGTTTCTTCATGATATCTATTAAATTAATGTGTTACACAAAAATGTTAAAACCTGATGAGAATCGCATTTTCTTTTCGGGGAATATTGCAATTTCATCGTTAGACACTTTCTTTCAAAAGGTGAACCAAAAAAATTACCCTGACAAAAGAAGAGGAAATACTCTTCTATAAAATTTTCTCTAATACTATCGCTCATTTCTGTATGTCATTCTGACATTGAAATTCAACAACTATTTACATTGGATAAAGAAATATGAAACAGGGGAACAATTTAGACCGGAAGTTTCCTTAGGGTAAAAGAGAAAGTACTACCTTTTCCTACTTTAGAGTCAACCCATATTCTGCCTCCGTTCTTATCAACAAACTCTTTGCATAAAAGCAATCCCAAACCTGACCCTTTTTCGTGGTTTGTTCCATAGGTTGAAATATGGTTTTCTTTCTCAAATAAGCGTGGAATATCGTCAGGAGCAATACCTACTCCATTATCAATAACTGAAACCTCGACAAACTCACCATAATCAGCAGTTTTAATCCTAACTTCACCATTTTCAGGTGTAAATTTTACAGAATTAGATATTAAATTTCGAAGGATGAGGTTTACCATATTCTGGTCAGCATACACCTGCTTTGTACCATTTAGGCTTGCAATCAGCTTGATATTCTTCCCTTCGGAAAAGCGTGAGTTAAGTAAGATATTATTATTAATGGTAGCATTTAGATCAACATTTTCAGGCTCAAATTTAATGGTACTTTTCTGGCTCTTAGCCCATGAAAGCAGGTTATCTAAAAGGAAATAGGTACTTTCCGCTTCAACACGAAGTTCATTTAGTATCTGAGTTCTGAGCTCATCTGAGAACATTTCAGGATAGTCGGCAAGTTGGCTGATCACATCTTTAAAAGCTCCAATTGGGTTTCTTAAATCATGACCAATGATAGACAAGAATTTATCTTTGGTTTCGTTAACCCGCTTAAGTTCTTCATGTTGGTCATAAATCTGCTTATTCATTAATTGAAGGAGCTCATTTGCTTTTTTACGTGTCTTGCTGTATATCAAAGTCAAAACAAAAACTGCAATAAGCAAACCCATGCCAATAATCAGAAAACGAGTCTGATTTTTCTGGCGGTTAATCTGAAGATCTTTTATTTGATTATTCTTTTGAAGAAGATCGATCTCGCTTTGTTTCTCATTTAAATCTAACTCAGCACGCAATTGTGCTAATTCCAAACTATGCTTTTCTTCATATAGTGAATCTGTCAACTGAGAATAATCCTGATATGCCTCAAGAGCCAACTTATACTGCCCGGATTCTTCAAAAATTTTGGATTTTACCAGAAAACTTTCCTGTAAAAGTTGTTGGATACCTGTAGATTTAGCAATCTCCATACCAGCGTCACAAAAAATGAGAGCTTCAAAATAATTTTTTTCTTGAAGAAAAACCTGGGAAAGAACTAATTTGGCATTTGCAATTCCTTCCTGCATACTGGTTTCTTCATAAACATTTAAAGCTTCCTGAGCATAGTTACGTGCAGTATTGTATCTCTCTTCCAACAAATATGTTTCAGCCAAGCCAAGCCATCCAAATGCTTTGTAATACTCTCCAATATCTGTACTGTCTGACAGGATAGTTATCTCTTTAAAAATATCAATGGCTTCTGCATAAAGTCCTTTGTCTTTGTAAATCTCACCTATATTATTTAAAACCACAACCGCCCCTACAGCATCATCTGATCCATCATATAAATCTTTTGCTTTTTCATAATAAATCAATGCCTGATCGGTCATTCCCCATGAATGATAATTTACGGCAATGTTATTAAGGATACGGGTTGTAATTTTTTTATCTCCTTCAAGCTCAAAATAATCAAGTGCCTGGGTCAATAAGCGTAATCCTTTGGTTCGTTCACCACGATTAGTTAAGATTGAACCCAAATTAAAACGAGCGCTGGCAGCTCTGTCTTCCAATCCCGCTGCTTCGGCTGTTTTTATCGTTTCCTCAAATAAATCAATTGAAGTATCATAATTCCCCACATTCATATGATATGCTGCAAGAGAATTTAAGCCAATGCATATATTCTCCAGGTTATCAGTATCATAGGCAACTTCCAGCCCTTTCTCTGTAAAATCCCTTCCTTCTTCAAAGTTCCCTGAAAACAAATGTCCTGCACCAATAAGCAGGTTGGTATAACTTTCTTTAGACAGATCACCTTCAATCCTGATAATTGGCAAGGCAAGGTTTGCATACTCAACAGTCTTTGAAGGGGTGATATACATGTATTCTTTGGATAATTCAAGGTAGGCATCGGCAAGTTGCATCCCTTGCAGATTTGGCAAAGAACCACTTATGCTGTCAATTTTAGCGTTTTGAGTAAAACCAAAACAATAAAAGACAACAAAAATGAGTAAAAACAAGACGTTTTTTTTTTGCGTTCTTTCCAACTTTTTAAGCCTTAAAAATGTTAGATAAAAATACGCTTATTTACGGTGTCCTCAAAGGGTATTATTTGAACAAGAGTTGATAGGGACGATCAATTAATTCTTTAAGTTCGTGAATTCCGAACGCTCTTGATTTTCGAAATAACTCCCTGTTTTCAAGAAACATAACAATAGTCGGAACGATAAAAACCGAGTAGTTGACAGCAAGTTCCGAGGTGTTATTTAGGTTTATATGCACCCCCCTAATTTGGGGGAAATTACCTACGAGCATTTCTTCAACTTTCGGTTTTAATATTTTGCATACATTACAATCGGGTCCGGAAAAGTACGCAAGGACTGCTGGACAAGTTTTTAAAAGTCCCTCAAAATCATCTATTTGAGTAATTTCTTCGAACATTAATAATCATCAACTGCCAGTAAAACCAACGTACAAGCTTCTTCGGCCTGAATATCATTTTTTTCAAGAAGATTCATTAGTTCAGAATTTTCGGTTCCCGGGTTAAAAATAACACGCCTGGGCTTAAGGTCTAAAATATAAGGGTAATAATCAGCCTGGTTTTTAGGGCCAACATAAAGAGTTACTGTGTCAATATCTGACAAGCTCTCTTTTTGAGTTGTAAATTTAACATCCTCAACCTGTCCTTTTCCCGAAGCTAAAGCAACAACCGGATGGTCATGGTTTCGCAATGCTTTTATCGCTTTGTTGGAATAGCGTTCTGGCTTCTCACTGGCTCCAATAACCAATGTTTTCTTCTTTGTAACCTTCATCATTGCTTTACAATCAATACAACTGCATGGACAGAAATACCTTCTTCCCTTCCTTCAAACCCCAATTTTTCCGTAGTAGTAGCTTTAATAGAAATAGCGTCATCATCAACAGACAAAATTTCAGCAAGTGTTTTTTCCATTTCAGGAATAAAATCCTTCAACTTTGGTTTTTGGGCAGCAATTGTCATATCTGCATTACCAAGTTCAAATCCTTTACCTGCTATAAGTTCTTTCGTTTTTTGAAGTAATAATTTACTATCAATATTCTTGAATTCTGATGAAGTATCCGGGAAATGATAACCAATGTCCCTCATTTTTGCAGCACCTAGCATCGCATCACAAAGGGCATGAATTAAAACATCACCATCAGAATGTGCGACAGTTCCTTTTGCGTATGGAATAAGAACACCGCCTAACCAAAGGGTTTCCCCTTCAGCAAGGCGGTGCACATCGTATCCGTATCCTATTTTAAAATTCATCAACGTCGTTGTTGATTAAACGCATCTATATCAAATGAGAGTGAAAACCTCAAGGTATTTTCTAATGGATGATTTCGATCTGTTGGTACTAAGTAAGAAAAATCAAGTGCAAAAACATTTAGTTTCAAACCTGCACCCATAGTCAGGAATTTACGATTACCTTTATTTTCATGCTCATAAAAATAACCTGCCCGTAATGCAAACTGCTCGTTGTACATATACTCAGCACCAATAGAAACACTAACTTCCTGAAGTTCTTCTTTGAACCCCCCCGGGGCATCACCAAATGAGCTGAACATACCCCCAATAACTGACTTATCCTGACTAAATCCGCTACCACTTCCAGGATCGCTATCGCCATCAATATCATCTAAAATATTTTTCTCAGGGGTAGGGACTAATAATTTATTTATGTCAGCATAAAATGCAATGGTGTTATAGCTGTCCATTTCAGTTTGATAGCCTAAGCCAAGACGAAGATTAGTTGGGATAAAGTCTTTTGTTGCCCCTTCGTCATAAGAAATTTTAGCACCGATATTTGAAATATTGATCCCTGCGGTCAATATAGATTCTTTACGATTTACCCGAAACTCATTCCTGTAAAAAAACGAGATGTCTGCGGCATAAGAGTTTCCGGGGTAGGATTCATTTCCATCCCCTGTGAAACCGGCTGTAAGGTCTGACCGGATAAAGCGTAAAGCTACACTACCTGAAAAATTATCTGACAATAATCTGGTATAAGCGACATCAAAAGCAAATTCATTAGGACTCTTTGTTGCCAGTTCAACTCCCCTATCGCTCATAAAAATAATGTCTCCTAATGAGAAGTAGCGCAAACTGGAACTTACGGTCTGCACATCATCAATTTTTTTATAACCAACCAAATAAGCCAGATTAATATCGTCAACTAAACTACGTAACCAGGGAGTATAAGATAAACCTACCCCCATTTCGCTTTCAATGAAAGCATATTTTGAAGGGTTCCAGTGTTGTGAATTAATGTCTGCCGAAGTTGCTGCTCCAACATCGCCCATCGCACCACCTCTTGAATCAGGAGCAATAGTTAAGAAAGGCACTCCGGTTGCAATTGTATTGGCACCAGTTGTTGAAGACTGTGCCTTTGTTTCTTGCGTAATTGTTCCTAGTCCAATAATAACTGCAATAATCGCCAGTAATCTTTTCATCGTAAATCTTTTCAAATATTGAGTTGCAAATATAAAATGAATGTTTCGAGTTCCCAATTTGAAAACTCAAAATTGAAAACGTAAAACATTTTGAAAAAGTATATCCTTTTAAAATTAATATTTTGTAATCACCATTTTCCCACTTTTACTACCGCTAGCACCGTCATTAGCAACCACTGTAATCCGGTATAAATAGATTCCATTACGGAACAACATTGTACTATTATTTACCTTCCAGAGTATTGGGAAACTTTTAGAGCCTGAAGAACCTTGATTTTGTGTAATAATATCCATTAAATTACCCGTCAAATCATAAATCTCTACTTTAGTTTCAAAAGATGCATCAGGCCTGTTGTGTTCAAAGACAAAATTTGTAAAATCTGAAACTGGGTTAGGCCAGTTATAAACTTTATCAATAACGAGATTACCATTCACGGTGAATTTAATTTCTACCTCACTTGAATTATTTAATACATCCCAGACTTTAAACTTTAGGGTGTGTTCACCAACACTTAAATTCTGCAAAGGAAAAACAACAGTTCCCTCTTTATAACTATCTTTCTTTGCCAGGTAAAAGTCATTTAATACAATAATGTTGTTGTAATCATCATCCAAAACTGCAGTTATATCATGCCCTATTCCCGTTCCAACCGTATTTATTCCATGCTCATCACTTATTTCAGCAAAAAGAATTGCAGTTGTACCAACTTCATCTCCGCTTTTAAAATCTTTATCATCTAAAAAAAGATTAACCTGCGGGCCTTCATTATCATTAATTACAATACCCGAAGAACCACCAATATTAAAATCTGTAGTATACCCTTGTGCATCTTCTTCAGCATTGTCGGCATAGTAAATAATCTTACCCTTTGCAACAGAATAAGAAATATCTTTCGGCACAATAAAGGTGAATTCAAAACTTCCGTTTGTAACCGATGAAACACCTTTATATATAATATTATTCTGAATTTTAAACTCCATCGGGTTTTCCCCTCCATTCCCTATTGTTTGAACGGTATCAACTTTATCATAAACAACAGGTACCAGTTCCCCGTTAAAATCATTCAAAATATTTCCGAGATGGTCTGCAACCCTTCCTTTTATTGTTACAGTTGACAATGCTGAAAGTGTTTCTGTTTGTTCATCAACTGGTTTGCCGTTTATCGTTTCAGTAATAACCTGATATTTAGGATAAGAGAGTCGCAATGCAGGGTCAGCAAGCAATGTAAAATTTCGTTTGTTCGTACCCGTTACACCATTTTTTGATCGTCTCATGATTTCACCCATACGAAGGTTCTCACCATTTTCATCCTGGCTAAATACATGCTCATAAAACTCTTTATTCAAAATAAAATTGGGGTTCGAATACACCAGTCTTGTTGTACTGAATAACCCAATCCCTCCCCCATTTCGGTTAAAGAGAATGTGTTCCCCCCCCGAATCTTCTTCTTCCAAATCAAAACGACTAATCTCGCAGGTTGCCGTTACAAAAATCGGAAGCTTGTTATAATTTGTCCATCCATCAATATCATTTAGTCCCAGGACTTTTTCATGCGCCAAAGCATTTTCATTGGCATGCCCTGTATAATTTAATATGAGTGCCCCATTTTTCACCCGGTTATTGATCGCCGTATTTACATCGGGGTAACTTTCCCCTCCGGAACCACTTTGCTCCAGGTAAGCATCGAAATATATTTTATCGGTAAATACCGATGGGTTATACTCATTCACACTATCCGCCATTCTTTCCGCCTGCCTCATATGTGTATTGTTATCCTCATCATCACCGATAAAACAAACTATGTTTCTCCAATTACCGAGCGAAACTGTATCTACATAGTTTTTAATTTTGTTGACTACTATCTGTGCTTTCTCAACAGTGTTCGCAGGAATACGTCCAATTCCCAAATCTATTAAGCCTGTAAATTCACCTTCACCGGCATCCATTAATGCAAAAAAATCATCGGTAACAAATGAAAATGTTGGCAATAATGAATTAGCAGATTGGTATGTTGGCAAAAAATTATGACCATACCCAAGAATATTCCTGTTATCGAAGCTACCATCGCCCAGAAACAATACATATTTAAATTGTCCGTTTCCCCGGTCGTAACACATCCTCAAAAAGTTGCGAATCCCTGCCACATCAGGTAAGCCACTAGAAAATTCATTATAAATTGGTTCAGGGGTTATTACATTTACCTGCATTCCATCATACTCCAAATGAAACTGCTTTAATTCATTGGCTTGTTGTATAAAATCAGGATGGGTAATTATAATCATCTCTGCCAAACCCGAGGCATGAAGGTTTTGATTTTGAACATTTTCAACAAACTCTGGCTCAGGGAAACTCCCGTCAGGATAAAAAGCCACAAATTCTTTTAATTCAGAAGATGAAACTTTAAAAGTAGCCTGCCCTCCCTGAACATTTTTAGCAACAACTTTGGGGTTTATAAAATCAGTAACATCCCAGATCTGTACATTATCACTAGTGATATCTAACTGATAATTTGCAATATTTCCTTCGCCGTAACTTGTGGCATCCCTAAAAATTAATTGGCTGTTATCCAGGCTCAATCTCCGTATAAAATTTACAATAATGAAATCCAGCCAGCCATTAGATGAACTGTTAGCACTATTGTAAGTCAATTTTATATCAAAATTAGATTGAGAATTATTTATTGTAAACTGTTCATAGTTTATTGATGCATATAACGATTCTGCGGCACTCGTATTTACCGGCTGAAAGTCAATAGCACCAATATTGGTACTTCCCACAGAAACATCGAAAGATGATGAACTTGAAGAACGGGCTGCTCCTTCAACCCAAACTTTTATCGGATTACTACCCGAAAGGCCTTCTAAAGAAATTGGATAATCTTTAGAACCCGAACGGGTGTATTTATCACCAAACCAACGACGACCAGATTTAATCAAGCTTTCTTTTTCTTCTTCAAAGAAAACAAAATCATTAAACGTAGTTACTGTATGAGTTACAGCTTGTGTTTCCACAGGAAGAGTTTCTACTACTTTCGGGCTGCCTTGATCACTTAAGTAATAATAAGCTTCCTCCGAATAATCATTTAACTCATGCTTGAAAATCCCTTCAGAAGCGTCCCACTCCCAACGCACTGTTCCTGTCGAATAGAAAAACAAGCTATTTGAATCATGCCATACTGCATTTTGCTCCAAATCGTCTGGATAATAATCATCGTTCATTTTAGGAAGCATATAACCTCCATTACCATAGATATTTACATTCGCGGGATTTGAAAAACCCCAGGAAGTGAGTTGACTGTGCGGAATTTTGTGAATGCCTTTTTCTGTCGTCTTAATTTTGACCCAGGTGCCGTCAGCTAAAACCGAATTGTTCTTCCATTCTACAGAACTTAGAAGTTTTGCGGACTTTTCCTCAATATTTTTATCAATTTGAATATCGAATGAAATCAGTTTTTTTAATTGACCATTCTCGTATATAAGCGGAACAAACTCCAGCAAGGCAACGTTCTTGTCGCCAGACCGGACATATTTAGGCAAAATATTCAGTTGTGAAGGAATTCTTTTTGCAAGCTTTTGATCTACAGACTTCTCACTATTTTCAAAAACAAGATTGACTATTTTTACTGTTTCTTCTGTGCTTATTTCAACATTTTCAAAATAAACTGGTAAGTTATACTCATTTATGTATGCTCCTGCAAAATTAGCTACAGGCCCTGCAAAACCAGAAGTATCATCCTTTTTCCAGTTAATCTTTCTTTGATCATCTTCGGCAAAAAGGGATGTACAAAAAAACGTAACAAATAACAAAAGTAAATATCTATTCATCGGCTTAATTCATCAATACAAAAGATGAAACGTTGCAACAAAGGCAATATTGTCATCAATTTCCAGTTAAATTAAAATAAAAATCGCCTAAACAAATGTCTTAGGCACGACAAAAATACAAAGAGTAATCAACAATCACTTATTAAAAAGTTATACAACTCAAACAATAAGAATTGAACAATTTAGTTATATTTGTGAGTATTAAAAATCAACCTGAAATTGATATAAAAATGAAATTTAAGGCCATATTTTTCTTTGGATTAGCCATATTGATGGCTGGTTGCGGATTGTTAGGCAATAAAGGTGGTGGTTTTGGCAACAGAGGTAGTGTCTCAAAAACTACCGGCTGGAACTACAATGACCCCGACAATGGAGGCTTTCAAGCAGATGATGATTATCAACAAGAACTTGGCCCCGGCTTAGTTTTTATTGAAGGGGGTACATTTACCATGGGACGTGTTGAACAGGATGTTATGCACAACTGGAACAACCTTCCCCGCAGGGTTACTGTTGCTTCATTTTACATGGATGAAACTGAAGTATCTAATTTGGATTACCGCGAGTACCTTTTTTGGTTGAGAAGAGTTTATCCGAATAATCCGGAGAAATATATTTCAGCATTACCTGACACTTTAGTTTGGCGGGAAGAGCTTGCTTACAACGAACCATACATTAATAATTACTTGCGTCACCCGGCATACAGCGATTACCCTGTGGTGGGTGTAAGCTGGAACCAGGCAAACAATTATTGCAAATGGCGTACCGACAGGGTAAATGAACAGATACTTATCAATCGCGGAGTGATAAGTCATGACAATTCCCAGGGTGGTCAAAATGTGTTTACCACTCAAACTTACCTGGCCGGAATGTACCAGGGAGTCGAAGGGGATAAGCCTATTGAAGATGCAAGTGGTACTGCCCGCCGTGTAAGATGGGAAGATGGATTGTTACTTCCTGATTATCGCCTTCCGACGGAAGCAGAATGGGAATATGCAGCTTACGGTTTGATCGGGAATACTGACGGGGAATTGCTTACGGAACGTAAGCTATACCCATGGAATGGAGCTTATCTTCGCCATGATGGTAAAAAGGATCGTGGCAGAATGATGGCTAACTTTACCCGTGGCCGTGGTGATATGATGGGTATGGCCGGTGCATTAAATGACAATGCCGATATTACTGCTCCTGTTTTCTCGTACGAGCCTAATGATTATGGCCTTTACTGTATGGCTGGTAATGTGAACGAATGGGTGGCTGATGTTTATCGTCCGTTAAATCAGATTGATGTAAATGAATTCCAACCTTTCCGTGGAAATGTATTTACTCAATATCGTCGTGATGGAAATGGCAATTTAGTTCGTGATGAATATGGCAGGCTTATTCAAGATACAATTGCAGACTACCGCAACTTCAAAGACGGTGACTACAGCTCACAGGTTATTGAAGGACCAGACTGGAAAGCTTTGAAAGAGCAATTAAAAACTGAAGATATGTACGTTCAGGCTCAGGAAGAAGGCTTCACATCTTTAATTACAGATAATGTACGAGTTTACAAAGGTGGTTCATGGAAAGACCGTCCTTACTGGCTAATTCCCGGAACCCGCAGGTATTTACCAGAGGAAGGTGCATCAAGTGATCTTGGGTTCCGCTGTGCTATGACGCGTGTTGGAAGTCCTGAAGGATTTTAATGATATGAGATACAATCAGAAGAACCTCATTTGAAAAGATGGGGTTTTCTTTTTTATAAAATTATCGTATGACTGTAGAGCAGATTTACTCAATTTTCAAAAAACATCCTGTTGTTTCAACCGATACCCGGAACATTATTAAGGACTCTATTTTCTTTGCTTTAAAAGGAGCTCATTTTGATGGAAATGAATTTACCCGGGATGCCCTTGAAAAAGGAGCTTCATTTGCAGTTGTTGATGATAAAACGTTAGCCGGTAAAGCGAATCATATATGGGTTGAAGATGTTTTAACGACATTTAAACAACTGGCAAATTTTCACCGGAAACAACTGGGAATACCAATTATTGGAATAACCGGGAGCAATGGAAAAACAACTACAAAGGAATTAGTTTCTGCCGTTCTGGAAAGAAGATATCGCATCAGCTTTACTCAGGGCAACCTTAATAATCACATTGGAGTTCCTTTAACTCTATTAAAAATGAGCGCTGAAACAGAGATTGGCGTTGTTGAAATGGGAGCTAATCACCAGGGAGAAATTGCTGAACTTTGTAAAATTGCAGAACCTGACTACGGGATAATAACAAATGTTGGCAAAGCACACCTGGAAGGTTTTGGTTCTTTTAAAGGAGTGATTAAAGCTAAATCTGAACTTTATGATTTTCTTAGGGACAAGAATAAACCCTGCTTCATAAATATTGACAATGAGCATCTGACAAAACGAGCTACGGGGCTCAGGCAATTTTCCTACGGAACATCTGAAAAAGCTAATTTAAAGGGTTATCCCGAAGAATCAACTTATTATTTAACTGTCAAAGTTTTATTCCCAAAAGGTTGGTTGTTCCTGAGGTCAAAGTTAATCGGGTCATATAATTTCGAGAATATCCTGGCTGCTGCACGCGTGGGGCAAGAGTTTAACATTGATCCACTTGAAATACAAAAAGCAATTGAAAACTATGTGCCAAGCAACAACCGGTCACAATTAATCAACAAAGGCAGCAACAAGATCATAATGGATGCTTACAATGCTAACCCAACCAGCATGGCTGCTTCTTTGAATAACCTTCTTAAGATTAATCACAACAAAAAAGTAGCCATCTTAGGAGACATGCTTGAACTTGGGGAAGACTCTGTAAAAGAGCATCAAACTATTGCCGAGCTTATTTCTGGTCAGAATTTAGATAAGATATTTCTGGTTGGGGAGCAATTCATGCAGACCCATACAGACAAAAAAATAAAGAAGTTCGAAAATACCGAACTCCTTTATGACTACCTACATCAACAGAAAAACGTTGACAATTCACTAATACTGATTAAAGGCTCACGTGGTATTCAACTTGAAAAAATCCTTGAGTTACTTTAATCAGCGAAGCTATTTATGATTGATGAAAAAATTAGTTTGCTGGTTTTGTTACTTTCAACACTTCAGCAAATGCCTGCTCAAATGTTTCTTTAGGAAGAGCTCCCTGAGCCATTTGTGGTTGCCCGTCTTTAGGAACAAACAATAATGAAGGAATACTCTGGATTCCAAACATTGCTGAAAGCTCTCGTTGATCTTCTGTATCTACTTTATAAATTTTAAGTGTATCACCATACTCTTTTTGTAATTCTTCCAAAACCGGGGCGACCATTTTACATGGGCCACACCAGTCTGCATAAAAGTCAATTAAACATGGTACACTGCCTTCATATTTCCAATCTTTATTCGCTTCAAAATTGAAAACTTTTTCTTTGAATGTTTCTTTCGTTAAATGTTCTAACATGGTTTTGTCTTTATGTTTTTACAAATATATTCAATTTTTTATATATATAGATATCAATCTTCATGCCATTATATTTATCGCTTATTTTTTCATATAAGGTAGAGAAATAATTGTAATTTTGTCACAATTTAAATCAAAATGTCATACTTTTTGTTTTTCAGCACGTTAAAGCTGATCGTTATTTCATGAAGAAACATCTAAAACACCAAATATTCTCAATTATTTCAGAAGAAGCTGACAAACTAGGGCAAGACTGCTATGTTATAGGAGGATTTGTCAGGGATATTATTTTGAAGAGAAATTCAAAAGATATAGATGTAGTTACACTTGGTAGTGGAATTGATCTTGCCAAAACGGTAGCCAACCATATTGGACCTAAAACCCCGGTAAGTATTTTCAAGAATTTTGGGACAGCCATGCTCAAATACAAAGGACTGGAAATTGAGTTTGTAGGTGCCCGCAAAGAGTCTTACGAGAAAAATTCAAGGAAACCACATGTTGAAGACGGGACTTTAGAAGACGACCAAAAAAGAAGGGATTTCACAATTAATGCACTTGCAATCTGCCTTAATAATAAACGTTTTGGTGAAATGGTCGATCCCTTTGATGGTGTAACCGATTTGAAAAAAAGGATTATAAGAACTCCTCTTGATCCAGTTATTACTTTTTCTGATGATCCTTTGCGAATGATGCGTGCGATTCGCTTTTCAACACAATTAAATTTCATTATTGAAGAAAAAACACTTGCGGCAATAAGCTCAAATAAAGACCGGATTAAGATTGTTTCAAAAGAAAGGATAATGGATGAACTGAATAAGATTATTCTTTCTGACAAACCGTCTAAAGGATTTAAATTATTGGATAAAACCGGCTTATTAGAAATTATTTTTCCTGAACTATTTGCGATGAAGGGACGTGAAGAGATTGATGGAATTGGACACAAAGATAACTTCCTTCATACACTCGAGGTACTTGACAGAATTGTTCCAAATACAGATAATCTTTGGCTAAGGTGGTCAGCCTTATTGCATGATATTGCCAAACCAAAAACAAAGCGATTTGTCCCCAAACAAGGCTGGACTTTTCATGCACATAATTTTGTTGGCGCTAAAATGATCCCCGGTCTTTTCAGGCAAATGAAACTTCCGTTAAACGAAAAAATGAAGTATGTGCAAAAGATGGTTTCCTTACACATGCGCCCCATTGTGCTTTCAGAAGAAGAAGTAACAGACTCTGCTGTTCGCAGACTTTTATTTGAAGCAGGTGATGATATTGATGACCTAATGACACTTTGCGAAGCTGATATCACTTCAAAAAATACAGATAAGGTGAAGCGCTACATGAAGAATTTTCAACTTGTCAGGGAAAAATTAAAAGACCTCGAGGAACGTGATCATATTCGTAATTTTCAACCTCCGGTTACCGGAGAAGAGATTATGGAAGTATTTGGCTTATCCCCCTCCCGTGAAGTAGGTATTTTAAAAAGTGCCATAAAAGATGCTATTTTGGACGGAGAAATTCGCAATGATTATGATGAAGCTTTTGCGTTCCTGAAAAAGAAAGCTGCCGAACTTGGACTAAAGCCCTTGAGCAATCAGTCTGAATAATTAAGTTTCAACCTTATTGGTAAATGATCGCTAAACCCTCCATGATATTTCATACCATGATAAGTACGAAATAAGCGTTTCCCTAAAAATTTTGGATCATCTTCCAGTAAAAATCCCAGATCAACGACTTCTGCATGATCTGTTTTTGTATAAATGCCTTTTTTTTGCGATAATAATGAACCGGTAACAAGAACCTGGTCAAACACAACCCAACTTTGTTTATGTTTTAGCGTTCCTTGTTTTTTCCATTCTGAAGATAAATTAACTATTTCATTTTTTGAGAGTGCACTTACCTCGACTGCCATAAGTACATCTTTCATGCTCTTATTATTTGGACCATCATTAAAATCACCCATTAAAACAATTTTTGGTGATCTAAATTTCTGCTTTAGTTTTTCAATCTCTTGCCTTACTTGTTTTGCAGCTCTTATACGCTTGTGCTCCGTTTCAGTTTGGCCTCCGTAACGTGATGGCCAATGATTAAAATAAACATGGAGAGTGTCCTTCCCAAAAACTTCAAAACATGCATAAAGAATTTCTCTTGACCGAATAATCTTTCCCTTATCATCTCTTAAAGGAATGTAGTTAAAAGAAATGGGTATGCACTGTTCCTTTCGGTACAAAATGGCAACATCAATTCCCCGCGGGTCAGGCGAATCTTTATGGATAATCTGATAATCAAACTTTGCAAGAGGTGTTTCATTTATCAACTGCCCAAGAACAAAACGATTCTCAACCTCACACAAACCTACAATATCAGGCATATGAAAATCACAGGAAGACAAAATCGCTTTACTAATGTTTGCTATTTTTTTCTGGAACCTTCGTTTTGTCCAATGTCGACTTCCCTGAGGTGTGAATTCATCATCAGCAATCGTTTGATCGTCAAACGTGTCGAACAAATTTTCAACGTTATAAAAAAGAACATTAAATTCTTTCTTCGCTTCAACAAGAGAAGAAAATGAATTTGCAAAAAATAAAAACAGGAATAAAAAAGCAAGCAGGGGTGATTTCATAAAATCCTAATCGGAAGATTTTTCGATTCGCTCATACGCGCCCAAATCCGGGGCATCATCATCTGTTCTGCTATCTCCTTTTATATCCAAGGGGAAACGAGATCCAATTTGAACAGATCCTGCATCTTTAGCCGGGCTTAATGTATCCAGCTCAAAATTTAGCTTCTCATAAGGATCGATAAATTTAGGATCGATTCCCTTAAGAATATTGGCAAAGTTCTCTTTCTTAGAAATATTGAATGTATCAGAAAGCTGCAACAAACAATGATCAAACTTGAAATTAAACTCAGCGTCATCCGATCTTCCAAGTTCAACTTCATTTCCCGTAGTTATATTTCCGGCTACGATGCAATTCCCAAATTTAGCTTTCTTCAAATCATCAACATAAGCTATGCTTTCACCATCTTCCTGGTCAATAATCAATAGGTTTGAAAGTACGAGTGAAGAAGTAGCTCTGGACCTTGTGGAGAAACCTCCCCAATAATTGGCAATTGTTGTATGATTAAACTCGTAAGTACCGCCCACGAGTAAAGCTGCTCCGTAAAAACCACAATTTGTAATCAGGCAGTTATCAGCTTCAATCTCAGATTTCAATGCAAAAATTCCGGCATAAGCCATATTTTGAATTTTTACCCCTGAAAGTTTTGCCGTAGCAAACCCTTCGTTTTCAATATTCCCCACTTGCAATCCGATGTTTGCATTTTTGATTTCTACATGTTCAAAAGAATTATTATGGCTTCCTGAAAAAAGCAAAACCCCATCCCATTGATCAGGAACATCCTCATAAACATCTTCTAATCGATCCCCCTGGAAAACAATTGGTTGTTCCGCAGTTCCCCTGGCAATAATATTCCCTTTCACAAACAAGCCTGCTCCATCATGAAAATAAATCTTTGTCCCTGCCTCAATCGTTAAAGTTGATAAGCTGTCTACAAGGGCAGCATCGTAGACCAAATAAGGTTTGTCTGCCGTCCAGGTTGTTGTTTTAATCCGGGCATTTCTAATCAAATTATAATCTTGCCCCCAGGCAACCAGGTCTACATCTTGTATATTTGCGTTTGTAATAAATTCAATCGAATCCTTAACTACCATTGGAATATTTCCCCCATTCGGATCAACTGTCACCTCTACAAAAATGTAAATACTATCATTGGCAGGTATCTCCAAATCCAATATTTCATTATATGGAAACCCGTTTATATTTAATCTGAAATTAGAATTCTCACCTCCAGCCAATTTCACACTTGATATTAATACCTTCTGATCGTAAGGATTATAAACGCGAAGATTTTTCGTAGTAGAACCAATGGTCGTGAAGATTGTATCAAACATTACAGTATCAACCGAAAACTGCAACTGAACATCTGAAGAAGAAGCATATTTCTCATCTTCACAAGATACCAGATAAGTTAAGGTTACTAAAACAGCGATAATGTATAAAATTCTTCTCACAAGTAGTTTTAGTTCTAAACGATCTATTTTATAGATTAGTATTGTAAAAATATAAAATGATTTTACAATTTTTAACATTTTTTTACAAGAAGAGTTAAATCCTTACCCTATTTTTTACTTTTTATTAACAAGAGCCCTAAAATCATCAATAAAGCATTTAGAATAAGTAGCTCAAATCCAAACTCATAACCATTAAACATTTGTTTAGAAAAGCTGGAGATCACATAGGTCAAAACAGGCGAAATAATTGCAACTACAGGAACCAGGCGATCGTTGGGTTTCTTTACAAAAAACATACCGTAAATAAACAGCCCCAGGATTGGGCCATACGTATAACCGACTGCTTTAAAAACTGCGATAACAACACTTTGATTATTGATAATCTTAAATGCAATTATTACCAGAACTAAAATTGCTGAAAACCCAATATGAACGAGTGTTCTTGTTCTTTTACTTTTTGCAGATTGTTCAACATCCATTCCTAGAAAATCAACACAAAAAGAAGTGGTTAATGCAGTCAGGGCCGAGTCAGCACTGGAAAACGCAGCAGCAGTAATTCCAAGTAAAAAAGCAATACCAACTGCCATTCCCAGGTGGTTTAAAGCTAAGGTAGGATAAAGTTTATCCGTTTCAAATGGAACTTCAATTCCTGAAAAAGAAGCAAACTGATAAAGAGCAACTCCCAGGCTTAAAAAAAGCATGACAACCAAAACAAACGAAGCACTAAAAACAAGCATATTCTTCTGAGCAGCTGGTAGTGTTTTGCAAGTCAGGTTTTTTTGCATAATGTCCTGATCCATCCCATTAATGGCAAGGGCTGTGAAAATGCCTGCTATAAATTGCTTTGGGAAAAAGCCCGGGGAACGCCAATCCCATGAAAATATTGAGGCCATTTGATCCCTGCTGATATTTTCAACCATCTCAAATAATCCAAGATTCATTTCTCTCGAAACCTGAACAAGCGTAAAAATTAAAGCCAGAACAAGAAATGTTGTTTGCAATGTGTCAGTCCAAACAATTGTTTTAATACCTGCACGATAAGTGTACAACCAAATCAATAAAACACTTATACAAACAGTTACTGAGAAAGGAATTCCAAAAGCATCAAAAAAAGCAAGTTGAAGAACTAAGGCAACCAAATAAAACCGAAAAGCTGCTCCAATCAACTTCGAGATTAAAAAGAAAAAAGACGCCGTTTTCCTGCTAAGAAAACCCATCCGGTCTTCCAAAAAAGAGTAAATTGATATCAACTTCAACTTATAATAAAATGGAAGCAGTACAAAAGCAATTAGCCAGTAGCCAACCAAGTTGCCAAGTACAAATTGCAAATATGAAAAAGCCGAATTTCCAACCTCTCCCGGTACTGAAATAAAAGTAACACCTGAAAGTGTTGCACCTAACATTCCGTAAGCAACCAGAAACCAGGGAGATGATTTATTGGCATTAAAAAAGCTGAGTTGGTCAGCATTTCGTGAGGTAATCCACGATATAAGCATCAACAACACAAAATACCCGGCAACAATCGAAAAGAAAAAAAATGGGTTCATATCAATTATTCAAAATCAGGATATAACAAATATTTCTTTCTAACTTCTTTATAGTTTTTTAGATCATTCTCCCAGCTCAACTCAATTTCTTCAAGACTTTTTCCATCTCTGATATCTTTCAACAATTGATCAGTACCGGCCAGCAAATTAAACCAACGCTCTGAACTTATAAAATCTTCTTCATTTTCAAATTTATGGTAGAAACCCAGGAAATACGAAAGCGTAAAACGATGCTCAAGGCTTTCATCCCGAAGATCGACTCCATAGCAAACTTTACCCTTTTGTTTTGGATTTTTTGCCATCCCATCAATACTTTCAGGAGTAAAACTAAACTCACCAAAATCCTTATCCGGATAACCAATTACCTGAAACGGGAATTGAGTCCCTCTTCCAATACTTGCATGTGTCGCTTCAAAAAAACAAAGCGACGGGTACAAGCGAATACTCAAATCATTGGGCAAATTCGGAGACGGTTTTACTTTCAAACCCCATGGCATCGCGTGGTTATAACCAGAAGCAGCTATTACTTTTAACTTGCATTTCATTTCATCATTCAACCAGGCTTCTCCATTAATCATTTGTGCAAGTTCACCTACTGTACAACCGTGAATAACCGGAATAGGATGCATGCCAACAAACGACTCAAACTCGTTCCTTAAAACCGGCCCTGCCACATAATCCCCATTTGGATTTGGCCGATCAAGCACTACCAGTTCTTTTCCATTCTCAGCACAAGCTTCCATTACATAATGTAAAGTGCTTATGTAAGTATAAAACCTCACCCCTACATCCTGAATATCAAAAACTAACAAGTCAATATTTTCAAGTTGCCCACTAGTTGGCTTTTTGTTTTTCCCATAAAGTGAAACAATTGGCAAACCGGTTTTTGAATCATGTTGGTCTGTCACTTTTTCACCAGCATCAGCATCTCCTCTAAACCCGTGCTCCGGGCTAAAAACTTTAATAACATCAATTTCATTTTCTAAAAGAAAATCAAGCAAATGCTTATGGCCAACCAGAGAGCTATGGTTTACTACAAGACCAACTTTCTTTCCCTGTAAAAGTTGGAAATATTTTTCAGGCTGATCAGCCCCGGTTTGAATTTGTTTTGATTTGCATGAGAAAGTGATCAAAACAAGCAAGGTTAATGTTATGATTCGCATAGTAAATTGTCAGTTAACTACGAAAATAAGAAAAGCTGCCCGAAGGGACTACTTTCTTTTAATGAATCTTTCTATTTTTACAGGATGTAATAACCCTGTTGTATGAAAAACCTATTCCGACATAGTTTCCTCATTTTTTTATTATTGAATGTCTCATTAGCTCATGGGCAAAATTCCCCTGAATTTATAAGGTATCTTAACCATAGCTGGGTTGATTCTTGTATGCAAACGATGAGCCTGGAAGAAAAAATCGGGCAACTTTTCATTATTGATGTTAATGCCAACAAGAAGCTTGATCAATATGACAAACTTTTCAATCAAATTGAACGATATCATCCTGGCGGAATTATCTTCATGGCAGGCGAAGCTGACAAACAAGTAAGTTTAACAAACAAGCTTCAGGAAAAAAGTAAACTTCCCTTACTGATCACAATGGATGCTGAATGGGGACCTGGGTTTCGGTTAAAAAATACCCCAAAATATCCTGTCCAGATGGCGCTGGGCGCAATAAAAAATGATAGTCTTATCTATCAAATGGGAGTTGAAGTTGGGCAACAATTGAAAAGCTTAGGTATTGGTGCTAACTTTGCCCCCGTAGCAGATGTAAATAATAATCCTGGCAATCCGGTTATTAACTACCGTTCCTTTGGAGAAAACCCTGATTGGGTTGCCAAAAAAACCTGGCTATATGCGAAAGGGATGCAAGATGCAGGGGTTCTTGCCGTAGCGAAGCATTTCCCGGGGCATGGTGATACCAAAGTTGATTCACACATTGGACTTCCTGTAATTTCTCATTCTGCAGAACATCTTGATTCTATCGAGCTGAAGCCCTTCAAACATTTAATTAACAATGGCATTGGGGGCATTATGAGCGCGCATTTGCATGTTGAATCTTTCAACGCAAATCAAAAAAACCCTGCTTCGCTTTCAAAAGAAGTAATCAGAAATAAATTGATTGATGACCTTGGTTTTAGTGGGCTTATAGTCACTGATGCTATGAATATGCATGGAGTAACTAAGTTACACTCACCTGGCGAAGCTGCGATAAAAGCATTTCAGGCCGGGAATGATATGGTTGAAATGACACCGGATATCCAGGCCTCAATAAATGGTGTTATAAATGCTGTCAAAGCTGGTGAGATATCAGAATCATCGATTAACTGGAAATGCAGAAAAATACTGGCCGTAAAGAAATGGTTGGAATTAGATCGGTTTCAGCCAATCAGCTCGTTCGATTTAAACAAGCCAAATTATGAACTAACAAAACGGTTACTCCACGAAAAGTCATTAACCCTTTTAAAAAATGACCACAACATCCTGCCCTTACAAAAACTTGACACATTAAAAATTGCAACAGTCTCCATTGGAAGATCAACCCAAAGCTCCTTTCAGTTTATGGTTGACAATTATATGGCTGCAGATCATTTTCAACTTGAAGAAAAAGCTACTGAAGATGAAATAAAGAAGCTGGCTGATTATTTAAAAAATTACAACCTGATTATTTGTGGAATACATGGCTTAAGGCTTAGTCCAAAGAATAATTTTGGTACAGAGCCATCAATTAACCAGTTTCTTGAACAACTAAAAAACAAAGCAAAGGTTGTAGCACTTTTTGGGAATCCTTATGCGCTGAAATACATTCCGGCAGCAACTAAAAGTGACGCTTTGATTGTTGCTTATCAGGAAAACCGTTTAACTCAGGAACTAACAGCACAAGCTATTTTCGGTGCGATTGATATTAACGGGAAGCTACCTGTTACTGTAAGCGATGATTTAAAGGCTGGGACCGGAATTGAGATAAAAAAAAACAGACGCCTAAAATACACCATCCCTGAAGAAGCAGGGGTCTCTTCTGCATCACTGAAGCACAAGCTTGATTCACTTGCCTTATATGGTATTGAAGAAAAAGCCTATCCTGGCTGTCAGGTTCTCGTTGCAAAAGATGGCAAGGTCATCTTTCACGAATGTTACGGACATTACACATACAGCAAGAAAAAACCTGTAATTAAAGAAAATATTTACGATTGGGCATCAGTTACTAAAATTACAGGTCCCTTGCCTGCGCTTATTAAACTTCATGGGGAAAAGAAATTTAAACTGGACGTTCCATTTTCATTTTTCTACTGGCCCGATTTTCAAAACAGCAATAAAAAAGATTTAACTGCCCGCGAAATGTTAGCCCACCAAGCAGGACTTCAGGCATGGATCCCCTACTGGCACAATACGCTTAAGAAAAGTGGAAAATTAAGGAAAAGTGTTTTCAAAAATCAACCAGGTAGCAGGTTTGATTTACGCGTTTCATCTAAATTATATATGAAGAGAAAATATTTACAAAATATGTTCGATGAAATTAAAGAGTCTGAACTTCTTCCAAAAAAAGAATATAAATACTCCGGTTTAGTCTTCTACCTTTATCCAACAATCATAGAAAACCTTACCGGTAAAGATTATGAATCATATTTAAAAGAAACCTTCTACAAACCACTTGGTGCGAACACCATTACGTTTAATGCCTATAAACATTTTCCCAAAGAATCAATTATCCCAACGGAAAATGACCAGTACTTCAGAAAAGAATTACTACAAGGGTTTGTACACGATGAAGGCGCTGCAATGATGGGTGGGATTTCCGGCAATGCCGGACTTTTTGGAACAGCAAATGACCTCGCCAAGTTAATGCAAATGTATTTGCAAAAAGGCTACTACGGCGGAGAACAATATTTTTCTGCTGAAAGTCTGGATGAATTTACCAAGATACAATATCCTGAAAACGAAAACCGAAGAGGATTAGGTTTTGATAAGCCTTACATTGACAATAATGAAAATGAACTGAAAGATGCATACCCCGCAGTTAGTGCCAGCCCTAAAAGCTTTGGGCACAGTGGATACACGGGAACATTTACATGGGCTGATCCCGAGCACAAGCTTCTTTTCATCTTTTTCTCGAACAGGGTACATCCTTCAAGAGAGAACTCAAAACTGTTTGATCTCAATTTACGGCCTGCTATGCATCAGGCAATTTATGATAGCATTAAAGAGTAATATCTCATTCCTTAAAAATTGTTAAAATGTTTTTTAACATGATTGGCTTTCATCGGCAATCATGATTTTCTGAACCCCCCGATTTAAAGACAATTGAAACATTTGATTTGGGTTCATTCTTTTTTAAAAAACCTCGAATGTGTTTGGAAAGAACTATAACCTAGGCCTGTTTTTTACGTTATTAAATTATTAATTCTACCTTTATAAGGAGTTTTAAAAATCTATTTAATTAATTATAAAATTTTACTGCCATGGAGAAAAAAATCACATTTAATGAGCTTCGTAAAATCAAAGACAGTTTACCTGACGGTTCAATTCGTCAGATTGCGCAAGAGTTTGAAATGGAAGTGGAAACCGTCAGGAATTATTTTGGAGGCGCAAATTATGATCGTGGCAAATCAGTAGGCATTCACCTCGAACCAGGTCCAAACGGAGGAATCGTTTTACTTGATGACACAAAGATACTGGACCGGGCACAGGAACTTTTAGCTCAAGTTAATTAAAAGACATTAAAAAATAACTTATTTTTAGGCTGCTCTATATTAAATAGGGCAGTTTTTTTTGAACCAATTTTAACCGTAAATCATGAAGAAATTAACTCTTTTATTAACGCTGGCAATTTTAGTAAGCACATCTTTTGCTCAGAAAAAAATCTTTAATGGGAAAAACCTTAAAGGATGGGAAATCTTTATTGGAACCCCGATAAAAGGCTTTGAAGAACTGAAAGAAAAAGCAACTCCCGAATCAACCTATTCTGTGGTTGAGCTGGGCGGACAAAAAGTTATTCGTATTTCAGGAGATGTAAATGCGTCTATTGCAACCAAGAAGTCTTTTAAAAACTACCACCTTCGTTTAGAATATAAATGGGGAGAAAACGTTTACGGACGAAGAAACAGTGGGCTTTTATATCATAGCTTTGGAGAGTTTGGTGAAGCCCTTGGCACATGGATGCCCAATATTGAACTACAGCTAATGCATGAAAGGCTTGGCGATACTTACCTGATGAACAACACTTATTGCGAAACTACCGTAGCTAAAACCGATGATGATAAATTCATTTTTGCAGAAGTTGGTAGTAAAAAGAAGTTTGGTAAAGATTTCAACGGCCAAAGTATTAAAAAAGCAGTTGATGCTGAGAAGCCTTTAGGCGAGTGGAATATTGTAGACTTATATTGTTTCGGAAGAACAGCCATTCATGTTGTAAACGGAACCGTAGTCATGATTAATGAAAACTGCGGGGTTTTTGAGAATGGAACTGTAAAACCACTTATCAAAGGAAAAATCCAAATTCAATCTGAAGGTGGCGAAATGTTTATCCGCAAAATTGATGTTAAGAAGATTAAAGCCCTTCCTAAGCTTTAGAAAATAATCTTCTTAAAAATAGAGCGAGGTCGTCAAGTGTGACAACCTCGTTTTTTTATATACTTAACCCGGGATAAGAGATTATTGCCTGTGCTGATAATGAGGCGTTAAAGGTATTTTGATATTCTATAAAGTATTAAAAACAGTAGAATACAATCGGATACAATTGTTTTTCTATTGTTTTCAACAGCATTCCCCCGAAAATTCGGGGGAATTCTTTAGATCAGTTCAATATTAGGGTGGGTAACTTTGTTGAATTTATGATCCTGGATACGGGGAACTTGATTCTTGATCCTTGAATCTGGATGCTTGTTACCGGATAATTGGCCATTGGCAATTGTGTCCTCAATGGTTGGATTTTGGGATTGGATATTGGTTATTTGTTTAAAAAACGTTTTCCACGCGGCGGGTGAAATGTCCAATGCTACCAACAGCCCATTGGACCCACCTGGTTACTTATCACATATCCCAACACCGGGTAAGCCCGTCTAAAGCCGGACAAAACCCGGTGCTACAACGATTTAATCCCTACGGGATATGATTTCAGGTTCTCGATACTTGATACTCGTTATAATCAAGGACCCAGGCATTTGGGAATGAATCTCCCGTCCTATCAAA
>JANQII010000039.1 GCA_028282195.1 Prolixibacteraceae bacterium
TGAGCGTCCCGATGGTTCGTGATAAGGAAATTTTGCAGTAGTATAAGTGAACCTGCCTGCGGTAGGCAGGAAAGACGAATAATAGGGTAAATGAATAAATTCAAAACAGTCTCTTAATCCCATTTTAAATCTCAATATTCCTACATCGGCAATATTCTTTATTCTTTAATGGATATCGTTTATATTTATCGGCTCAAAACTATACGAAAAAACTAAACTGAATTGTCCTTGACCAAATCGAAATCATATAATGAATCCGAGCTTGTTGCCCGGCTAAAAGATGGAGATCCAAAAGCATTCGAAATCTTGTTTGACCAGTATAGCAGCAAGTTGTATCATTTTGTCAATAAGTATCTGGATAACAAAGAAGAATCGGAAGAGATCGTTCAGGATGTTTTTCTAAATCTGTGGAGACACAAAAAAGAAATCCGATCTATTGAAGCTTTCAAATCATACCTTTACAAAATTGCTCTCAATAACATTAGAAATTTCTTCACGAAAAAGCATGTAAGGGAAAAACACAAACAACTTATTGCGCAAGAGTACCTTTTTACAAATGAATCTGATGCTGAAAAATTGAACTATGAAAAGGTAATCAGAAAAGTTGATGAACTAATTGAACAACTTCCGGAGAAACGTCGTGAAATCTTTTTGTTGAGCCGTAAAGAAGGTTTAGATATTTCTGAAATTTCTAAATACTTAGGAATATCTGAATCTACCGTTAAAAACCAAATTACATCTGCCGTTTCCTTTTTAAAAGGCGAGGTTAAAAAAAGAGGCCTTTCAAGCTCTTTATTCCTTGCTCTATTCTATCGGTAAAAATATTTTAAGGGATATGAGCCCATGGAAAATAGGCTATTCATTAACCCCGCACATTGAGAGAGGGATTGAAAACAATCGGAGGCAATAGAAAACAGTGGGAAACAATTGTTTTCGACTATTTCCAACGGTTTTCGACTGTATTTTAATCGAGTCTAATATAAAATAAAGATGAAAAAGTTATTTTAAGTCGAGCCCTGGTTTTTACATTTCAGATAGAAAATATTTCAACTTTTTTCACAAAATCATAGTACCATTTTTTTTGAGCCTGTCTTATAAGGTAAAACCCGAATAAAATAAGTAGCATTATGAAGGTTAACCATAAGAAGTTTGAGAGTTTATTCAAGGGTAACCGCTCATTTTCAACTGTTCGTTCGGTTATGAACTACTTGAGTGGTTTAGAACACGACAATGAAACAGAAGATTTTCAAAAAGAACAGTGGAACCAAGTTGTTTCAGAAGAAAATATACCTCAAACCAACTTAAAGCATGTGTTTTATAAAGTACAGTATCAGTTACTTTTAGAAAAAACACAGCGACAAAAACGTTTTCTTGTGCGTGCTTCACAAATTGCCGCAGTCCTCATTTTACCTTTAGCACTTTTCGTCCTGTTCAAATACAACCAAAACACAGAATTAAACTATCAGGCTGGAACAATTGAAATACATTGCCCCGAAGGAACCTGGTCAAAATTTAACTTACCGGATGGATCTAAAGGGTGGATTGCCGGAGGCTCTTCTGTCAGTTATAATGCAAACTTTCAATATAACCGAAAAATCTCTGTTGATGGCGAAGCTTTTTTCGATGTTGTAAGAAATGAAAAGCATCCGTTCCAGGTTCAGCTTAATGAATTTGATGTAACTGTATTAGGTACAGAATTCAATGTACTTAATTATACCGATGACCCAATTTCTGAGGTAGTTGTGCTTTCAGGTTTAGTGGAAGTAAGTGGAAATACTAAAAAGTTTTCTAAACAATTAAATAAAGATCAAAAGCTTCAACTTCAAAAAGATAAAAATCAGCTATATCTGACTGATGTAAATGCAGAAAGTTATACATCATGGATACATGGCAGACTTGAATTCAATAACGAAGATCTTTCATCAGTATGCCGAAAGATAGAACGCTTTTACGATGTTGATGTTGAACTAAATATTGATGGACTTGAAGATCAATTATTCAGGGCCAATATTAAGATTGGAAGCATTGATGAACTTTTGAGATTTATGACATTGACATTGCCAATCAAATATGAATTGATGGATGCATATGAGACTGCCAATGGCAATATTGAACAACGTAAATTAAAAATTTATAAGAGATAAATACGACTATCGTGAAAGAGGAAGTGCTGGAGACACTTCCTCTTGACATTTAGCATCTTGCAAGTTTTAAAAACTAATTACTAAACATTTCAAATTTATGAAAAAAAATCATGGTAATTGGGTATTGCATGACCATACCCTAACTAAAACATTTAGAATTATGCGCTTAGTATCATTTCTATTGCTAGTAAGTGTCTTTCAATCAATCGCTTCGAATGTTTATTCGCAAAACGCAAAAATTACACTGAAAGATGAGATTGTAAGTCTGGAAGGCGTTTTAAGCCAGATCGAAGACCAATCTGAGTTTCGATTCATCTACAACAAAAGTCAAATTGACCTGGAAAAGAAGGTTAAAGCAAATTTTGAAGAAACCAGTTTAAAAACGGTATTGGATGAATTGTTTGTTCAAAACGGGATCAACTATCAGCTAATTGATAAGCAGATCATTTTAACAGGAACATCACCTACCGTTAACCAACAACAAACAAATGTTTCCGGTAAAGTAGTGGATGTAAACGGGCAACCACTCCCCGGGGTGTCTATTGTAATAAAAGGCACCACAAGGGGAACAATTACCGACTTCGATGGAAACTTTCAACTTTCTGCTGTTCAGGATGATGCAACACTGGTTCTGTCATTTGTGGGAATGAGATCACAGGAAATAGCCATAGCCGGAAAAACAAACTTCAACATTGTAATGGAAGAGGATGCCATTGGTGTTGATGAAGTAGTTGTTGTAGGCTATGGCACCGTAAAAAAGGCCAACTTAACCGGAGCCGTTGCCTCTGTTGATTTTACAGATCTGGAAACCCGTCCTGCTGCCAATACGGCAACTTTATTGCAGGGACAAATGAGTGGTGTAACGGTTAGCAGTTTCCGAAATCAACCTGGTGAAGACAATCCTCAAATTCGTATCCGTGGTATTGGAACACTAAATTCTGGTTCAGAACCTTTAGTTATTGTTGATGGAGTAGAATCATCACTCAGTCAGATTCCTGCTGCCGATATTGAAAGTGTATCTGTTTTGAAAGATGCTGCCTCCGCTTCGATTTATGGAGTACGCGCTGCAAACGGAGTTATTGTTGTTACAACAAAACGTGGTGAATCAGCCAAGCCCACGGTACGTCTGCGCCAGTCTTTTGCTTTCCAGCAAGCGATAATTGAGCCTGACTTTGTTGATTCATGGGACTATGCTATTTTGCAAAACCTCGATTTGACAGAACAAGGGCAAGACCCACTTTATACAGATGAGCATATCCAAAAGCTTAGGGATGGTTCAGACCCGGATCGATGGGCAAACACCAACTGGTTTGATGAAATGTACCGTACTGCTCCAATGAGCACAACTTACCTTTCAGTTAGCGGATCGCAAAAAAATGTACGTTACATGTTTTCCGGTGAATATCTGGATCAGGAAGGTATCATGATCAGAACCGGTGTTAAACGTTACAATTTCCGTTCAAATATTGATGTTGACATTTCGGACGGGATTACCATTGGAATGAACCTGGCCGGTAACAAAAGAGACATTACTGAAACATTGAACAGTGCCAGCACATCAAATAATGGTAACGGAAGTGATAATGACTTAAACTATTCAATCCGTCGTTTTACAAATCCTACCGTTCCTGTTAAATATTCCAACGGTAATTGGGGACAAGTAAGCGGACTTTATTATTTACCCGGAAGTACTGTAGGTGGTGCTCGTAATGTTGTTGAATTGGCAAACCGCGGAGAAAACATTGCTGAAAGATATAACTTCATGGGAAAAATTTATGCTGATGTTGAGATTATTGAAAACCTACACTTTAAGCCTAGTTTCTCATATGTATATAATTCAAGCCTTATATCAACATTTTCACCTACCTTTGAGACGTATGATGTGGAAGGTAATCTTGTTTCCGAGAATGTGCACAATAAGTTAACAAACAAGAATAACACCAACAAACGGTACCAGGTTGAAAACCTCTTAACCTATGATTTCTCAATTGATTCAGATCATAAATTCAATGTACTTCTTGGACAATCAGCTCAACTATACCGACTTGACTATATGGAAGCTTCTGTTGAAGATTTCCCAAATAACAATATTCACGAATTGGATGGAGGGATTAATAATAAAAATGTTAAAGGGAATGCCAGAGAACTGGCGTTGAATTCCTATTTTGGACGTTTGAACTACAACTTTGCTGACAAATACTTACTTGAATTTAACTATCGTTATGACGGTACATCCCGTATGAGCGAAGATTTGCGTTGGGGTGGTTTCCCATCGTTTTCTGCTGGTTGGGTCGCAAGCAATGAAAACTTTTTAGGA
The DNA here is from genome assembly GCA_028282195.1 of Prolixibacteraceae bacterium. GTDB lineage: Bacteria > Bacteroidota > Bacteroidia > Bacteroidales > Prolixibacteraceae > Sunxiuqinia. The sequence continues at coordinate 4,462 of JANQII010000039.1, forward strand.
GACCTTGGACCTGTTTCGTTTTTGAAAATGAGAGCTAGCTGGGGACAACTAGGTAACCAAAACCTTGGAGACAACTTTTATCCTTATGCACAAACAATTGGCACAGGGCAAAACTACCTTTGGGGAGGTTACATCGCTCCCGGGGTTGCGGTTACAAGTCTTGCAAATGGGAATTTAACCTGGGAAACGACCACGATTACAGACATTGGTGTTGATTTAAATTTATTTAATAACCAGATACAGATTGTGGCAGATTGGTTCAATAAAACAAGTTCTGACATTTTAGTTCGCCTGCCTATTCCCAAAACCCTTGGGAATGTACAAGCTCCCTACCAAAATGTGGGTGAAGTAAAAAACACGGGTTGGGAAGTTGGCGTTAAAGGAAATAAAAGGTTAAGGGATGTGCACCTTTACGGTGGATTTAACCTTTCTCATGTAAAGAATGAAGTTATTGACTATGCGGGATTAGAATTAATTAGTGGAAATGCAATTACCAAAGAAGGCGAAGCGATTTCTTCCTATTACGCTTACATTGCTGATGGTTATTATCAAACCCAGGAAGAACTGGACAATGCTCCAACGCAATTTGGGAAGCCATTGCGTTTAGGCGATGTAAAATATAGAGACATTAGCGGCCCGGATGGAGTACCGGATGGTAAAATTACAGCTGATTATGACCGCACAATTATCGGGAATAAATTCCCTGATTTACAATATTCATTTAATGTAGGTGCCAGCTACAAGCAGTTCGATATTTATGCTTTCTTCCAGGGAATAGCGGGAATTGACCGTTACTACTGGTACAACACAGAAACACAGGGAACTTTCACAAAAGTAGCTTTGGATTACTGGACTGAAGACAACCGGAACGCTGAAACACCTCGTTGGGGTAACCTGCAGAATAACACCAAATACTCTTCGTTCTGGTTAAAAGATGCTTCTTATTTACGCTTGAAAAACCTGGAAGTGGGATACACTGTACCAGCCGAATTAACCAGAAAAGTGAAGATCGAAAATGCACGGATTTACTTCTCAGGCATAAATTTGTTAACATTTACCGATGTTAAAGATTATGACCCTGAAAAACTAACGAACGATGATCGTAACAGGGATTATCCGCAAGCCAAAATTTATTCAGTTGGTTTAAACATCACTTTCTAATTCTAAAATCGATAAAATCATGAAACAAATATTTTCAATATTACTATTAGCTACCATTCTTATAGCAGGGTGCTCGGAAGATTTTCTGGATAGAAAGTCGTTGACTGCGCTTGCTGATGATACGTTTTGGACAACCGAGGCTGATGCAGAAATGGCCCTGGCTGGTTGTTATTCCAATTTACAGGATAGAAACCTCTTTGATTCAAACCCCTGGGCAGGTGGAGTTGTCCGTTGGGACTATATGACTGATGATGGTTGGGTACGTTGGGGATGGATGCGCGGAGGTGCTGTTTCAAGAGGTGAACATTCTACAACCGATGGTTTAGTAAGTAGTTTCTGGAATCAATGTTATCAAACCATTGTACGTTGTAACCGGGTGATTGAAACGGTTCCAACTTTAGGTGAAGATATAATTTCAACAGCTTCTGCTAACCAAATAGTTGCTGAAGCCAAATTTATCAGGGCATTGATTTATAACCTGATGACCATGACGATTGAGGATGTGCCGCTGGTTACTTCCATCCAATCTGTTGAAGAAGCTGAAATCGCAAAATCTTCCAAATCAGACGTTGTTAACTTCATATTATCCGATCTGGAGGGTTGTGTTGAAGATCTTCCTGCACCTGGTGCTGATGACTGGGGAAGGGCAACAAAAGGTGCCGGATATGCATTACTGGCCAGAATTAACCTGTACAATGAAAACTGGACAGCTGCTGCAACATGGGCACAAAAAGTAATTGATCTGGGTTATTCATTATTCCCTGATTTTCATGGCTTGTTCCAAAATGCCAATGAAATTAATGATGAAGTGATCTTCCCGGTTCGCTTTTTAAGAGGACCGGATGAAAACGGAGCTTCATTTGCAGCTTATTGGGGAAATAATGGAATCAACTACCAGGAAGCACTTCCAAATTTAGGTGAAGACTTTTTCTGTATTGATGGAAAGCCAATTACAGAATCTGATCTTTACAGTCCTGAAGTACCTGCAGAAAACAGGGATCCCCGGATGGGAGCTACTTTGGTGACCAATAATTCTATTTGGAGAGGCAATGTTTTCAATACATTTTCTAAATCAAGAACTGGTTATATGCAGCGAAAATACACAGAAGAGCAAAACAGCGAAAACCACTTTGATGCCAATGAAGACTTCTATGTGTTCAGGCTTGGAGAAGTATTGCTGATGAAAGCGGAGGCACTGGCCGAAAGCGGTGGTAGCGCTGACGAAATCTTCGCTTTAATTAACCAGTTGCGTGATCGTGATAGCGTTCAAATGCCACATGTTGATCAGGCTGAAGTGGACAACTACTTTGGTGGAAGTATTGTGGATATGGTTCGCCATGAAAGAAGGATTGAAACAGCTTTTGAAGGACTTCGGTACATTGACCTGAAACGTTGGGGAATTCTGAAAGAAAGAGCCATTGATTTTTACATGGCCAATGAAAGGGCCAACAACAGCAAGCTGTCTGACAGACATTGGTTGGGACCACAACAATTAATCTGGCCAATTCCTCAAAGTGAATTGGATGTAAATCCGGCTCTTGAGCAACATTCCGAATGGAACTAAATAAAATAAATTAGCAACTAAAACTACTTATGAGGCTGTCCGAAAAGAAGAATATTTAACCGCAAAGATCGCATAAGTTATGCGCAAAGAATAATAAGAAAGATATTCTATAATTTAGTCTTTGCGTCCTTATTGTACTCTTAGCGCACTTCGCGGTTAGTTTATTTCGGACAGCCTCTTTTTTCAAATGAATACGCTAAAACTAATACTACTCCTGGCTACTCACTGTTTTTATTGCTCCTGTGGTGAAGAAAATTCAATCGCTGGTACAGAACCAAATGAGAAAACTACAGATGAAGAATACATTCCTTTCAATCCAAAAAAAGGATTTGGCGTAGTTACCCGAAATGTTGGCTGGAATAAAAAAGTGGAAGACCTGCGGGCAAGCTGGCACTACAGTTGGGGACATGAACTAAAAAGCCTCGAACCCGACTCCGTGGAATTTGTACCAATGATTTGGGGAGCGTGGTCGGATACGGCAAAAATCCAGCAAAAACTGGATGAAATCAAAGCATGGAAAGATCAGGGTAAAGTAAAATACCTACTTGGCTTTAATGAACCGGATGGGAAAGAACAGGCCAACATGACCGTTAAATCTGCAATTGATTACTGGCCAAAATTGATGGAAGCTGGCCTCCCACTTGGAAGTCCCGCTGCAGTACATGCAGACAGGGAATGGATGACCGAATTTATGGCTGAGGTTGAAAAACGAAACTACCGTGTCGATTTTATTTGTGTGCACTGGTATGGCGGGGCTAACGCACAAAGCCTGATCAACCATTTGCAGAAAGTTTATGAATTATATAAGCGTCCGATCTGGATCACTGAATTTGCACCAGCTGACTGGAGTGCATCTTCACCGACAACCAGCAAGGTAAGCAAAGAAAAAGCCACCAACTTTATGAAAGCCATTTTACCCATGTTGGACACCCTTTCTTATGTTGAAAGATATTGCTGGTTCTCTGCGAAACCCACCAACCCCGCACTTGGGAATTCTGCCCTGTTTAATTCCGATGGAAGCCTTACCCCTTTAGGTAAATATTACCGAAACTTTCACTAACTTAAAACACATTAAAACCTAAAACAAACCAGACATGAAACTTTTTTCAATATTAGCACTGCTTACGCTTCTATGGTCATGCTCAAATCAATCAATTTATTACATCGATAGCAAAAACGGGAATGATGAAAATTCCGGGCATTCGCCCCAGAAAGCCTGGGCTTCACTTGAGAAAGTAAATGCAAGCACATTTAAACCTGGTGATCAGATTCTGTTTAAATCCGGAACTGAATATGTTGGACAACTTGAATTAAAAGGAAGCGGAACCGATGGTGCCCCAATCTCAATCAATAAATATGGTGAAGGGAAAAAGCCTGCAATCCATGGCCAAGGTCAAAAGCTTCACACCTTACTGCTACACAATGTTGAGTATATCGAAGTCCGAAATTTAGAAATTACGAATACCGGAAAAGAACGGGTTGCCAAACGTCGGGGTGTTTCCATTATAGCTGAAGATTTTGGAGATTGCCACCACATTGTTTTGGATAAGCTGGAAATCCATCATGTCAATGGGAGCCTGGTAAAAAAAGACGGCGGTGGGAGTGCAATTATCTGGCAGAACAAAGGCGATAGCATCAAAACCCGCTTTGTCGGTTTAGTTATTCAAAACTGTCATTTGCACCATTGCGGGAGAAATGGAATTAACTCACGTGGATACACACAAAGGGACAATTGGCATCCCAGCGTAGGGGTGATAATCCGTAACAATTTACTTGAGCAAATCCCGGGTGATGGCATTGTTCCTATTGGTTGCGATGGTGCTTTGATTGAATACAATGTGATGCGGGATTGCCCGGATATTTTATCCCATGCTGAAGCAGCAGCCGGGATCTGGCCCTGGAGTTCTGACCATACAATTATCCAGTACAATGAAGTAAGCCAGCACCGGGCAAAATGGGACGGGCAGGGTTTTGATTCCGACTTTAACTGCCAGGGAACAATTATTCAATACAACTACAGTCATGATAACTGGGGTGGGTTTTTGCTGGTTTGTAACAACGGGAACACCTTTGGGACAAAAGGGAACATCGGTACCAAAAATACCATTATCCGTTACAATGTAAGTATTAATGACGGACTTCGCCCCTACCCGACTGAACGTGCCGGTTGGTTTTCGCCAAACATGCATATTACAGGGCCAGTAGAAAACACACAGATTTACAACAACATTTTTATCATTCCTGAAAAAGAGAACAAAAACATTTCAAGAGTGATTGTAGAAATGGACAACTGGGGTGGTCCCTGGCCTGTTGACACCTGGTTTGCCAATAACATCTTTTTCGTTGAAGGGAAATCTGCCTTTCATTTTAAAGAAGATGTCAATACAACATTTATGAACAACAACTACTTTGGAAATATCAGTGGAATCCCTGATGACCCCTCAGCCATATTTGACAATCCTTTATTCGTTAATGAAAAAGCACGAGGGGAAGGTTTTGAAATTTTGAAGAATTTTATGCTGAAAAAAGCATCGCCATGCGTTGACACCGGAATTCCAATAAAAAATAATGGAGGGAAAGACTTTTTTGGCAATACCCTTTTTAAACAAACGAATATTGGCATCCATGAATTTTAATCAAAAAAAAGATTGTAAAAAAAACATCATTTTTGCATTCTCATGTTTCTTCCTGTTGGCATTATTTTCAACTTCGTGTACTAATAGCGAAACAAAAACGGATGAACAGCCAAATCTATTGTTTATCTTTCCTGATCAGTTGCGCCCGCAGGCATTAGGGTTTATGGACGAAGATCCGGTTTTTACCCCAAACATCGACCAGTTTGCAAAAGAAGCAGTAGTTTTTAAAAATGCCGTTAGCAACCGCCCGTTGTGCACTCCTTACCGGGGGATGTTAATGACAGGCAAATACTGTTTTTCAACAAAGCTGTTAACCAACTGCAACACATACTCCAGGAAATTTGGGAATTACCTTCGCGAAGATGAAACCTGCTTCCCTGATGTATTAAATCAAAATGGTTATTTCTGCGGCTATATCGGTAAATGGCACCTTGATGCCCCAACCCACGAAGAAGGGCCGGATGTTGATGATTGGAGAAAAGCAGTTTGGGAATCCTACACCCCACCCGGACCTAAAAGGCATGGTTTTAAGTTTTGGCATGCATACGGATGTAACAACCGTCATAACGATCCCTATTACTGGGTAAATAATGCACCTGTTGAAGATACTTTATTCGCAAAAAAGTGGTCGCCCGAACATGAAGCTGACGTTGCGATCGATTTCATCCAAACAAACAAAGACAAGCCCTGGGCCTTGTTTGTTTCCATGAACCCGCCACATGGGCCGTACCACGAAGTTCCTCAAAAATACCGTGATCACTATGCGAATATTCCAGTCGATTCTTTATTGAACCGTCCCAATGTCCCCAAAGGAAAAAAGGGGGACATCGGACGAAAAAATGTACAGGATTATTTTGCATGTGTTACGGGTGTGGATGATCAGTTTGGAAGGATCATGAAAGCCCTTGAAGAATCAGGACAGAAAGAAAACACCATCGTCGTATTTTCTTCAGATCACGGTGAAATGATGGGCAGTCACGGGCTGCTCCAAAAAGTGGTTTGGTATGAAGAATCCTTTTTGATTCCATTTATTATACGTTGGCCTAAAGAATTAAAACCTGGCCTCAATGACCTTCACCTAAATGTGCCCGACGTTATGCCAAGTTTATTATCATTACTGGGATTGGAAGAAAAGATACCGGAAAAAGTTGAAGGGAAAAATTATGCCGATGTAATTCTGGGTAAATCAGACGGGAAACCTGAATTTTCCTTATATTTAAACTGTAATTATCCAAATCCGGAAAGAGGAATGAGAGGGATCAGAACTGATCGGTATACCTTTGTCGTCCAAAAAAATAAGGAAGGCGGTATTGAAAATTACCTGCTTTTTGATAATCAAAATGATCCTTATCAACTTAAGAATATGGCAAAGGAAAATCCAGAACTTATCAATGAGTTTCAAGATAAAATGATAAATGAACTTTCAAAAATAAACGATCCATGGACACTCGAAAATTAAACCCATTTGCATGGCTGATTATTGGCCTGATTTTATCAATCGGCATTTATTCCTGTGGTGAGCAGGAAAACCCTCAAAAACCCAACATTATTGTTTTGCTGGTGGATGATGCAGGTTATGCTGATTTTGGATTTATGGGCTGCAAAGACTTACAAACCCCCAATATTGATAAGTTGGCAACAAACGGGGTCGTTTTTACAGATGCCCATGTTTCCGCGTCGGTCTGTGGCCCTTCCCGGGCTGGGTTAATGACCGGAAGGTACCAGCAACGATTTGGTTTTGAGTGCAACCCCTCCAATGATACCTGCGGTGTGGATTTAAATGAAGTGACGATTGCTTCGGCATTGAAAAAGGCCGGATATGCAACTGCTGCTTTTGGCAAATGGCATTTGGGGGCACTGCCCGGATACCGTCCAAACGAACGCGGCTTCGACTATTATTGGGGTTTTTTAGCTGGGAGCAGAAGTTATTTTCACAATGAAAGGCAGGATATAGAAGGGGATACACATGCCATTACAGAAAATTTTGATCATGTAACTTTCGATGGTTACTTAACTGATCGCCTTGGCGAAAAAGCGGTTGATTTTATTGATCGCAATAAAAACAATCCATTCTTTATTTACTGGGCCCCCAATGCGGTGCATACCCCAATGGAGGCCACACAAGAAGACCTGGCCCGGTTTGAAGGACACCCGCGCCAAACACTTGCTGCAATGACCTGGGCATTGGACCGGGCTGTGGGAATGATTACTGACAAACTGGAAAAAGATGGTTTGCTGGATAATACACTGATATTCTTTCTAAGTGACAACGGAGGAGCAAACAACAACCAATCATCCAACCTGCCATTAAAAGGTTTTAAAGGAAATAAATTTGAAGGGGGCCACCGGGTATCGTTTTTTGTTAGCTGGGCTTCTGAACTTGAAGGAGGACGAAAATATAATGGGTTAACCTCAGCATTGGATATTTATGCGACAGCACTGGACGCGGCAGGGATACAAAATATTACCGACCTTAAGCTGGATGGCGTTTCGCTGATCCCACACCTAAATGGGGAAAAAAATGGTAGCCCACATAATGAACTTTTCTGGAGAAAAGACCAAATGGCTGCTGCACGGGTTGGAGACCACAAGCTAATCAGGGTAAATCAACTTCCTTCAGTTATGTATAATCTGAAAAAGAATATCGGGGAAACAAACGACTTATCCCAAAAAGAAACTGAAACTTTTAACGAGGTCAATTCGAAACTTGAAAACTGGGAAAATTCATTAAGCAACCCAATATGGACTGAAGGGGCAACCTGGGACACCATTACCTGGATGATCCATCAGGATTTAATGAGCAACCAAAAGGTAAGGGTTAAAAGCCCGGGGCAGCTGAAGAAATTTCGCTTATCACCCAGGTAAATGAAGGTCAGAAAATAATCAACCTGGTTAACTCACTATTGCACAACATTAAAATGAGTTGAAAAATTCAATCAATATTTGGAGAATTATTTCTACCAAATTTAGGTGTTGAAAAGGGAAGATAATTACATAGAAAAGCTTAAATCCGGAGACGAAAAAGTCTTCAGACAAACCATGGATGACTGGTATAACCAGCTCTATAACTTTGCCTTTGGATACCTGAACAATGAAGAAAACGCAGAAGAAGTTGTTCAGGAAGTTTTTCTTCAACTTTGGGATAACCGCAGCAAACTAGCTGCAAACACAATATTAAAAGCTTACCTGTTTACCTTAACCCGAAATCGATGTATTGATTTAATCAGACGCGAACGTTTAATGCTTCAATTTCGCACCGATAAGCAGGCCGAGTATGATCAATTAACAGAAAGCTTTCATGCTTTATCAGACCCGATACTAGATCAAATCTTTGCTTCTGAGCTTCAGGATGAAATTGACAAAGCAATTATTTCTTTGCCTGAACAATGCCAAAAAGTTTTCATGCTTAGCAGGAATAAGGGACTTAAGAACCGGGAAATATCAGATGTTTTAAACCTATCCCAAAAAACAGTGGAAAGCCACATCACAAAAGCATTAAAAACAATAAGAGCTGCACTTGAAAAGAAATTTCCAGATTCACTACAAATGATCCTGTTGCTATTTAAAAGAATTAAAGGTCATATATAAAGAGATGAACTTCTCTTCATAATTCGTTTATTGGGACTATCCAAAAGTCTAGTCAACGTCATCCTGAGACCCAAAAATTTTCATTTAGTAATGTTGGATGACGCAATGTTGGGGTTACCTTTGAGGTTTTGACTACACAGTGTGACCGGACATCAGTATAGTGCTCCGAGCCTGTTCCTGAGCATGGTCCCAAAAGAATGAGCAGTAATGTATGGTACGCTTTTATTAAGTTGTCCGAATGGTAGTCTGTCTATGGTAAATCTT
>JANQII010000082.1 GCA_028282195.1 Prolixibacteraceae bacterium
TACAGAGTACTTGTATAAAAATATGTGAATCAAGGGTTTATTCTAAATATTCAGGAAAATCCGGATTTAAAGGCAAGATTTTCAACTCTTGATTCGCATTGATCTCACAAAAAAACCTCAAGGCCCGAAAGCCCTGAGGTCAATATTTTTTTCTTTAAGAGATTTTAAACTACCGTGTTTGTTTCAATATCGGGGAAAATTAATTTTGGTTTGAACGTTTTAGCCTCTTCAAAGTCCATCATGGCGTAAGAGATGATGATAACTACATCGCCAACTGCAACTTTCCTCGCAGCAGGGCCATTCAGGCAAATTGTCCCGGAACCTCTTTCCCCTTTTATGACATAAGTTTCAAGGCGTTCCCCGTTATTGATGTTAACTACCTGTACCTTTTCATTTTCAATCAGGTTTGCAGCATCCATCAAATCTTCATCAACCGTAATACTTCCAACATACTGTAGGTTGGCTTCGGTAACGGTAACCTTGTGTATTTTCGATTTGCAAACTTCGATATACATGTCTCTATTTTGTTTTATTGAATTGCAATATTATCAATTAATCTAATCTTATCACAAAAAACAGCAATACAAGCGACTTTGTTTACTGGTTCGTCCCATGAAGAAATGGGCTTAAGTTGTTCTTCATCAACTATTTCAAAATATTCTGTTTCCAGAAAAACATTTTCGTCAATTTTTTGGCTTACCCAAACCTTAAGTTCTTCTACGCTTATTTCACTTGCTTTGTTCCGGGCTTCTACAAGCGTTTTGTATATATGAGGGGCATTTTTACGTTGTTCGTCGGTTAGCCTTTGGTTTCGCGAACTCATGGCTAGTCCGTCATGCTCTCTCATTGTCGGACATGGAATTATTTCAACAGGTAATTTAAGTTGTTTAACCATCGCTTTTATAACAGCTAATTGTTGAAAGTCTTTTAATCCAAAAAATGCCTTATCTGGCGTAACCATCTCAAAAAGCTTACTGACAACCTGTGCAACACCATTAAAATGTCCTGGACGATATTTACCTTCCATGACTGTTTCAAGCTCCCCAAAATTAAATTGACGATTATCTTCTTTTGGGTACATGGTTGAAACTTCAGGGGCAAAAACTAATTTACACGAAGTTTCCTCCAGTTTTTTTAGATCCGAATCAAGTTTTCTGGGGTAATTTGCAAGGTCATTTTTGTCGTTAAATTGGGTAGGATTTACAAAAATACTCGCTACAACAAAGTCCGTTTGCTTGCTGGCAATATTAACTAAAGAAAGATGTCCGGCATGCAAAGCTCCCATAGTTGGTACAAAACCTATTGAGTTCCCCAGTCCTTTTTCTTTCCGGATTAAGTTTTGTAATTCAGCTATTTCCTTTACTATAAGCATATAAGAAAAAATTCCGGCTGCAAAGTAAATAAATAATTCAACACAAAACCATGTGCATCTCTTAAGTTTTTTTAAGAATCCCGAAAAGCCTGCAAATTGAATATTACTGATATTTTTACTAATTTTGCCGAATCAAAATCACTATATTTTTCAATGGAAAAGAAAAGAGTCTTATTTATCTCTCAAGAAATTACACCCTATCTACCAGAAACAGAGATGTCGATTAAGTCGAGATTTTTGCCTCAGGGAGTTCAAGAGCGGGGACGGGAAATCAGAACTTTTATGCCCCGGTATGGAAGTGTTAATGAGCGTAGGAATCAACTTCATGAAGTAATCCGGCTTTCGGGAATGAACCTGGTAATTAATGATGCTGATCACCCTTTGATTATAAAGGTTGCTTCTATTCAGGCTGCAAGAATGCAGGTGTACTTTATTGATAACGAAGATTATTTTCACCGTAAAGAATTGTTGAAGGATAAGAAAGAAGTGGAATTTGATGACAATGATGAACGTGCAGTATTTTTTGCACGTGGTGTTTTGGAGACCGTTATTAAACTCCGTTGGGCTCCGGATTTGATTCATTGCCATGGATGGTTGACCTCTTTAGTCCCTCTTTATATTAAAAAAGCCTATAACGACGATCCTTTATTTGCGAATTCCAAAGTTGTGTACTCTTTGTACAATGAAGAATTTAAAAAACCATTAAGTCAAAACACCGTTCAGAATGTTTTATTGGATGGAATTAGTGAAGAAGATGTCAAAACCTTAAATGAGCCGAGTTACGAAAACATGAGTAAGTTGGGTATTGAGTATGCAGATGCAGTTGTTCAGGGTAGTGAACAGATTAACCCGAAGCTGACCGACCATATTCAAAACTCAGAAAAGTTATTTTTGAATTACCAACCTGAAGAAACTTACATTGATGCTTACAATGATTTTTATGATCAGGTAATGTAACAGAGGTTTTTTCAAAAAAGATTATTTGGTGAAAAGAAAACTAGAAGATCGATGCAAATTCGCAGCTGTTTTTGCAATCATGGCTTTAATTGTATGGAGTTGTAAAGATGACCCAAATGTAACCGGCATTGGAATATTACCGGGTTCAGATTTAGCTACAGTTCATAAGGTTGTTGAGATTGAAACCAACAAGGCTTTCACTCACAACGATACCATTTTACGCACAGATGGTCTTTCATTGAACATCCTGGGGACATACAACGATCCCGTATTTGGTAAAACCCATGCAGATTTTGCCTGCCAGTTTCGCATAGGGAATTTCCCGGACTTTGGAGAAAATGCTCAAATTGATTCACTTAGCTTAATCTTTTTATATAAAGAAGCTTATGGTGATACAGTTACTCCTCAATCCATCAAAATTTATGAACTGGAAAGCCCGATTAACAGTGATATCAAATTGTCTGACGGGACTTCCAAGCCTGTAAAATACTACCAGGATGTTGATTTGAAGTCATTTGCTTCATCAATATCAATTGGTGAACTTGAATTTGTTCCAAAAATACGGTTGGATTCAACTGAAACTGATACAATTATTCAGGAGCTGGTAATAAACCTTGATAATTCACTGGCAGAGAAGTTAATTAATGCCGAAGCTGAAAACATGGAAAGTGCTGATGCTTTTCTTGATTTTTTTAAAGGTTTGTATGTTGAGACTCAGGATATATCTGATGGAGGGGGATTAGTGTACATTAATACGTTAGCTTCGGGTTCTGCTTTAAGACTTTATTATAGTAATCAGGAAGAAGATTCCCTGTCTTACACTTACAGTATTAATAGTAACTCATCCCGTGTTAGTCGTTTTTCACATGATTACAGCATGACTGATTTTGCTGCAAACCTGAATAGTGAAACAGCTCAGGATAGTTTAATATACTTGCAAACCATGGGAGGTATTCGAACAAAACTGGAACTTCCTTTTTTAGATGCATGGATCGATTCTGTGAAAACTGGAATTAATAAGGCTGAATTGATTTTTGAGGTTGATACGGTTGAGAGTGGTCATCCGGATATTTCTTTGCCGAATCAAATTGTACTTACAGCTATTAATGAGGATGGATTGCAATATTTACCTGCTGATTTCAGTGTTTCAGCTGATTTGTTTGGCGGGAGGTTTAATGATGATGACAATACATATCGATTCAATATTACCCGTCACTTGCAGGAGATCGTTAATGGGGAGATAAAGAATTTTGGATTTTATCTCTCAACATTTCTTCGCGAAGTTGATGCAAGGCGGGTCGTTTTAAAAGGTGCAACCAGTCAAACCGGAATTCGTTTGGAGGTTACCTATACGAAGTATAACTAGTGTCAAGTCAAGTATGAGATGTCGGTTAAGTCGAAGATATTTTTGTTTCCGGCAATGCATAAAAATCTGCGCATAGTCCGGCAGTTGCCGGATAAACGATTTTTTAAAGCAGCTGGGAGCAAAAAGATCAAGACTTGGGGTGATAGGGCATGCTTGACTTGACACTAGCTTCCACGCGGTTTCACAAAATATAGTTTTTTATGTGTGGAATAGTAGGTTATATTGGAGAAAAGAACGTCTACTCAATCCTTGTTAAAGGGTTGCAGCGATTGGAATACCGGGGCTATGATTCTGCAGGTATCTGTATAGCCAATTCAGGGCTAAAAGTTTACAAGAAAAAAGGGAAAGTAAGTGAATTGGAGTCTTTTGTAGCTTCAAAAGATATTCATGGATCCATAGGAATTGGACATACCCGCTGGGCCACTCACGGGGAACCCAATGATTTAAATGCTCATCCACATACTTCAATGAATGGGCATTTTGTTTTAGTACATAACGGGATCATTGAAAATTATGCCGAATTGAAGAAAGATTTGAGTGAGAAAGGCATGGTTTTTCATACAGATACGGATACTGAGGTTCTCGCTAATTTGATTGAATATTATTACCAGCAAGAGGAAGTTGACTCAGCAGAGATGGCTGTTCGTGTTGCGTTAACCAAAGTAGTTGGTGCTTATGGTATTGTTGTTTTGTGCAACGATGAGCCGGAGAAAATGATCGCGGCCAGAATGGGCAGTCCGCTGGTAATTGGTATTGGGCAGGGAGAATATTTTTTAGCTTCGGATGCGAGCCCAATTGTTGAGTATACGGATAGTGTTATCTACATGAACGATGGTGATGTGGCCATTCTTGAAAAGAATAGCATGCTGCTAAAAACCGTCGAAAACAGCGCAGCTAATTTCAAAGTAACCAAGCTTGATTTAAGCATTGGTGACTTGGATAAAGGCGACTTTGAGCACTACATGTTAAAGGAAATTTTTGAGCAACCTAAAACAATTTCTGATACTTACCGGGGAAGAATTAATCCTGAAAAGAATGATATTGTTCTTGGCGGATTAATTGATGTATGGGATCAAATTACTGCTGCAAACAGAATCATTATAATTGGCTGTGGAACTTCATGGCATGCTGCGTTGGTTGCTGAATATTTGATTGAAGAATATGCCCGTGTTCCTGTTGAAGTTGAGTATGCATCAGAATTCAGGTACCGAAAACCAATTATCGGGAAAGGTGATGTAGTGGTGGCAATCAGCCAGAGTGGAGAGACAGCAGATACGCTTGCAGCACTTAAAATGGCAAAAGAAAAAGGTGCACTGATATTGGGAATTTGCAATGTGGTTGGCTCAAGTATTGCCAGGGAGACCGATGCCGGGGTTTATACACACGCGGGTACAGAGATTGGGGTTGCCTCAACAAAAGCATTTACTGCCCAGGTTACAGTATTAACTCTTTTTGCATTTAAGCTGGCTCATAAAAAAGAAAAGATTGATCAGCAAACCTATGAGCTTTTCATTGAAGAAATGCTGGCAATCCCGGATAAAGTACAATCTATTTTATTAGGTCATCCTAAGATTAAAGAAGTTGCTGAAAAGTATTCAGAAGCAATAAATGCTCTTTATTTGGGAAGGGGATACTTGTTCCCGGTTGCTTTGGAAGGAGCACTTAAACTAAAAGAAATTTCATACATACATGCTGAAGGTTATGCCGCAGGGGAGATGAAACACGGACCAATTGCCCTGGTTGATGATAACCTGCCTGTAGTTGTTGTTTCTGCCCAGGATAGTTACTATGAAAAAGTGGTAAGCAACATTCAGGAAGTTAAGGCCAGAAAAGGAAACATTATTGCAGTAGTTACAGAAGAAGACAATGGGCTGCGTGAAATGGCAAACGACCTGTTTGAGATTCCTTGCTCACATCCGGCTGTTGCTTCATTATTAACAGTTGTTCCTTTGCAGTTATTTGCATATTACATTGCGCTAATGCGCGGTTGTGATGTTGATCAACCACGTAACCTTGCAAAATCTGTTACAGTTGAATAAGGACACATTTTGGATAAATTAACAAGATAAATTCCCCGATAACAAGGGGAATTTGTATGTTTGTACGTCATGAAAAAACTGATTCCTATTATAGCTCTGTCATGGTTAGCTTATGTGATTTTTACTACATCGTGCGCTAATCCGGGGATGCCGGTTGGAGGAGATAAAGACACCATTCCTCCAGTAGTAGTTGAGACGAAGCCAGAGTTCAATGCCCGTTCATTCGGTGAAAATACAGTAAGCCTAACATTTGACGAATTCATAATTCCAGATGGTATTTCAGAAGTATTATTGGTTTCCCCTCCTTTGAAAAAGAGACCGATGATCAAAACCAAATCGAAAACCTTGCAGGTTGATTTAGGGGATGATCTTAAAGGGAATACTACTTATTCCCTTGATTTTAAAGATGCTATCGTAGATAACAATGAGAAGAACCCTTTGGAAGATTTTCGTTTTTCATTTAGTACAGGAGAAGACTTTGACAGTTTAATGATTGGTGGATATGTGAAGCAGGCAGATAATCTGGAGCCGATTGAGGATGCTTTAGTGATGCTTCATAAATTGACGGATTTAACCGCTTTTACCGATAGCTTGCCGGATTACATTGCAAAAACTGATGAAGAAGGGTTCTTTATCATCAGCAATATTGCAGAAGGTAATTATCGCTTATATGCGTTAATGGATGCTGATAATAGCATGAGTTTTAATCAGCCAACAGAACAAATTGCATTTTACGATACGTTGGTAGTGCCTCACGATTGGAATGTGATTGACATTTTACCAGACACTTTAGGAATTGTTGAGAAAAAAAAGCAGGAATTGCCCACCCCTCATTTTTTAATGATGTATGAAGAGGATTATTACGATCAGTATTTGGATAGTTACAAGCGTGAAAGAGCAAATCTATGTACATTCTATTTTTCTGAAACATTGACAGATTCTTTTAAGCTTGAATTAATTCACCCCCAAGTCGGGAAAGACTGGTCATATTTACAATATAATCCAACACGCGATTCATTACAGTTGTGGATTGTCGATACTCTTTTAAGCAATATGGATACGCTGAATATGAGATTGGACTATATCGTGAAAGATACACTTGATCAATTTGTATATCGAACTGATACTCTTGAAATGTATTTCAAGAAAAAAGAAACAAAAACCAAAAAGAAAAAGAAGGGTAGTAAAAAAGTCCGGACAAAATTTATTAACCTGAATACCAATTTAACAAGTACAGGTTTTGATGTTTACAGAAGCCTGAAAATTGATGTTCCTGAGCCATTAATGCAATTGGATGAGAGTGGTATTCATTTGTATCAAAAGGTGGATACGCTTGAAGAAGGACTGAACTTTCAAATACTGCAGGATTCTACTTCAATTTTGAAATATTACGTAGAATACCCCTGGGAATATGAAACAGAATATCGATTTGTAATTGATTCAGCTTCGCTAAAAAATTACTACGGAGAACCGAACAATACGGTGGAAAAAACATTTAAAACCCAAAAGGAAGGTTATTATGCCAAAATAATCCTGACACTATCCAATGTAAGTGGGCATAGTATCGTTCAACTACTTAAGAATAATGAGGATGAAAACGTTCTTCAGGAGTTAAAGATTGAGGAAGATGGACAAATTGAATTTCCATTGTTAAAGCCTGAAAAATATAAGATCAGGTTGATCGTTGATAGTAACAATAATGGAAAGTGGGATATTGGTGATATTAAAAATGATATTCAACCTGAAAAAGTAGTTTACTTTCAGAAAATTCTGAAGTTACGCTCTAATTTCGAAGTCCGTGAAAGTTGGGACTTGCCACAAGACCTTCAATTTGAAAAGGATTTAGTGGATGAAGACAAAGAAAAAAATGATTCACGAAAATCATCTAAATCGAGCTCAAGATCAAGCAGAAGGCGTGGTTTATAAAAGAACCTGCTTGGTTATTTGTTTCCTGATTTTATCTACAGGTGCAAAGCTTTTTTCGCAGGACGTTCAACTTGCATTTCTTCCCGGGGAACAAGTCACTTATGGTGCATATTTTAATTGGCATTTTATCTGGGTAAATGCCGGAGAGGTTGTTTTTAGAGCTGATACAGTTCATGCTAAAGGCGAAAAAAACTGGCACCTAAAAGCCAAAGGAAAAACCTTTAAAGCTTATGATTGGCTTTATACCGTTCGGGATACTTTTGAATCCCACCTGTCCTTCCCTGGTTTCTACCCTATTGATTTCAGACGGGTAATTAACCATTCCAAAAAGCATTCGAGCCACCATTATCAGTTTGACGAAGGAAATGGTTTGATTTATTCGGCAATAAAACCTCGTGAAGAACCATTTTTCAATGACACGCTTAACTATGAAAAAGGGACTTTCGATTTATTAAGTACGGCCTACTTTTTTAGGTCCTTTCAGTTTTCAGAAATGAAAAAGGGGCAGCATGTAAAGTTTAAAATATTGGTTGATAATGAGCTGGAAGAACTGTTTTTTACTTATCTTGGTAAAGAACAAGTAAAAACAAGGGAGAAAGAACGCTTTTTGTGCCATAAAATTTCCGTGTCACTTTTAGAAGGTGATTTTTTTCCCAAAGGAGAACATATGAAAATATGGTTTACCGACGATCTAAATATTATGCCTGTAATTGTTGATGCAGAAATAACAGTGGGGTCGGTAAAAGCAATCGTAACCGGATACGAACATTTAAAATACCCGTTAACATCCAAAATCAAATAATATGGCAAACATTAGAGGAATTAAAAAGGACATCGACTTTTTGACATCACAGGTCGTTGTTGATTGCTTTCAGTACATCAAACATTTTGAAAAGGCTGATGAGAAAGCAGCATACAAAATTGTGGAAAGTGTTATGGGTTTGCGTAGTGAGTTAAGAAAAAGAGCTAATCACCCCGATGGGAAAGATAAGCCGGTACTGGTTAAGAAGCATTTCAGTGCAATTGGTAAAGATCTGCTTTCGGGTTGTGACAAGGCCTACGAAAAGCTGGGCAAACTTATTGAAAAAGGCGAAAAATAATTTCAGCATAAAATTATTGGGTAGGGCTTCACTGGCTCTATCCTTCTTTTTCTTTTATGAGAAGAAAAACCAATACTCCACCCTTTCTATGAAAATCCATTCTCAAAATTGCTTTCATTAGCTGTCAGGAAACCGGGTAAAAACCAGTTTCGTTAAAAAAACAATTTGTAAATTGTTATAAATCTGGTTGTAAATCGTTTTACCTATTAGAATGACTCCCGAGCAGTTTAAAATAGAGGTATTACCGTGGTCGGTTAAGCTATTTCCAATGGCAAGAAGAATGCTGAAAAGCGATTCTGAGGCTCAGGATGTTATTCAGGAGGTAATGATTAAACTTTGGAATAAACGGGATAACCTGGGAGAAATTGAAAAGCCCGAAGCTTATATCTTAACGCTATGCAGGAATCATTGCCTTGATGTATTGAAAAAGAAACGAGCACGTCCGGCTGAAGAAGAAAACGACTATAAATTGGTCAATATTCAACAGCGAACGACAGACTATGACGCCAGGGAAAAACTGGAAATTGTTCATCAAATTATTGAAAGCTTGCCGGATAAGTACAGGGAAGTAATCCAGTATCGTGAAATCGATGGTTTGGATTTTGAAGAGATCAGAGCTTTGACTGGTTTTGAAGTTCCGCATATCAGAGTTATTTTATCAAGGGCAAGGCTGAAAATAAAAGAAGAAATTCGAAAAATTTACGATTATGGGCCAAAAGAACATCAATCCATTGCTAGATAAATATTACCAGGGAGAAACTAAGCTTGAAGAGGAAGCTTTGCTTAAAAAGGAAATCAGGCAGGGAGAAGATCTTTTTCAGGAGGAGAAGGATATTTTCGAATATTTTGAACAGGAAGCTTATGTTCCTGAAAATCTTGAAAGCCAAATTTTTGAAAACATACAAAATATAAGAAACCGATCCAAAATAGTTCGAATGGCATGGTTCAGGTATACATCAATTGCTGCAGCAGTATGCCTGTTTGCCTCGGTATTTTGGTTTACAACAAAAAATCAGCGTGCTGGTGAACTAAGCCAGGAAGAACAGTTTGCAATTTTGGAGCAAGCCTTGTTTGAAATTTCAAATAGTGTTCAGCCGGCACAAAATGATGATGTATTGGTATTGTTTCAGGATGAAAACCTGGAAATAGTTATGAATTAAAAAGCAAAAAATAATGAGACGGATAATTTTAACTTTTATGGCAAGCCTGATGATCATGTTTGCCGGAGCACAAAGCATCTTCGATAATTTAGTTGATAATTATGCTGATGAGGAAGGTTTTAGTGCAGTACAGCTAACCAGTGATATGTTTGAGTTGTACCTAAAGAAGAAGAATATTGAAGAGGATGATCCTGTATACGAAACCTTAAAAAACCTTGAGAGCATCATGGTAGTTACCCAAACTTTTGTAAGAAGTGTTGATGAAGAAAATGAAAACCCGGGCGATGGGCTAAAATATGAGATTATTGAGCACTACAAAGATGATGGGTATAGTTTGTTTAAAACAGAAAAAACCCCGGGTAGTGACCTTAAAATTTATATCAGGAAAGATGATAGCATTGTTGAAAGCATGGGGTTGCTTAGTTCGAACAGCTTTTCTGTAAACCTAATAGAGATGAATGGCAATATTGACTTAGCCAGTATCGCAACGTTGAATAAAGCCCTTAATATTCGTGGCCTTGAGCAGTTGCGTGTATTTAGTAATGAATCTCCTAATCAGTTTTTCTTTAATTATTCTTTTCCAAGATCGGGAACAATGAGTATTCCCCGTGTGAATAAAATGCAATTTGAATGGAATGAGGAAAAACAGCGTGAATTTGAAGAGCAGGCAAAGGAACTGGAAGAAAAAATGAAAGAGCAACAATTTTTAATGGAAGAACAACATCGCGAAAAAATGGAACAAAGCGAACGTATGCGGGAAAGAAGCCGTGAGTTGTATGAAAAATACCAACGCTTCCCAATAATGATTGGTGGATATGATAGCAAAGATGCTGAATACTATATTGATGGGGAAAAAGCCGACCTTGAAGATATAAAAGCAATAGACCCGGGTAAAATTAAGTCGATCCAGGTACTCAGAAAAGATGACAATAATGATCGGTCGATCATTAAGATTAAGATTAAAGGCGAAGACTAGAATATTGACATCATTGGTTATAAAAACGGTTGCTGTAATGGCAGCCGTTTTTTATAAAACCCGAATTAAGCCTGGTTTATCAGAAACGTTCAACTCATATGTTCCTCCTATAACAAGAGGCAGGTTTTTTTCAATATGCCCGGCCGGAAAATCAAAACACACGGGGAAACTGTGTTCCTTAACCGCGTCAAAAATTATTTCCTCAACAGTTTGCCCAAACCTGGAATCATTGTCTTTCATTTCAGAGAAGCCTCCGACAACCAGGCCTGCGAGCTGGTCAAGTTTTCCGGCTAATTTAAGGCTATGCATTGTTCTGTCAAGATGATAAAGATACTCCGAAAGGTCTTCGATGAAAAGAATCTTACCAGTTGTATCAGGTTCGTAAGGAGTACCTATCAGGCTATATAAAATTGAAAGGTTCCCTCCGGTTAGCTGGCCACTACAATTGCCGTTTCTGTTTAAATAATGTTGGCCAAATTTAAATGATTGCTTTTTACCTTTTAAGGTTTGTATCAACGTTTCATAACTTTCTGTTGGTTTCCCTTCTTTTAAATAAAAACCGGGCATTGCCCCGTGAATACTGGCTATATTTTGTTTCTGAAGTTGGCAGTGTAAAACGGTAATATCGCTAAATCCAACCAACCATTTTGGACTTCTTCGAAATGAAGAAAAGTTGATTTTATCAGCAATACGAATAGTACCATATCCTCCCCGTGCACAAAAAATTGCTTTGCATTTTTCATCATCCAACGCAGTTTGTAAATCAGTAAGTCGTTGCTGTTCTGTTCCTGAAAATTGAAAATATCGATCAAGTGCATGTTCGCCTGTAACCACATCAAAACCTTCTTTTCTTACTAAATCAATACCGGGTAGAACTTTGTTGGTATCGATTTTTCCTGCAGGAGAAACGACACGGATACAATCACCGGTTTTTAAATATGGGGGAATGATCATCTTTTTCAATTTTCATTAGAAGATACAAATCTTCATTCAAAAGGTTTATAAACCAAAAAAACCGCTTTCGCGGTTTTAGTTAATTCTTATTATAAATCCAAACTCCCGAGTCGGGCGATTTGTCCTTAATTTCGAGTTGTTTTGCTTTCGCACTTGCAAAGTCAGGAAAACCTCCAAGTGCAATGTAGTTTAGCCCTTTTATCAGTCCCAGGTTTTTGGCTTCAAAGCCTTCATCTAACTTTTGCTGAAGAAAACGTTCTGCATTTTCACTGCTTCTGAAACTTCCACCAATAATAAAAAATCGATCTTCGGCAGTTACTTCTTGGGAAACAGGAATAATTTCGGTTTCAACTACCTGGGCTGGTTCAGCCGGAGCCATCATTTCTGTTAAAACGCTCAAGTCTGATTGAAGGATGTTTTCCTTATTGTCTTTTATTGGGAAGAAGGAAAGAGCAATCATAAGCGGAACTCCAATCAGTACCTTTTTAAGTGACCTGTTTTGGAAAATAACCTCAACTGCATCCCGATTTTCCGGGCTTACAGTTCTTGATAACTTTTTGGCATAAAGTGATTCATATTGAAATCTGCTCAAACCATAAGCATCCAAATTCAGCTTATTATCCTGAGCCGGTTCAAAAATCAACTGATCATTTTCATTGTAAAACAAATCACCAATTTCATCAATAGAAACCCGCTCACCATCAGCCAAATGATAATTTATCTCCTGAACAAGCAACTTAACTTTCTTGCTGGCATCCATATAATTTATGCCAGCCTGTTTAGCAAGGTAGTTGACAAACAGCCCATCGTTAAACTTAAGTTTATTGTTGAAGTTAATGGCTTTTGAAGGAGGAAGAAAGTTTGAATTACTAATCTTCGCAGGTTTGTAATTGGTTACAAAACCGCCAAATTCAGGAATAATTACACAGTCGTGTAAAAGAATTAAATCTTTTATGCAAGCGAGAAATTCCACTTAGTTTTTTGTTTAGTAAATCAAAATTAAGGAAAAATTAACCGAGAGCCAACGTAAAGTTTTCAACAATTTGGGGCATTTGCTGATAATCAGGAGACAATGAAACAATTTTTTTTGAATAAGCCTTTGATTTAATTTGTAGTTTTGGAAACAGAATAATACAGGACAGATCAACCTCATTGAAAATATTAACCCATGAAGAAGCAAATTTTAGTTACCGGAGGTACCGGATACATTGGATCGCATACTGTAGTTGAACTTGAGAATGCAGGTTATGACGTTGTAGTTGTCGACGACCTTTCTAATTCCAGTGCTGATGTATTAGACAATATTGAGAAGATTACCGGGCAAAAGCCGGTTTTTGAACAATTCAGTTTAGCAGATGCTGAAAAAACGGATGACTTTTTTAACCGTTATCCAAAAATTGAAGCAATTATACATTTTGCAGCATCAAAAGCTGTTGGTGAATCAGTAAACATTCCATTACATTATTACCGTAACAATTTGGTTTCATTAATGAACCTGTTGGATTGCCAGAAAAAATATGGTGTGGCAAATATGGTTTTCTCTTCATCTTGTACCGTTTACGGGCAACCTGATAAATTGCCTGTAACAGAAGATACGCCGCGTAAAGATGCCGAATCCCCTTATGGAAATACAAAGCGGGTGAATGAAGATATCCTGGAAGATTCGATAAAAGCGAACCCTGAATTAAAAGGGATTGCCCTTCGTTATTTTAATCCGATTGGTGCACATCCAACAGCTCTGATTGGTGAGTTACCTCTTGGTGTTCCTCAAAACCTGGTTCCATTTATCACACAAACCGCTGCTGGATTAAGGGAGCAGATTAGTGTGTTTGGTGATGATTATGATACGCCGGATGGTTCAGCAATTCGTGACTACATTAATGTTGTTGATTTGGCTAAAGCGCATGTGATTGCCATTGAACGTTTGTTGGAAAATAAAAACAAAGATGGTTACGAGATTTTTAATTTAGGAACTGGCAATGGTTATTCAGTCCTTGAAATTGTCAATGGCTTTGAAAAGTCAACAGGTGTAAAATTAAATTACAAGATTGTTGATCGTCGTGCCGGGGATATTGAAAAGATTTGGGCGGATACAACCTATGCTAACGAAGAATTAGGATGGAAAGCTGAAATTGGTTTGGAAGAAACATTGCTTTCTGCCTGGAACTGGGAAAAACGAGTTCGTGGCATCGAATAATTTGATCGAATTATAATAATTGAGATATACGAAGGGTTTGTCATTTGGCAAGCCCTTTTTTATGCTTCTTCAAAACCCCCTACCTGCCAGCCGGCAGGCTGGAGTCCCCAGTCGGGGGACTTTAGTGTTGCACAGTAAATAATTGTTTCGTTATTCAAGAACTAGCTCCTCTTCCCGTTTGGGAAGAGGTTGGGAGATGGGCAAAACAGCTATTTGGATCATTTTTTTTCGGCATCCAATAGTTTTTCAATTTCTTTTTCAATTTGTTTCAATACATCTTTCATATGATTCCAAACTACTTCGTTCGTGAATCTCAAAACAGTTATTCCAAATTCGTTTAGTTCAAAGGTTCTGTTTTTATCCCACTCTTTTTGATCTGGTGTTTGATGAATTCCTCCGTCCACCTCAATAGCAAGGCGACATTCATGACAATAGAAGTCGAGAATGAAAATATCAACGGGATGTTGTCTCCTAAATTTCAGTTCTTTCATCTGACGATTTCGTAAGTATCTCCAAAGATATTTCTCTTCATCAG
This sequence comes from Prolixibacteraceae bacterium, assembly GCA_028282195.1. GTDB lineage: Bacteria > Bacteroidota > Bacteroidia > Bacteroidales > Prolixibacteraceae > Sunxiuqinia. The sequence continues at coordinate 14,583 of JANQII010000082.1, forward strand.
TCATATTTTTTCTTAATTCTGCGGCTCTCGATTTAGTTTCAGCAGAGGCTCCAAAATAAAATTCATATTCGTGGGTATTAGAAAGTCGTACCATATGTTCGTATTTTCGGGATGATCAGATTTTGCTTTCAAATTAATAATAATAATTGGAATTAGATATTTGAAGATTGACTGTAGGCTTGTTATTCCAGTCTATCTTTCCCCTACCAATCAGCCAGCACGGCAGAAGTATTTTTATGAAAGAATACAATTTTTTACCCCTTAAATTCTCCAAGCGGGGGACTTTAATGAAATGAGAAATGTGTTTGAGCTGTTTTTAACGGAAAAACTATGCCTCTTCCCAAACGGGAAGAGGTTGGGAGATGAATAAAAATAATATTTCCCAAATTCTTTGTAAAATCCTACATTTGATTTCAGAAAGAAACTTTTAGACACATTATGGAAAGATGTTTTTAGGGAACCGCCTCAAATCATATTTCACTGGACGAGAGCAATTTGATAATAAGAACAAAAAAAGCTAAATACTATATGAAAACCATATTAATAACAGGAGGTGCAGGATTTATCGGGTCGCATGTGGTGCGGTTGTTTGTGAATAAATATCCTGATTACCAGATAGTCAACCTGGATAAGCTGACTTATGCCGGTAACCTGGCTAATTTGAAAGATATTGAAGGCAAGCCAAACTACGAATTTGTAAAAGGGGATCTAGTTGATGGTGGTCTCATTCTAAAATTGTTTGAAGAGAAACAATTTGACGGGATCATTCATTTGGCTGCCGAATCACATGTTGACCGTTCAATCTCCAATCCAACGGAGTTTGTTTTTACAAATGTCATCGGTACGGTGAATCTATTGAATGCAGCTAAAAACATTTGGAAAGATAATATTGAGGATAAGCTTTTTTATCATATTTCCACGGATGAAGTTTATGGTTCTTTAGGGCTTGAAGGTATGTTCACTGAAGAAACTGCTTATGATCCGCATAGCCCTTACTCTGCTTCTAAAGCAAGCTCTGATCATTTTGTGAGGGCTTATCATGACACTTTCGGGTTACCCGCACTGGTTTCAAATTGTTCCAACAATTATGGTTCATTTCAGTTTCCGGAGAAGTTGATTCCGCTTTTCATCAATAACATTAAAAACAACAAGCCACTGCCCGTTTACGGAAAAGGTGAAAATGTTCGTGATTGGCTCTGGGTTGAAGATCATGCCCGGGCTATTGATGTGATTTTTCATCGGGGAATAGCTGGCGAAACTTATAATGTTGGTGGGCACAACGAATGGAAGAATATTGATTTGATTCGGTTGATGTGCCAGGTTATGGATCGAAAGCTGGGCAGGGAAACCGGAACTTCTGAAAAACTAATCACTTTTGTAAAAGACCGTGCCGGGCATGATTTGCGATATGCTATTGATTCCGGCAAACTCCAAAAAGAATTGGGTTGGGAACCCAGCTTACAGTTTGAAGAAGGATTGGAAAAAACAATTGATTGGTATTTAGCAAATGAAGATTGGTTGGCAAATGTGACCAGTGGTGACTATCAGAAATATTACGAAGAGCAGTACACAAAACGATAGTAGGCAATTACTGAGAACCTCACTTCAAGTGAGGCTCTCAGTAACAGTGTTTTAAAAGAAACCAATGGAAAGATTTATTTTATATTGTTTTTTCCTGCTAACTGGTTTCCCGGTTTTAGCTCAGGATGATGATCATTTTTGTTACGATAAACTTCCCTTTCAGGAAGCAAAATCCTATTTAAAGAAGATCAACTTTGTTGAAGATGAATCTTATGCAGACTATGATCTGACTTTTCAGCGAATGGAATGGACAGTTGATCCGTCTGAGCATTATATTGAAGGTGCGGTTACCTCCTATTTCCATCCGAAGATTGAAAATTTTTCATCCATCAGTTTCGATATGATTGATCAACTTCAGGTTGATTCAATTGTCTTTCAGGAGCAGAAAATTAACTTCACCCACACAAATGATAAAATCAATATCGTTTTCCCGGAAACGATTCCAAATGGCATAACTGATTCATTAACCATATGGTATCACGGTCAACCTCTTTCAAGTGGGTTTGGGGCATTTCAGGCAAAACTAACAGGAGGAGGAGATCCAATCCTCTGGACGCTTTCAGAACCATATGGAGCGATGGAATGGTGGCCCTGTAAGCAAAGTCTGGTTGATAAGATTGATTCGATTGAAGTTTATGTGAATTGCCCTGTCGGAAATAAAGTAGCAAGTAACGGGAAACTGATTTCAGAAAAAGTTGATGGAAATCACGTTCAGTTTGTTTGGAAGCACCGATACCCAATTGTTACCTATTTGGTTGCAATTGCAGTTTCGAACTATTCTGAGTTTTCAGATTTTGTGGAACTGGATGATGGTAGAGAAATTGAAATTCTCAATTACGTTTATCCGGTCAATTTATCTCAGACAAAAAACCAAGCCAGGGCAACTGTCGAAATCATGGAATTGTTTAATTCGTTAATTGGCGAATATCCTTTTGCCGATGAAAAATATGGTCATGCCCAGTTTGGATGGGGTGGAGGAATGGAACACCAAACCATGAGCTTTATGGGAAGTTTCAGCTATAGCTTGATTGCACATGAGTTGGCACACCAATGGTTTGGTGATTACATTACCCTGGGGAGTTGGCAGGACATTTGGCTGAATGAAGGTTTTGCTACCTATTTTCAGGGCTTAACTGAAGAATTCTTACAGGATAGTATTGATTGGCTTGGCTGGAAAAAGTATCATATAAATGAAATAACAGAAAATCCCGGTGGTTCTGTTTATGTTGAGGACACAACACATGTTTCAAGAATATTTGATCTAAGGCTTTCCTATTCAAAAGGAGCATATTTATTGCATATGCTTCGTTGGGAGTTAGGAGATGAAAAGTTTTTTGAAGCTATTCGAAATTATTTTAATGATCCAAATGTAGCAAATGGCTTTGCTACCAATGAAGAACTGATTTTTCATTTTGAACAAGTTGGGGATACTACTTTTATTGAGTTTTTTAATGATTGGTATTACGGGCAAGGTTATCCAATTTACAGAATAAACCATTATACAAATTTTGGGGATAATGGGAGGTATGAAGTCAATATTCAACAAACTACTTCTCACTCATCCGTTGACTTTTTTGAAATGCATGTCCCTCTTAGGGCATGGAAAGATGGTCAAAGTACTGATCTTCGTTTACATCAGATCACAAATCCTCAAACTTTTGTAATAACGGAAAAACCAGATTCAATTCAGTTTGACCCTGATTTGTGGTTATTGAGTAAAAACTCGATTGTTACCAGTTTAAACGAAATACAAACTCAAACATTTAAAGTTTTCCCAAACCCTGCAAAAGAAGAATTGAATTTTCTTTTAAACAACAATGAAAGAATTCAATCAATTAAAATTGTTGACTTAAATGGCAAGGTTGTTTTTACAAGCAAAGAACAGATAAATAAAATAGATATTTCCAGTCTTTCAGCAGGTGCCTATTTGTTTAATTTAGAAACTGGGTCCAATAATTATCAGGGGAAGTTTGTAATAGCAAAATGATTTTTTTCACTATTTTTTATTGAATTTTGGTTAAATGAGATACTATTTCGATAGAAATTTTAGGGGAAAATAAAAAATTTTCTATAAATTGTATATTCCTATCGAAACTGGTTATGGATTTGTTGGAAAAGGTCAGACTAAAAATGCAGCGAAAAACCAACCTAAGAAATGCAGTTAGGTTATTCGTTGGTTTTGCAAGTGGTATAATTGCCGGAATTTCACAAAGCTGGATTGTACTGCTTGTTCTTGTTTCTGCATATTGTTTATTTGAGATGGTACTTCTTTTTAGTATGTACAGGAGTAGGTTCCTGTACGAGAACCGTTTCCCCGAACCTGAAGATAACCCTGAAATGGGAGGAAGGCCTAATATGATGGGGGACTCAATAAATTATGCATTCTCTCTTTCTGTCAGAAAATTCCTACGCTCATTTATTCTTTTGTCAATGGTAGGAGTCCTTACTAAGGTAGTAGTCATCGAATTTTTATTTTTTTTATAGATTGATCTGATTTCCCTAAAAGACTGTTTAAATTTTATTTTTTAGAATGATTTTGATGTATTTTTCGGTTAGGCAAGGCGAATTTGAGCGTCCCGGTGGTCTGGGATAAGGAAAATTCAACGCAGGATAACCGAAACCAGCCTGCCGGCTGGCAGGTAAGACGCAAAATCAAATAAATAAATAATTTTTAAATAGTTTCTAAGTCCATGGAATTCGGTAAATTCGCTGCGAACTAAAAATCAATTATCATGTTTTCAGGAATTGTTGAAGAATTTGGGATCGTAAAAAATATTGAAAAAGATCAGGAAAACTATCATTTTACACTTACTTGTTCATTTGTTGATGAGCTTAAAGTTGATCAAAGCCTTTCGCATGATGGCGTTTGTTTGACTGTAGTTGAAGTTGATAAATCTGCAAAAACTTATAAGGTTACGGCCATTAAGGAAACTTTGTTGAAAACAAACCTTGGTTATTGGGAAGTTGGTTCAAAAGTTAACCTTGAGCGTAGCATGATGATGAATGGCCGGTTGGACGGGCATATTGTTCAGGGACATGTTGATCAAACTGCAACATGCTCCAGGGTTGAAGAAGCAGACGGGAGTTGGTATTTCACGTTTGAATACCCATTCGAAAAGGAAAAAGCCCAGCAAGGCTATATGACTATTGAAAAAGGTTCTGTTACCGTGAATGGGGTCAGCCTTACAGTTGTTAATTCCAAAGACAACTCTTTCCAGGTAGCAATTATTCCTTACACTTACCATGAAACCAATTTCCATACTTTTGAAGCTGGCTCTGTTGTAAACCTGGAGTTTGATATTATTGGAAAGTACTTGAGCAAATTATTGACATACAAATAAAAGTAACCCGGAAATCGTCCCGGTTTTTATTCCACCAAATTACGCATGAAAAACAAATAGTGGTGTTTTCAGGTGAAATACCATTGTTCGGGCTATACTTGGATTAAAAATCCGGGTAATCATATTACGTTTGTGTATTGTAAGTGCTAACACATCAATATTTTTTTCCTGAATATATTTCTCAAGCTCAGTCAATACATGATTACCTTCAACCATTTCACAATTTAGCTTTGCCTCTTTGTAGTTCTTTTTTAACGTTTTGCTCATTGAACTGAGTTTCGCTTTGTCCCACTCATGCTGGTCATGTTTCCCAATATGCAGGCAGGTAAGGTCAGTTTTAAATGGCAATAACAGTCCCAACAGTTTGTCAATAGATAAAAAATGCGAATCAAGAGTTGAAAATCTTGCCTTTAAATCCGGATTTTCCTGAATATTTAGAATAAACCCTTGATTCACATATTTTAATACAAGTACTCTGTACTCTCCCCTAACCCCTCTCTATTGATAGAGAGGGGAAAATTGAATCCAACATTGTTGGACTCAATTGGGGTGGGTTAGTTGATAACACCTTGCACAATCAGCCTATCAACCGAATCGGAAGAGGTCAAATCAAGGATTTCCCTGAATATTCAGCTTCAACCCTTGATTCACATAAAAAGTCTTTATTGTCAAAATTAGTAGCATAAACTACTTTTTTTACTGAAGCTAAATTTAGCAATGGGGCATCTTCAAGAATTACCAAAACGGGGACTTTTGCTTTGTAAATAATACCTGCAGTTGTACTTCCCATAACTTTCCCGGATTCTTTGGATGGACCTTTGATGCCCATCACGATAGCTCGTGGAGGATGGATATCGGTATATCCCAGAATGTCTTCTTCTGCATCGCCCATTTTTACAATTTGTTCTGTTTGTAAGCTTTCCCAAACATCTTCGCCTACAATTGATGCAAGTTGGGTCATAAACTTCTTAAATTCCTGATCGGCCATTTCTTCGGTTTCCTTTAAATGGTCATAAAGCCCTGCATCGAATGGCATGACATCAGAATATGGAATGGAGAAGAAGTCGGGCCTTGGCATCATTGGCATTAATACTAACTTTGACCCCCGTTGCAATTGCTCCCTGAATAAGGTTTATATTTTCGAGGGAACAACTTATCCCTTTTGCCTCCAACTTTGAGCGGAGTATTTCAGCTTTGGAATAAGGCAACAATGCGATTGTTATAATTTTTTCTTCCATGGCTATTTGTTTTAAAAGAACATTGTTTCTAATCTATTTTTCGGTTTTTATTCAGTTTAGTTTCAAAAAAATGGAGGATATCTGCCAAAACCTATTTTTTAACATATTGTCATGAGGGATAAATGAATGAAGTCTTGCTTGCAAACAAATTCCGATTGATGCTGTTGTCATTTTTGACATAAATTGGTTAACTTTTCAGGATGAAACGAACGGCATTAATTACCGGGGCTGCAAAACGATTGGGAAAAGAAATGTCCATACATCTTGCCAGGCAAGGATGGAATATTGCAATTCATTTCAATTCTTCGGACGAACAGGCCCGGAACTTAAAAAATGAGCTGCTAAGGAACTTTCCAGATCAGAAGTTTGAAATTTTTCAGGCTAACCTTTCAAATTCAACCAGAGTGGAAAAACTTCTTCCAGATGTTTTGAATGAAATGGGTAAGATCGATTTACTAATTAATAATGCCTCAGTGTTTCATTCCGGCTATTTAAAAGAAACTGGTTTGGATTTGTTAACATCGCAAATGGCAGTTAACTTTCAGGCACCTTTCATCCTTTCCCGGGACTTTTTCAGACTTGCCCAAAAAGGGCTGATCATCAATCTTGTTGATACACGAATTACCACCAATAAATCAAACTATACGGTCTATTCAATTTCAAAAAAAGCACTTTGGGAGTTAACCAAAATGGCTGCTTTAGAATTTGCTCCCGAAATAAGGGTGAATGCTATTGCGCCCGGGGTAACTTTACCTCCTGAAGATAAAGATGAGAACTATCTGAATAAGCTGGCTCAAAATCTACCAATGAAAGCAACTGGAGGAGTTAAACCAATTCTTCAAAGCCTTGATTATATTATTACAAACTCACACTTAACCGGGCAGTTATTATTTGCTGACGGAGGTGAAAACCTTGGACAAAACCCTTAAAAAATGGCACGAATTCGAGTTAAAAACCTTTTAATAAGAACCTATATTGGATTTAATCCTGATGAATTAGTGAATAAGCAGGATGTGGTAATAAACCTTGAGATTGAGGCTGAAATACCTCATGAAGCTTTAGAGTCAGATGAGCCAAACGGGATATATGACTATAAAACAATTACAAAAAGGGTAATTGCATTTGTGCAGGAAGGAAGGTTTAAACTGCTTGAAGTTTTGACAAAAAACCTGCTTGATATGATTATGGAGGATGATCGTGTTATCAGGGCTAAAGTAGAAGTGGATAAGCCTCATGCATTACGTTTCGCAGAGTCGGTTTCTTTTGAAATGGAAGCTTCACGATGAATACATGCATCATTGCTGTCGGCTCAAATATTGAACCTGAATATCACATTGACAAGATGCTGAATCTTCTGGCAAAAAAGGTAGAGGTTCTTCAGGTTTCTGAAATGGTTAAAACCAAACCTATAGGGATTACAGATCAGGATGATTTTGTAAATGGTGCTGTAAAAATTAAAACCAATCTTGACGATCAGAATCTCAACATTCTTTTAAAGCAAATAGAGAATGAACTTGGGCGTGACCGATCAAAACCTAAATTTGGTTCCAGAAACATTGATCTTGATATCCTGGTCTTTAACAATAAGGTTATTGATGAAGATTACTATACACGGGATTTTTTGAGAGAGGCTGCTAAAGAACTTGGCTTTTCAGCACACTAAATGTCAACGTATCGTGTTATATTAGTAGCCAATTTTAACAAAGCAAACAATGAGACTTTTTTATAAAGCACCTTATATTTTTATTCTGATTTTTTTTGTCATTTTTTCATGTTCAAAAGATTCAACGTTAAAAGTTAAGTTTGAAGGTGATCACTACGCAAATGTTGATCCAATTAATACTTTAAGCAAGACCCAGATTGAAAATTTCTTAATGCTAGCAGGGCTGGAATACCCTCAAGCCTTGCTGTTTGCTAATAACGTTATTTCAGGTGTTGAGGTAAAGAAAATCGAATACCAAACGAAATCAATAGGAGATGGTACTAATTTTGTTGCAAGCGGATTATTGTGTTATCCCTCCGAAGAAGGATCATATCCGGTTATTTGCTTTCATAATGGAACAAATGTATTGCATGATGAAGCTCCGTCAGTAAATTCGAACGATCAATTATTTCTCTTACTGGAGAGTCTTGCTTCGATGGGTTTTGTAGTTGTTATTCCCGATTATCCTGGCTTTGGTTCTTCCGATTACCGGGTTCATCCCTATTTAATCAAAGATGAAACGGTTCAATCTTCAAAGGATATTCTTTTAGCAACCAATGAGTATGTTGAAAAGAAGGTTGATGGCGTTACGCTGAATAATGAATTGTTTTTAATGGGATATTCGCAAGGGGGATGGGCCGCGCTTCAGTTACAAAGAGAGATTGAACAAACTGGTTTGGAAAACTTTGATTTGGTTGCAAGTTCATGTGGGGCTGGCCCGTATAGCATTTCCAATCTTTTTTTGTTGCCTTTTGCTAATCCTGAATTTTCTGAAATCCCTAACCCATATTTTTTTGCATACATGATGAATGCATATTATGAATATGATTTGCTTGATACCTTAGGTCTGGAAGATATTTTTAATGAACCCTATGCTTCAAGAATCCCCGGATTGTTTAATGGAAGAAATGGTCCTTCTGCGATAAACGATTCATTATCAACAGAAGTTTCTGAACTTATTAAAGAGGAATATCGTTTGGGAATAGTTAATCAGGAAAATGCAGCTTATGACCCTGTTCGCGAGGCTTTAGTTTCAAATGATGTTGAGGCCTGGAAACTGGGAACAAAAACAAAACTATTTCATGGGTCTTCAGATAAAGTAGTTCCTCCACAAATCACCATAGATGCTATTGCTAATTTCAAGATGGCAGGTACAACAACTAATGAAATTGAAGAAGTTGCATTTTTAGGTTTGGGCCATACTGATGCTGTTTTACCGTATGGACTAGCTACTATAGAATGGTTTCTGCAGATTAGCGGTCAGCCATAGCCATAGGTTAGTATTCAAAAACTGACATTTTTAAGATTTTACTTCTAAAAAAGCTTCTAACTTTGTTTCGTTAAAGGTTGTGTAATGAAATCCCATTTACATATAGAGCTCATTTTTGAACGGAAATTTATAAACATTAAAAACCGCGACTCATACCATTTTTAATCGTTGTTACTTTTCATTACTTCATTATTAACTTTTTAAACGATTAGAAATGGAACTTCCATTTGCAGAAAATTATAGAATAAAAATGGTAGAGCCTATCTACCGCAGTACTCGTAGCGAACGCGAAAAGTGGATTCACGAGGCTCATTACAATTTATTTAATTTAAAAAGCTCACAAGTATATATTGATTTACTAACTGATAGTGGTACAGGGGCAATGAGTGACCGTCAGTGGGGGGCAATAATGACCGGCGATGAAAGTTATGCCGGGTCTTCTTCATTCTTCAATTTAAAAGAAAAAGTCCAGGATCTTTTCGGGTTTGAATACTTACTCCCGGTACATCAGGGAAGGGCCGCAGAGAATGTATTGTTTTCAGTTCTGGTAAAAGAAGGGGATGTTGTTCCCGGAAATTCCCATTTCGATACCACAAAAGGGCACATCGAATTTAGAAAAGCAAAAGCTATTGATTGTACAATTGATGAAGCTTTTGATACGGAATGCGAATATCTTTTCAAGGGAAATATCGATATTCGGAAATTGAAACTTGTTTTCGATAAATATCCCAAAGAACAAATCCCATTAATTGTTGTAACGCTTACCTGTAATAGTTCCGGTGGTCAGCCCGTATCTATGGCGAATTTACGACAGGTTAGCAAGTTGGCCAAAGAATACAATATACCAGTCGTGTATGATTCAGCCCGATTTGCAGAAAATGCATGGTTTATTCAGCAAAGAGAACAAGGGTACCGGGACAAAAGCATCAAGGAGATTGTACGCGAGATGTACAGCTATGCTGACGGTATGACCATGAGTAGTAAAAAAGACGGGATTGTAAATATGGGAGGCTTGCTGGCAATGAGCCATGCTGAATGGTATGAAAAGGCTTCAGTTTTCAATATTATGTACGAAGGGTTTGTAACGTATGGAGGAATGGCCGGGCGTGACATGAATGCCCTGGCAACCGGATTGGATGAGGTGACCGAAAGTGAATATTTGGAAACCCGGATAAATCAGGTCCATTACCTGGGGCAACAGCTTATAGATTATGGAATTCCTGTACAAAGACCACTCGGAGGGCATGCAGTTTTTGTTGATGCAAAAAAATTTCTGAAGCATGTTCCTAAAGAAGAGTATATTGCTCAAACATTGGCCGTTGAGTTATATTTAGAAGCTGGTGTAAGAGGCGTAGAGGTTGGTACATTACTTGCTGACCGTGATCCTGAGACTCACCTGAATAGATATCCAAAACTTGAGTTCTTAAGATTGGCAGTTCCAAGACGTACTTATACAAATAACCATATGGATGTAGTAGCAGCCGGATTGAAGAATATTTTTGACAGAAGGAATAGGATAAAGCATGGTTTCAAGATTGAACATGAAGCACCAATCATGAGGCATTTTACAGTCGAGCTGAAGAAGTATTAATATACAAATGTGCTGTGGTTGAGAGAGTCTTATTCATAGATTTTCATGGATTTAGAATAATTTTTCGAACAATTGCAGCATTAAGTTCAAATATTCCTTACATTTGCGAAAATCAATCAATTCGGTTTAAAATATTTTGAATCGATAGGGGGTGTATCAAAAGGTCAAAAATGTATGTTTTTGACCTTTTAAAAGCCTGCCTTCAAATTTTAAAATACTGACTGTTAGACATTATAAATTATTGACATCTCATGAGTTCTCAGATAGCTGGCTTTTGATACACCCCCTTTGTTTAGCATCTAAAAATAGGAAGCCAAAGATGGTTTATATGTCAAACTTTCAATATATTTGAAACGATAATAGTTGCTAACTTATAACGATGACACTGGATAATAGGCCAAAAATACTTATTGCAGAGGATGTTGAATCTAACTACTTGTATCTGAGTGCTGTATTAAGTAAAATTCAAGCTAAAATTTACTGGGCAAAAAACGGAAAAGAAGCCGTTAATATTTTTAAGGAGGAAGAAAGTCTTGACTTGATTTTGATGGATTTGCAAATGCCGGAAATGAATGGTTATGAAGCAACTAAAATCATAAAAAATAGTGATCCAAAACTTCCGATTATAGCACAAACAGCTTTTGCAATGTCGGATGACAGGGAAAAAGCTTTAGAAGCAGGATGTGATGATTACCTGGCTAAGCCAATAAAATCAAAAGATTTACTTAACATTGTAGGGAAGTATATCGTAGGATAAAAATATTTCATTTAAAGATTTGACGTTCATTTCTTTTTGAGATGAACGTTTTTTTGTAATTCATTATTAAAAAAAAAGACTGATCATTTATTACTTTTGACAGTTCTGGAATAAAGCACATGGATAAAAAACAATTATTACTCGATCAAAGATATTTGAGAATGGCCAGCATCTGGTCTCAAAATTCATATTGTAAAAGAAGACAAGTTGGGGCACTCCTGGTTAAAGACAAAATGATTATCTCAGATGGCTACAATGGAACCCCGTCCGGATTTGAAAACATCTGTGAAGATGAAAACAACAAGACCAAGCCATACGTTTTACATGCTGAGGCTAATGCAATTACGAAAGTTGCCAAGTCAAATAACAGTAGTGATGGTGCTACCATGTATGTAACTTCTTCTCCATGTGTGGAGTGTGCTAAACTGATTATTCAGGCGGGAATAAAACGAGTTGTTTTCACTGATAGCTATCGGCTCGAAGATGGGATTGACCTTCTGAAAAGAGCTAATATTGAAGTAATTCAAGTAGATTTGGAAGATGAATAAGAAAATAAATATCTTTTTACCAATACTGATTGCGATATGTGTTGTAATCGGCATCTTACTGGGAAACAGTTTAAATAAAGTTCAAACTCCCGGTTTTACAGGATTCACTGCTTCGAAATCAAATAAATTATCTGCAATTGTTGATTTGGTTTCAAGTTCTTATGTAGATTCAGTGTCAAGTTCTGATTTAGTTGAGGATGCTATCCCGGAATTATTAAAGAACCTTGACCCTCACAGTACTTATATTCCTGCGTCAGATATGCAGGAGGTTGTAGAGGAAATGCAAGGTAACTTTGGAGGAATTGGCGTTCAGTTCTCAATCCATCATGATACGGTTCAGGTTATTGATGTCGTATCAGGTGGTCCTTCCAGTAAGCTGGGAATTCTTCCGGGCGACCGTATTGTAACGGTAGATGATTCTATTATAGCAGGGGTAAATGTAGAAAATCAAACGGTACTTAGCTTATTGCGTGGCGAAAAAGGCACAAAAGTAAATGTTGGAATTAAGCGAAAAGGAATTTCCGATCTGATTAGTTATGAAATTACCAGGGGTGATATTCCTATTTACAGTGTGGATGTAAGTTACATGATCAATGAAGTTACCGGTTATGTGAAAGTAAGTCGTTTTGCTGAGCAAACTTATAATGAATTTATGAAGGCGATGAATAAATTCAACAAAGCGGGAGCTGAAAAAGTAATTGTTGACTTGCGTGGAAATCCCGGTGGGTATTTAACTGCAGTAATCAGAATGGTGAATGAATTTTTGCACGAAGGAGAGTTAATTGTTTATACCGAAGGAAATTCTCAACCCCGTAAAACTTATACGGCCAGCAATAAAGGAACTTGTCAGGATAAAACGGTTATTGTTTTAATTGATGAATATTCTGCTTCTGCAAGTGAAATTTTTGCCGGAGCTATTCAGGATAATGACCGTGGAATTGTTATTGGAAGACGTTCGTTTGGGAAAGGACTTGTTCAGGAGCAAATACCGTTTAACGATGGTTCAGCGCTTCGATTGACAGTTGCACGTTACTATACGCCAAGTGGAAGAAGTATTCAAAAACCTTATCAAAACGGGAATGACCAGTACTTTATGGACATCATGGCCCGGGTTAACAGGGGAGAATTTCAGGTAGCGGATAGCATTCACTTTGCCGATTCCCTGAAATACGAAACCAGGACCGGACGAACAGTTTATGGCGGAGGTGGCATTATGCCAGATTATTTTGTGCCGGCAGATACAACCGGATATTCAGAATATTACTCTAAAGTAGTTCAGAAAGCATTAGTCTATCATTTTGCATTTGAGTTTTCTGATATAAACAGGGAAGAACTAAGTAAATTAAAGACAGCAGCCGATTTTGAGACATTTCTTAATAAAAGAAATATCATGGAGGACTTTATTGCTTATGCTGCTTCAAAAGGCGTGAAAAGAGATAATAACGGGATAAATGTTTCGGGGAAAATAATTGAAACCCAGATAAAAGCCTACATTGCCAGAAACATAATTGGAGAGGAGGGTTTCTATCCAATTATTCTGCAAATAGATCATACTTTAAAGCAAGCCATTCATATTTCTCAGTCAAAAGAGAGCCTTGCACAGTTATTGGCTGTAACAAATTAAACTTTCGGTCGTCTTATAACTGAAAGACGACTGAAACAATGACCATTGAAGAATACAACCAAGCTGTGAATCAATATGCCGACGGCGTTTATCGTTTTATATTGAAAAATATAAAGAACGAAGAAAATGCCAGGGATATCGTTCAGGATAGCTTTGAAAGATTGTGGTCACATTCAAAAGAAGTTTCAGCAGAGAAAGCAAAATCTTATCTTTTTCGGTCTGCATATAATCGTATGATCGATTTAATACGAAAAGGAAAAAAAGAAAGCCAGTTGAAAGAACTGCACCTTGAAGAATTAATAACCGGCGAGCAATATTCTGATGTTGGTGAGGTTTTAAACAGAGCAGTGGAATGTCTTCCGGCTGATCAGCGATCAGTGCTTATGTTACGTGATTACGAAGGTTATTCATACAAGGAAATTGCTGAAATAACCAAACTAACCGAGGCACAGGTAAAAGTTTATATATACCGTGCCCGGGTATTTTTGAAAAAATATATTGGAAAAATTGATGTGCTTGTTTAGTTATGAAGATCAATCAATCAAATTATGAAATCTTTTTCCTTGATTATTTGGATGGGAAGCTATCGGATAATCAGGTTGATGAGTTTCTGGATTTTCTAAAAGCAAATCCTCAATTGAAAAAAGAATTGGAATCAATTAAGGAAATTACGTTACCTGTTGATGAAGTTTCTTTTCCCTGGAAAAATGACTTACTAAAAGAAGACCAGGAAGGAAGTTCATTCGATTATCGGGCTGTCGCTTTTATGGAAGGAAATTTATCGGATGAAGATCAAAAAGCATTTGTTGAAGAATTGGATTCTGATCCTGAAAAGGAACATGAATTTGATCTTATTCTCAGCACAAAACTAAAGAGGGAAAATATTCGGTATCCATATAAAAATGATTTGTATAAAAAGCCGAAACTGAAATTTTTATACTGGTCTGTTCGCGTTGCTGCTATTGTTGTCTTACTGATTGCTGTCCGGGCTGTTTTTCAAAAAGAACACGCTCCATTGCAAGAACCTCCTGTTTTTTCTGAAACATTAGCTCCTGTTGTTGATTCGGATAAAAATGATAAAGTCCAGGATCAGCCTCAGGTAAAGAAGAAAAAACCTGTTGAGAAAATAAACGAGTCGAAGAAGGACTCAATTCCCAAGAAAACGAAAAGCATTCGGGAAAAGACAAAAGGCAGGTTGAAAGAGCTTGCCAGGAATGAACAAGCAATCCGGATTCCTGCACCCGGTAGGATAACCCCTTTAGTTGCAAGCCTGGAAATGAACCCGGGTTTTGATGTGTTTACTTTAAAGGAAATGAAAGCCAAGCCCTTACCGAAACAGCCTGAATACATCTCTGTTGACAAGTATCTTGCCCAAAAGTTTTTTAAGGCAAATAAGAAGGGTTCAGAAGGTAATTTTGCTAAAAAGAGCTTAAAAGCAGTATCCAAATGGAGCAATGAGAAACTTGCTTATGAAACTGATGCCCAGGGTAAAGTTTCTAAAGTAAGTGTGCATACCAGTTTGCTAGCTTTTTCAATTCCATTTACAAAAAAAGAATAAGCTGTAACTTTTCTTAATGGCTATCCGTCATAGGGCTGAAAACAAAATTTAATGAAGATGAAATCAATACTTTGTTCAGCCTTAATTGCAGTAATATTCATTACTGCATCTGCTCAAAAAAAATCATTAGTATCAGTTAATGAAGATGCTGATAAAACAGAAGTAAGTTTATTCAACGATAAAATAAATGTCGTTGATAATTACCATGGAGATACAACTCATGTAAGAATTGGAAGAAGTAACATTGAGATTATTGAAGATGGCAACTCTACCCGTATTGATTTTCACAAAAATAAGGATAGTGATTTTCATTGGGAAAAGAAACATAAACGGTTTAACGGGCATTGGGCTGGTTTTGAGATGGGTTTTAATGGATTTTATGATAAAAAATACTTTACTGCTGATGAATTCATGGAATTAGACCAGCCGAAGTCATTAGAAGTAAATATCAATTTTATTGAGTACAATATTGCCTTGCAAAAGGATAGAGGAAATGTTGGTTTGGTTACCGGGATGGGCTTTTCAATGAACAACTATCGCTTTGATGAACCTTTAACAATTGACAAGCAAGACGGTATGATTGTACCTGAACCTCTTGAACCAGATGGCCTAAAAAAATCAAAGTTGTATGTTTCTTATCTTACAGTGCCATTACTTATGGAATTTCAGGTACCGGTTAATAATTTTTCGAAGAAACTTTTTGTGTCAGGGGGAGTAATTGGTGGGGTAAACATTGGATCACGCACGAAAATTAAACAAGACGGTTCAAAAAAGAAGGATAAGGGAAGCTTCAATATTAATCCGTTTAAATATGCAGCAACAGCACGTGTTGGCCTGGGGGATATAAGTATTTATGCCATTTATAATTTCTCTCCTCTGTTCAAAGACGATAAGGGACCAGAACTATTTCCCTTTTCAATTGGGATAAGCTTAATCAATTTTTAGAAAGTCAATTATACCATGTTTGGAAAAAGAAAACGGGAATCCATTTGGACTCCCGTTTGTTGTATCGTTTCAATTAAAATTATTTTTCCAATTCTTTCCAAACCAATGCACTTGCTCCAACAATTGCAGCATCGCCGGGCTTAAGTTGAGATGGAAGAATTTGTATTTTGTCTTTAAAGAATGGTAATAAATTTTCTTCCATGTACTTTTTAGTTGGCTTGAAAATATAATCACCGGCAGCTGTTGGGCCACCAAATAAAAATATAGCCTCGGGGCTTAGGTGATGAACAGTATCGGCAAAACCTTGCCCAAGCCATTTTCCTGTTTTATCAAATACTTCCAATGCAACCTTATCGCCTTTTTCAGCAGCGTCATAAATCATTTTAGAATCAAGTTCATTAAATGATTTGTCAGCCAACAAGCTATCTGTTGCGTTGTAATGAGCCAGTAGTTCAAACGCTGTGCGCTTCATCCCGGGAGCAGAACAGTATGCTTCAAGGTGTCCGGGAACACCGCAGCCACACATTCTTCCATTTGGGATAAGAATAGTATGCCCGCATTCACCGGCAAAACCATCAGCTCCATAAACCAGGTCCCCATTAACAACAATGCCACTGCCAACCCCGGTTCCCAAGGTAAACATGACAAAGTTTTTCATGCCTTTTGCGCCTCCATAAATCATTTCACCAATAGCAGCAGCATTTGCATCATTTGTTAAAGCCAATGCCCCCATCTCCGGGAAATGACTTTTTAGCATGTCGATAATATGTAAAATTCCTTCAAATGAAAGGTTCGGGGCATACTCTATGGTTCCTTTATAATAGTTACCGTTTGGTGCACCAATTCCAATTCCTAAAACTTCTAAATCGTTGTTTAAAAGTTTTACCGATTTTATTAATTCCTGAATTGCTGCAGATAAATCAGCCATGTATTTTTTAATGTCGCCATGTGACGGAGTTGGAATATTATCTTTCACCATTACATTTCCTTCAGGATCAACTACTCCAATAGCAGTATTTGTCCCGCCTATATCAACACCAATTGCAACTTTTTTCATATAATCAATTTGTTTTTGGGTTTTATTAAAGAAGTAATGCAGAAGAAATACAAATCCTCTGCATTTATAAAAGTTCATTTTTTATTTACCGTCTGCGCGTTTGGTTACTTTACTACCAACCAAAGCATAAAATAATAAGTAGCCTAAGCACACTAACATTACCCAATAACTTGGTATAAAACCGGCCGCATCAGCAACAGCGTTTTGCACCAAAGGAACAAGTCCACCACCAGCTACCATGGTCATAAAAATACCTGAGGCAGCAGCTACATATTTTCCTAGTCCTTCAACGGCAAGATTGAAGATACCACCCCACATAATTGAAGTACACAATCCAACTAATACAAATAACAATGCTTTAACCGGAATTTCTTCCACACCAAAAGCAGACATATTAACAGTTGCTGACGCAGAAATAAAGATACCCGCAAGAACTAATATTAAGCCCAAACCTGATGTCACAGTTAACATGGCTTTACTAGAAACTTTACCTCCAATGGCAGCACCAGTTAAACGGCCAACCAACATTAACAACCAGTAAGCCCCTGCAATAGAACCTGCCATACCGACACTCATTCCAACTCCTTCTGGTTCCGACAACCAAAGAATCATTGTTCCTGGAACACCAACTTCAACACCTACATAAACAAAAATTGCAATGGCACCCAAAACAAAATGACGGAATTTCATAGCACCGGCCATTAAATTCTTCATCGGCTCCTTAGCAAATTCCAAACTTGGTTCTGGAATTTTCACCAATAACATTACAAAGAAAACAAGTGCAAAAACACCCATTGCAATGTACATTACCGGGAAAATATCAGAAATTCTTGCTTTTGTAGCTTCACCAATTAAAACACCTACAAATATAGGAGTGACAGTAGCCATTACCGAGTTGAATGAACCTCCAACCTGAATCAACTGGTTACCTTTATTACCTCCACCTCCTAAAGTGTTAAGCATTGGGTTTACTACAGTATTTAACAAAGTCATTGAAAAACCTGCAACAAATGCACCAGTTAGGTAAATTGAGAATGCCGATCCCTGACCTGCATATCCTGAAAGGTATTGAATTCCAACACCAATAAAACCAACTGCAATGGCTATGAGAGCTGTTTTTTTGTATCCAATACGTTGTAATAAAATTCCTCCCGGAATACCCATTACTGCATATGCAATAAAATTCATTGCATTACCCATCATACCCTGGAAGTTACTGACTCCGAACTGAGCTTTTAAAACGACACCCATTGGTGCTGCCAAATTGGTAACAAATGAGATCATACCGAAAAGTAGGATCATCATAATGATTGGTACCGTGTAATTTTGTTTTTGTGTTTGCATAGTGATTTTTTTATAGATAGTATAAGTAATTATTAGTTCTTTGGTTCTTCAGCAATGAATTTGGGCTTACATATATTTGGCGATAAAAAGTCTATGTTCATTTGCCCAGTATTTTTTTGTTATTTATAGTAAGTTTAGGTTATTCATTAAAATTGCTGGAGGTGACTTATGATCGATTACAGATTCTTGTTTTTCAGGTATATTTTTGAAAAAACTGATGTAATTATCTTAAAAACACCATACATTTTTTTAGCAAAGACAAATTTAGAAATTAAAATGACTTTTCAAGGTTCTCAGGAAAGCTTATCTATAATTTAGTACGAATAAAAATATGTTTTGCATGCATTTGTTTTAATATCTGACGGTAATGCCTCTTCGTATATGAAAAAATGTCAGTATATCATTAAGCGGATTTATTGTAACTTTGCCAGAAATTTTAGAAAATGGAATCAACTCGTCAAAGCAAAGTCAGCCGCCTGATTCAACGGGAACTGGCCGATATATTTCAGAAAGAAAGTCGCACAATGTTTATGGGAAAAATGATTAGTGTAACTGTTGTGAGGGTAACACCTGATTTAGGACTTGCTAAATCATATCTGAGTATCTTCCCATCTGAAGGAGCATCTGAAGTACTTAAGCAAATTCGAATAGCAAATCCGAGAATTCGCGGGATATTGGGGAAACGGGTTGGAAAACAATTAAGGGTTGTTCCGGAGCTTGAATTTTATATTGACGATAGCCTGGATTATATCGATAACATTGACAACCTTCTGAAGAAATAAGTATGCAATACGATCCAATTAAGCGTTCTCTTGGGAAAGTGTTTAACCAAACACCTGCACTGCGAAAACTTTTTTACAAATTGCTGGATTGGCTGCTATTGAGAGCATGGCATGTGAAAAAAGAATTAAGGCAACTTAATTTGGAGGCTGAAACTCACATTCTGGATGCCGGGTCTGGCTTTGGGCAGTATACCTACAGGATGGGACAGATGTTTCCAAAATCAAAGATTCTGGCAGTTGATGTTAAAGAGGAACAGATAGATGATTGTAATCGGTTTTTTAGTCAAATTGAATTATCAGAACGGGTAAAATTTGAAGTAGCTGACCTTACAAAGTTTGTCAATCCAAATCAATTCAATCTCATTATTTCTATTGATGTGATGGAGCATATTGAAGAAGACGTACTTGTCTTTAAAAACTTCCATCAATCGTTGAAAGAAGGCGGGGCATTGCTTATTTCTACTCCTTCTGACCAGGGAGGCTCAGATGTACACGATCATGATCACGAAGAGGGTGTCCATGGGTTTATTGATGAGCATGTACGGGATGGCTATAACATTCAGGAAATTGAAGAAAAACTAAAATCTGCCGGTTTTTCCAGGGTTGACACAAGATATTCATATGGTTCTCCCGGGAAAATATCCTGGCGATTGTCAATGAAATATCCCATTCAATTACTGGGGGTTAGTAAACTATTTTTCCTTATCATTCCGTTTTATTATTTGTTGGTATTTCCATTTGCCGCAATATTGAATTATATGGATGTAAAAGGAAATCACCAAACAGGAACTGGATTAATTGTAAAAGCATATAAATAATTGAAACTGGCTTTTTACATAGCACGTCGTTATCTGATTTCGAAAAAGTCAGCGAATATTATTAACCTGATTTCAGGAATTTCAGTTGCCGGGGTAACTGTTGGAACTATTGCCTTTATTGTCGTTCTTTCCGTTTTTAACGGGATTGATAGTTTCATAAAAACGATGCTTTCAAACTTTGATCCTGATTTAAAAATTGAAATCGCTGAGGGTAAAAGTTTTACTCTTAATGATGCAGATTTTCAGGCGGTGAAAAATCTTGAGGGAGTGGTTTCTTATAAAGAGGTTGTTGAAGAAAATGCGCTCCTGATGTATGATAATCGTCAAAAGTATGTGACCGTTAAAGGTGTAGAAGATGATTATGGTGAGTTTTCAGGTTTGGATTCGGATACAATTTTACGTGAAGGTCAGTTTATTTTGACGAAAGAACCCCATGAATTTGCAGTTGTAGGTATTGGTGTTGCTTATGACCTTTCATTGGGTTTGAGTTTTAGAAGCCCACTCAAATTTATAGTACCGAAGAAAGAACAGAAAAGCAGAATAAATCTGGAAAATGCGTTAAACCAGGATTACCTTTTTCCTTCAGGTATTTTTTCGTTGCAACAAGAGATCGATGATAAATACGTAATCGTGCCAATTGAATTTGCAAGGAACTTATTTGAGCTGGAAGGAAGGCTTACTTCGTTTGAGTTAAAACTTAAGCCTGAAGCTGATGAGGAAGATATAAAGTTGCAGGTCAAAAATATTCTTGGTGATCAGTTTGTTGTGCAAGATCGATTTGAGCAGCATGAATTAATCCACAAAGTTACCCAGTCTGAAAAGTGGATTGGATTCCTGATATTGAGTTTTATTTTGGTAATTGCTTCTTTTAATCTTTTAGGATCACTTACCATGATTATCATTGATAAGAAGGATGACATCAAAATTCTGGAAGGAATGGGTGCTGACAAAAAACTAATCAAACGAATTTTTCTTTTAGAAGGATGGCTGATTTCCTTTTCAGGTGCACTCATAGGACTATTATTGGGAATTGCCCTGGTTTGGGCTCAAGCAGAATTTGGTTTGCTAAAACTTCCGGGAGGAGGCTCTTTTGCACTATCTGCTTATCCGGTAGAATTACAATTAATCGATGTTGTTGCAACCTTTCTGGTTGTTATTGCTATTGGTTTTCTAGCTTCCTGGTACCCGGTTAGAAATTTATCTCAAATGGACTCATAAAACTTAAAATGTTCGATATTGGTATGCTGTAGTATTTCATAGATGCATTTCCCAAATTCTTTTTTTACTTCTTGTTCCCAAAATCGTAGAACAGTCCAACCAGCTGATTTTAGTTGTTCATTGATTTCTTTATCTCGTTGCATGTTACGTTCAATTTTCGGAATCCAGAATTCCCGGTTTGATTTAATTTTGGTTTTCTTTTCTTCCCAATTGAAACCATGCCAAAACTCCCCATCAACAAAAATAATTAGCCTGTATTTTGAAATAACAATATCAGGTTTTCCAGGAAGTTTTTTTACATTTTTTCGATAACGTACTCCAATGTTCCACAAAGTTTTGCGAAGAATCACTTCCGGTTTTGTGTCCTTTCCCCTTATTTTGGACATCAGTTTCGATCGTTCCTTTGTTGTGTAAAACCCATGTTCTTCCTTAAACCTGGGGACTTTTATTTTATGTTCCGGATACTTTTTCATGCTTGTTAAAAACTCGTCACAAATTATTTTTCTTTTTTTTAAAAAACAAGGCTCTGGAATATTGTCAAATGTTCTTTTGATATTACAGTAGAAGGGTTCTCATTTTTGAAAATAAAATTGTGTTTTTGCAATAAAAATTGCATATTTGCAAATAGATTGTTGTTTTTGCAAATATGAAGACAAAATACTGGCATGAACATTCGAAAAGACTTTTAAAGTCTGAGTTAGTAAAAAGGGGCATTTCTCATGAAGAGTTAGCTTTCCGGCTTAATGAAATTGGGATCACAGAAACAAAGTCTGGTATTGATAGCAAGATTTGTCGTGGTACTTTTAGTGCTACTTTTTTGATTCAATGCCTTCATGTTATTGGTTGTAAAAATTTTTCTATTGATGAACAGTTATTAGCTGCTGCTGAACCATCAAACATTAATTACAAAAGAACCTTAAAAGATGAAAAAAGTAAAATTTATTGATTTATTTGCAGGTCTTGGTGGGATAAGGATTGGTTTTGAAGATGCGTTCAATAAAGTAGGTTTTGAGACTGAATGTGTACTTACTTCTGAAATTAAAGCTCATGCTATTAAAGTGCTTGAAGCTAATTTCGAGCATAAAAAACTTGTAGGTGATATTTTTAAACTTCCTAGTTCAGAAATTCCAGATTTTGATTTTTTACTTGCAGGATTTCCTTGCCAGCCTTTTAGTACTGGAGGTAAACGATTAGGCTTTCTAGATACGCGTGGTACACTTTTTTTTGAAATTGAAAGAATTTTAAGAGATAAAAAACCGTATGGTTTTTTATTAGAAAATGTTGAAGGGCTTGTAAAGCATGACCTCGAAAATAAAAATGATGAAATTGGGCGGACACTTAGAACAATTTTACATGTTTTAAAAAATGAATTAGGTTACAAAATATCATGGAAGGTATTTGATTCCCTTGATTTTGGATTACCACAATCAAGGAAAAGAATATTTATCATTGGATCAAAAGACAAGGAAATAGATTTAAATATACCTGGTAAGAAACCTACTGTTTTTAAAAATATAATGCAGAATAACCTTCCAGTGTTGAACACGGATTTTACAAATAAATTATTGGAACATTTTTCCATAGATGAATTGCAGGGAAAAAGTATTAAAGACAAACGAGGTGGTAAAAATAATATACATTCCTGGGATATTGAATTAAAAGGATCGGTTAGCAAAGAACAGAAAATTATTTTAAATAAGCTCTTTAAAGCACGAAGACAAAAAAAATGGGCCGAGGAAATTGGAATTGAATGGATGGATGGAATGCCTTTAACAATTGATCAAATTCGTACTTTTCATGATTGTGAAAATATAAAGGAACTCTTAGATGATTTGGTTGAAAAAGGATATTTGCGATACGAACATCCTAAAGGAATTATTGAGGAATATACTTTGGATGGGATTAGAAAATTTCGGGATTATGATAAAGCTAAACCTAAAGGCTATAATATAGTAACCGGGAAATTGAGTTTTGAAATTAATAAAATATTGGATATAAATGATATAGCTCCAACACTTGTTGCTACTGATATGTCTAGGATTGCAGTCCCTGATGGCAATGGATTACGTAAATTAACAGTTCGTGAAGGTCTTAATCTATTTGGATTTCCTAAAGATTATTATATCTCTGGTTCAGAAGGGGAAGCTTTTGATTTGTTAGGAAATACTGTTGCAGTGCCAGTTGTCGAAGCAATATCTTCAAAAATTGCCTTAACAATTTCCAAATTAAAGAATCAGGATATTTCCTTGCCAGTTGAAGTTTTATAACCATCTATTACACGATCTAGAAACAGTGCGGTATCCTTTTCTCTCCTTGTTTTGCCATACATATATTGATTTTCTTGGAAAGCTTTTAAGAATTCGAGAGCAGAATCAAAGGGTTTAAATTTTGTCCTCTCATTATTATACCACTTAATTGGTCTAATGTTTACTAGATCATCTTGTTTAACTTGACATTTAAGAGGCCAGTCTCCGCTTGGACCAGTAATTTCCCAAATTTTTTTCAGCCAAACATCAGCAATTTCTAATGCACCATCAACCATCTTGTATCCAAATATTAGATAGCTTGAGTCTAATCGATAAGGGTGTTCAACAATTGATCTTCTCAAAGCCATAAAGTTTGCTACATCGAAGTTTGCCGATTTGTTATAATCAAATGATTTTACTTCTAATAGACCTTTGGTTGAATCATCATTGTCAAGCATAAAATCTGGGAAATCTTGAGAATTTGGTTTTAGAGAAAAATCAATATCATTCTTAATCAACCAAGCTCTAAGCCATTCTTGTATTAAATTGCCTACAGTGTCTTTAGTCCGTACAGTAATTGTTAAATCTTTTAGGGTAAAATTGATATTGCCTTTTTCTCCAATAATTTCGTATTCCTTAGTAAGCTTGTCAAATAACTCCCTTGCAGTAAGTTTCATATTGATAAATTTTCAAAATCAAATTTAGTAAACTTAAGATTAAAAAGAAGCCTTTTTGAATGTGTATTCAAATTTACATTATTAGACTAAACACAACAACTGAACAACAACAATTAATAAAACCATGGCTATTGGGTAAACAGTTGCATAAGCAACTGATGGGGCATTTGTATCGGTCATTGAGTCAATGGCTGCAAGTCCCGGAGTACTGGTCATTCCACCGGTGAGTGTTCCCAGTAGCGAAAGCAAATTCATTTTAAGGAAAAAGTGTCCGATAATGGCAGTGATTGTCATTGGAATTAATGTGATGCACATTCCAATTAGAAAAAGCTCAATGCCATATTCGTTAAAAGTTTGAACAAGACTTTTCCCGGCACTACTGCCCACTGCAGCAAGGAAAAACAGCAATCCTAATTGCCGTAGCAATTGGTTGGCAGCACCGGTCATTGTCCATAAAACGGGTCCTGTTTTCCCTGTCCTACCAAGTATCAAAGCGATTAGAAGGATCCCTCCGGTTAATCCAAGGCTAAATGTGAAATTCCCAAAGTTCAAACTAACCCTACCAACCAGAATCCCCAGGATTATACCAATTGCGATAGGGAGGAAGTCGGTATCGGAAAGCCGTTTGTCATCATCGCCAAAAATTCGACTAACCTGCTGCATACTTTCTTTATGACAAGCAACAATTAGTTTATCACCAAACTGAATTCTGGAGGCGGGTGTTGGCGAAATGTTAATTCCGGAACGGCGAATCCGGGTGATGGTTGCATTATAAGTATTCAGAATATTGAGCTGGGCAAGGGTTTTATTAACTACTTCTTTGTTGGTTACAAGAACGGAACGAACATCATAACCCTGGCTAAGCGGAATTTCAGTTTCAGTAGCAGGGCCAATCAACAATTCAACCCGTTTTAAAGCTTCCTGCGTTCCAACTGCTTTAATGATGTCCCCTTTTTGTAGTATTGTTTCAGGGGCTGGTGCGATTGCAGAATCGCCATGCATTACCCTCGAAACAACTGCTTTGGTCATATATCGGATACGTAGTTCGCCGATCGATTTTGCAACAACATTTTCATTTTCTACAAGAAAGTTCTTCTTCATTATTTCCGGGAAACCAGCACTAACTTCTTCTTTATAATGATCTTCTTCTTTTTTGAGACTTACTTTGAAAAGTTTTGGAAGCAGGCTAATAAAAAGAATCACACCAATTACCCCAAACGGGTATCCAATACCGTATCCGATAGAAGAGAGAGGCGAATTAGTAGCATCAATGGCCGCCGCAAGACCGGGAGTACTGGTCAGAGCCCCTGTTAATAAGCCAATTGCGATGTTTCGTTCAATATTGAAAAAATGAAAGAAAATAAAAGTAATTGCTCCTGCACAAAGAATTAGAGTGCTGGCTAAGATTGCAAGTTGTCTTCCATTCTTTTTAAATGATTCAAAAAAACCAGGACCTGCCTGGATTCCAATTGTGAAAATGAAAAGAACAAGTCCTAAATATTGGAAATCTTTAGGAATAATAACGTCGTAATGACCAAAGACCAATGCCACAAAAATTACAGCTGATACATCTAAGGAGATACCTTTGATTTTTATACGACCGATTAAAAAGCCAACTGCAATAATCAGGAAAAGAGCAAAATAGCTATTTGTAAGTAATACCATTTTATGTGTTAATTTACACACGGGTATTATGCCGATAGATATTTAAAACTCAATGATAAACGTAGTGAAATTATTGAGTAATTTTAAATACTAA
>JANQII010000130.1 GCA_028282195.1 Prolixibacteraceae bacterium
AAATCCGTCAGGCAGGCGGCTTCTTGCCAACATAATTGATAGTTTTTCGAATTTCCTGTCTGCCATCCCTACGGGAGGAGATCCGACAGGCAGGCATTCGAACTTCAAAAACTATGTATTTTCAATGCATGGTGATTTATTTGTAAAATTAAAAAACGGCATTATTCACTGAATAGTACCGTTTTCAAATACGTTTTTCTTTGATGGCAAAAATAGCACTTTGTTTCTTACTTCGAAAACAATTTCACCAACCACAAAATTAAGTACAAACCTATTCCTACTCCAAAAACCAGCACACCAACTACAAATGCAATCCTAATGTGCGATACTTTCCAGCCTAACTTGCCACCAAGCCATTCCGATACTCCTAAAATCATAATTTCAAATTTTTGATTATAAACCACAAGGTAAGTAAATCCTTTTACTATTAAAACATATGTAGTAATAGAGAAGAAATTATCTCCTAAAATAGTTGCGATAATTAAGAGTTGTTTGTTTATGATATTTCAATCTTTTGATTCAATTAATCAAAGATACAAGCGGTAATCGGGCTAACTTTTAACCGACATCAAAATCGAGCTTTTTATTAAAACTTCTGAATGCGTTGAGTAATTTCAGTGAGTCGTAGCCACTGTTGATAATATAAAGGCAGGCTAACCATGCTTTCAATGTACTGGTAAACATACATTATTAATGCAAACAAAGCACCATATTCAATGTTCCCATTCCATGCCGAAAGTGCGATAGCGGCCAAAAGCAGTAATAGCATAAACAGCCAGCTAAACGAGTAATTTATGGTTTCAACATCCGAAAGTTTTATATTCCATCGCATCAGTTTTAAAAGATGAAGCTTTAATTCCGACTGGCGATTCTGGCTAATAACATTCACCTGTTCTTCCAATTCATTGTTATAAGCTTGGTTGAACAGAAAAGTTTTCTTTCCGCTGAGCAAATAAAGCCCAATTACCAATGCTCCTGATAGTAATGCCCCAAAGAAAATGTTAAGGTTTAAAAATGCGATAATAGCCATTACCCCAATTAAGCCAATGCTGTGCTGGATGATGTCGGGAAGTTGGAATTCGGCAAATTTTACCATTTCCGACAACATGGAAAGACGTGCTGTTTTTGTTGAATGCTCATCTTTGGGCATCCGGTTAAGGGTTGCAGAACTTAATTGGGTGTATACCCTGGCATAAAGCCTGGAATCATACATGCGTCTAAACCCTCCAATAATTACAAGCAAAAAGCCTAATATTCCCAACAGCCAAAGTCCTGTTAACTCTTTATTTAACACGTCTCCAATAGCTCTGCCAATAAACAGTGGGAATAAAATTCCCAGTAAGGCTTCGCTTAAAATAAGGGAGAACGTAAATATAAGCTGCCAACGATACCGTTTAATGATGCCTTTAATAAGCATAGAGTAAATCCATTATTGGTTTTAAGTACAGTAAACTCATTCCCTGCAATACCACCCACAAAATCGAAACAAGCCAGAATAATATAAGATTTTCTTTGCAGCTAATATTTTCGGGATAAAACGCCGGCCTGTTTTTTTGCCCTGAGTACTCCAGGCATGAAACAATGCAGCAAAATATAAATTAATAATTTCAAACAAAAATATGAATCATTGCTTTTATGCATTATTTCTAATAATCTATATGTAATTTAAAGGAGAACATAAAAAAGGTGTTTTGCAAAGAATTTAATGCATTTCAACGACTTTCTAATCTTTAATTCCCTAATGGAGGGTTGTTGAAATTCAGTTTTTCATTAGGGATTGGGCAAAACGGAATTTCAGGAAATAATAGAATTAAATGTACTTTTAGCAAGCCTATTCTATTTTCAATTTTTTCTATTCTTTACTTCTTAACTACTCTTCATCCTCGAGTTCTTTGATTAAACTTAGTGCTGCATCGCGCAGAGGCTTGTAGTTTATTTTCCATACGATTAGGCCAATTGCCATTGCAATGAGAACGCTTCCCCAAAAAATAGCTTGTACTCTCCACATATCATGAAGGTCGAATCTTGAACCAAAAGCTAAACCTGCATCAATAAACGCAATACCCAATAATGCCCATAGTGCTTTGGTCTGGAAAGGTTTGTAACGATCGGCTGCTTTTTTTAGCATAACAAGCGTAGGCTGGGCATAGTCAACCGATTTGTAAGTTTTATAATAGTTTCTAAATAGCAAAGCAAAAGTTAGCATCCCAAGAAGGAAGAAGCCGCTTCCAATAATATCAGCTACAGGCGAGTTTTCAAAAATATGAATAATGATAAGCGTTAAATAGATAGGTATTAATATCCAGTAAAAGATTTGTAAGCGTTTACTTATATTAGAGTAGTGTTTATCCTTTTTCTGCAATTTTTCAGTTAGTTCTGGAAGACTTAAGCCGGTAGTATGTTTTTTAACTTGTTTCATAGCTTATTGGTCAATTTGTTTTTTAACTGCGTTTTAATACGGTGAATTTTCACTCTTACATTTGGCTCGGTAATACCAATTACATCGGCAATATCCCGCATACTAAGTCCTTCAAACATTAATGAAATAAGAGCTTTATCGATAACAGAAAGTTGGTTCAACTCATTTTGCAGATATTCCAGTTGTTTCTCCTGAAGTTTTTTTGCTTCAAAATTTTCTTCATCCAGTACTGAGTTAAGGTTCCGGGTATCGGCATCAACCATTAGCTTCATATGCTTATAGGCTTTGCCGGTGTAACTTAGCGAAGTATTTACAGCAACCCGGTAAATCCAGGTACTAATGGATGAGTCCCCTCTGAAACTATCCAGGCTATTCCAGATATTAACCAGTACTTCCTGGTACATATCTTTCTGGTCGTCAGCATTGGAATTGTAATAACTGCAAATACGTTTTATTCTTTCCCGATTTTCTTCAATCAATTGATTAAATCGCGCTTCCTTTTTCAATGTTTTGACTTTTGGTTTGCTATTTAGTAGTTAAAATTAGGAATTGTTACATTTCATTTTTAATTTTTTTCTAATTCATGAGATTGCGTAAATTTGATAGAACAATTTCATTCACCATGAAAGTAATAAACAGAAAGATTTTATATCATATTTGTGCCGTTTTATCGATATGTATTCTCGGATGCAATCCCCCAAAAAAGAATCAACCCAAAGAAGAACTGAAAACTGGCTCAAAAGCAACAGAATACTTTGATACCAAAACCCTTAACGGCTGGGAGGTCACCAATTTTGGTCCGCAGGGGCCGGTTTATGTTTCGGGAGGAAGTATCATTTTGGGAATGGGGGATGGTTGCACCGGAATTACCTGGGCAAAAGATTTCCCTAAAGTTAATTATGAGGTTCACCTGGAGGCAAAGCAAATGGATGGAAACGATTTTTTCTGCGGAATGACTTTCCCTGTAAAAGAAGATTTTTGTACACTGATTGTTGGTGGTTGGACCGGTTCTGTAACTGGTTTAAGCAATATTGATGGTTATGATGCTTCAGAAAATGAAACAACCCTGTTTAAGCTTTATGAGAAGAATGTTTGGTATAACATAAAGCTTAGGGTAACAGCCGACAGCATAATCGCCTGGGTGGATGATACGACTGTGGTAGATGTAAATATTGTTGGGAAAAAACTATCCATAAGACCTGAAGTTACTTTATCAAAACCTTTTGGAATTGCCTCATGGCAAACTACAGCAGCAATCCGTAATATTGATGTAACACAAATTGATCAATAAGCAGAAAAATCAGGACAAATCCCGTTTGTAGGTTTCCATTTTCCGGTCTGTATAATATGCTCTGGCGGCTACCTTTTTTACCAAAGCGATTTTTTCATCCTCAGTCATTTCCAGGAAGTTTTTAGCAACAGCAGCATTTTGTGCCACATGCTCAGGGTTTTTCATTCCACTTACCAGCGAAGTTACAGGCTGCGACAAAATGAACTGAAAGTTTTCCTCCATAGTCAGTAATTCCGGAATTGGATATTTTTCGGGTCGTCTTTTTTCATCCTTAAAATCGGCCATCATTCCACCCATCAAAGCACCACCTCCAAGTGACTTCATGGCTATAAAAGAGTGGTTCCGTTTAACCAGTTCAGGTGATAAATCCCTGGCAAAACTATTGTTGGGAGAACCTGCATCTACAATGTTCAATGGTGCCTGTACGCAGGTGATAAAGTCGTCGTCTTTTATTTTATCCAGAAAATGCAGCACAACTGACGGGTGTGTATGGCACGAAACACCAATATGTCGGATGAACCCTTTTTCCTTTAATTCCCTTACTTTATCAAAAACACCTTGTTTTTCCCGCTTATCTACATCTTCTTTGGTTGATATTGAATGAATATACATTAAATCAATATAATCGATCTTCATGCGTTTAAGCGAAAGCTGGACATGCTCCTCAAATCTGTCAGCAGACTGAGCCGTCGATTTGGTCATAATAAAAACCGAATCTCTGAATTTGGGTGAAAGATACCTTCCAAACCGTTCTTCAGATAATCCACTATTGTAGCTGTTTGCATTATCAAAAAAACGTATTCCTTCTTCTATAGCTTTTTCAATGGTACGCTGTGCATTTTTTTCGTCTCCAATGCCGATATGATAACCTCCTAGTCCGAGAATCGTTAGTTTTTCTCCGGTTTTACCAAATGGTCTGGTAGGCAAAACATAGCCCAATTTATCATTTTCGTTTTTAAGTGTAGCGGCAGTTAAGCTCAGGTTGTTTAATAATGCAGTGGTTATTGCAGCTGTGGTACCAATTTTAAGAAATTTGCGTCTGTCCATTTGTTTGAGTTTAAAAGATGATAAAGCCCGTTAACTATTTTGCCTGGATTATTTGTAAACTACAGACAGTGCTTAAAACACTTATAATCGGGCATTTGTTGCGGGGTTAACATTTATTTAAATCCTGCAGGAACACAAACAGGGTTCTAATTTGTGTTTGCAAGAATAGTTGAACCCGAACAGAATGATTGAACGCTAAACTACTCCGGTTTAGAAAGTTTCCTTTCTTCACTTATTTCGCCTTCAATATTATAGTAGGCAATAATTTTTTCAATAAGCCCATTTTTGCAATAATGCCATTCGCTAACATCTAAGCTGAAATTTTCTTTAATGGCAGTGTATCTCACGCAGGCACGATTTTTTTCGTATATTTCATCATGAATCCCGAAGCGGTGTCCAAGGAATTTGTCTTTATTGGCTTCAACCAGTTTAATGTATTGCTCTTTCCCATTAATTGTACCATAAGGGCTTGTATGGCTGAAGTTTTCAGAAATGGGCAGATTTAAGAAATCTCCTTCCTCCCATTTATCAAACCAATTCTTTACTAATTGTTTTGGGCTCATACTTGTAAGATTTAAAAGTTTACTTCAGCTTCTCAAAAACCTTCTGCAAAATACTTTTTTCGTTTTCCCAGCATAGTTCACTGGCTGCTTTTAAAAGATTGTTTTTCCAGTTTTCATGAAGCTTTTTGTCTGTTAATGCTAGTTCAAACTGCCTGGCCATTATTTGCGGATCATGTTTTTTCAGGATGATACCAATTTTGTATTGTTCAACTATTCGTTTCATTTCAGGTAAGTTGCTTACCATAACAGGTACTTCCTGCTGGATGTAGTCAAACAGTTTATTGGGAAGAGCAAACCGATAATTTAGACCTAAATCTTCTTCAATTGAAAGTCCCAAATCAGCTTGAGCTGTAATGTATTTCATTTCTTCCAAAGGGATTCTGCCAATGAAAGAAACTTTATCTTGTACATGAAGCTTCGATGCAAGGGTTTTAAGTTCGTTTGTTAAATCGCCTTCACCCGCTAAAACCAGCTGAGTCGTATCAAGTTGCTGCATGGCTTCAATGGCACATTCCAAACCACGCCCCATATTCAATGTTCCCTGGTAAAGTATGATTTTTTTTGTGCCAAAATCCAGTTTCCTGTCTTCAGGAATTTCAGCTTTATTGCTTCTTAAAGGCAAGTTGCGTACAACTTTAAAAGCTGTTCCATATTTATTGCGATAAGCATCGGCAATTGATTCACAAACAGTGTATGCATGTTTTATTTTAGGTAAAATATTCTCCTCAATCTTAATCCAAATGTGTCGTGTTTTTGGGCGATCAATTAACTCAGGAACTTCAGTAAAGTATTCATGGCTGTCATATACTAAAGGTTTGCTTTTTAACCTGGAAGCAATATAGTTTGCCAGCAGTGTATCCAAATCGTTGGATAGAAAGATATCTGCTTTTGAGAAGAGAAGCAATAACAGCAATCGGATATTAAATTCAATATAAAAGAAAGGGCCTTTTGTAAAAATCAAACTCATTCGTTGAGTTGAATAAGGACGATTATCCACAGACTGGCTATGAGTCAGCTTTCGACCAATGAGCGTAACCTGGAAACCCATTTCCTGAAGGCTCATTGCTACCTTATGAACCCGGTTATCGGTAACGAGGTCGTTAATTACAGATATGTAAATTTGTTTGGTCATAAGGCGATTCAACAAAATAAACGAAAAAGCCGCAGCTTCTATTATCTTTGACAAAAAAAACGAAATGATCCGGTTTAAAGAAAACTATTCCCTGAAAAAATATAACACCTTCAATATTGATGTAAAAGCCCGTTACTTTTTCGAATTTACCGAGCTGGAAGATTTACCTTTTTTTCTTGAGTCGAACAAAGAACTTGCCGGGCAAAAGATTCTGTTGTTAGGCGGGGGAAGCAATCTTTTATTTGCGAATGACTTTGATGGGTTGATTATTCATTCCAATGTACCCGGGGTGCAGTTGGTAAATGAAGACAGGGAACATGTATGGCTGGAAGTTGGGGCAGGAGAGGACTGGGACCGTTTTGTTGAATATTGTGTATTGAACGAATATTATGGCATTGAAAACCTCTCGCTAATTCCCGGGAATGTTGGGGCTGTACCGGTTCAGAATATTGGTGCATACGGTGTTGAGATTTGTGATTTTGTAGTTACCGTAAAAGGCTTTGATTTGAAAACCCGGGAGGAATACCATATTTCGGCTAAAGATTGTGGTTTTGCATACCGCGATAGTATTTTCAAGCATGAACTAAAAAACCGTTTTGTTGTAAGTTCGGTTGTCTTTCGCTTAAATAAGTTCCCTAATTTCAAACTGGACTATGGCCATTTAAAAGCTGAAGTTGAAAAGGAAGGAGAGATCAATATTCATAACATCCGAAAGGCAGTTGTTGATATTCGTGAGTCTAAGTTGCCCGATCCGGTGTTGGTCGGAAATGCCGGGAGTTTTTTTAAAAACCCGGTTGTTAAAAAAGAGTTGGCAGATAAGCTGCAAGCTGAATTTAAAGATATTCCCACATATGCTGCAGGTAACGGTCATGTTAAATTGGCTGCGGGCTGGTTGATTGATCAATGTGGGTGGAAAGGATACCGTGAGCGGGATGCCGGTGTTCATGAAAAGCAAGCTTTGGTTTTGGTAAACTATGGTGATGCAACAGGGGAAGAAATAGTTCAGCTTTCTGAAGAAATCAGAAAATCGGTTGCTGAAAAATTTAATGTAGAGCTTGAAAGAGAAGTAAATTTAATTTAACTTGAAAACTCATTATCAACCTTAAAAAGCCTGGTTTGTTGTTTGTTTCAAATCGTTTTTCAACATGAATAAAAAGCAGCTAAAAGTTACATATTTTTCATTGGAGTTTATCCTGCTTTTTATTGGCATTCCGTTGTTTTTGTTCTATGGGGCAGATCTGCTGCATCCCAGTTCGGTCTTGGTTCCATTGCTTATCCTGGTTTTTATGGTCCTGGCATTTACGAAAAATTTCAGATGGAAAGAGCTTTATGATTTTCCAATCACCTGGGCAGAGGTTATTACTCATTTGCTTATTGCTTTTGTCGTTTCAATGATCTTGCTTAGCTGGGTATTCTTTTTTGATCAGAAGAATCTCTTTAACCTGCCTCGTGGAAACCTAAAAGTTTGGTTAATGCTTTCAACTTTTTATCCTGTTTTTTCAGCCTATGTACAGGAAGTAATTTTTCGAACCTTCATTTTTAGAAGATATAAACGGCTTTTTGGAAGAGGGTGGCTGCTAATTTTTGCCAGCGCAGGTGTTTTCAGCTTTGCACATATCTTTTATTACCATCCTGTTTCAATGGTTCTTACTTTTATTTTGGGTTTCTACCTGGCCATAATTTACAGGAAAACCAAAAGTGTTTTGTTTGTAGCCTTTTTACATGGCCTGTATGGGAATATGGTTTTTACAATAGGGCTTGGTCACTATTTTTGGCTGGATATGTTTAAATGGTTATAAGGTGGGGTACTAGTGCTTCAATTCATAAATCCGAACCTTATTTTCATCTCCCTTTTTCCTTTCTGCTTCGTTAAAAAATCGTTTACAGAACGATGCTATGCGCAGAT
>JANQII010000067.1 GCA_028282195.1 Prolixibacteraceae bacterium
GGTATTCAAAATTGAATATTTTACATTTAAATGTTGATAAAATGGATTGTTATTACCAAATAAAAGATGTGTATAAAGGGTAGCTTCGAGAAGAGAGGGGGAACCTGCCTACCGTCAGGCAGGGAGGGAGAGTTAAAAAAAACAATTGTTCCATTCAATAGCATACTATTATCATTTAACTTTTGACAACTTCATAAAACAAAAGCCATGAAAACAACCATTACATTTCAATAGTTGATTTTATTAAGTAAATAAATAAAGCTAATGAGGTCAAGAATATTCTATAAAGAGAAGCAGTTATTTAGAAAAACGAAAGGTTTTTATTTCCTTTTAATTTTTGTGTTAACTATTGTGCTAATCTTTGGCATTGAGTTATTTGAACAAACCTGGGATCAGGATACAAATGCTTTTACAAGAAACGCAGATCCAACTTTTTTAAAAGTTTTTGCAGTTTTGTTACTTCTGAAGCTATACATTTTTATTACAGCCTTAAAGTTGAAGTTGGAGGTTGTAGTTAGTGATAAAAGCATCAGTTACAAGCTTCCCCCTAAATTGAAAAAACAAATAATACAAAAAGAAGAATTAAAAAGCTATGAACTCGAAAAAGGCAAAAGTGTTGGTCGGTACAGTGGTTCAGCATTTAGGTGTATTTTTGGAGTGAGGAGAAAAGCGTTTGTATTTAAAGGAGATTATGCTATTCACCTTCATTTAACAAATGGAACTGGTGTTTTGCTTGGAACTCAAAAACCGGCGATGTTTGCTGAAGCATTAAATAGGTTAAAGCGAAAGAGTAAGAAAGAATAAAGAGATGGCCAAAAAGAAATCATTTGTATTACGATTAGACCCAGACCAGTATGCAGCATTGGAGCGTTGGGCCGGCGATGAATTTCGCAGTATTAATGGTCAGCTGGAGTGGATTATTGATAAATCATTAAAAGAAGCTGGCCGAAGTCCGAAAAAGAATGATAACAATGAAAACAAATAATTATGAAAAAGTCATTCCAATGTATTAAGTGCAACGGGCGTCAGTATGAGGTAGATGAAATTCGTACAACTGGTTCTGGTTTTACGAAGTATTTTAATATTCAGAACAGGAGGTTTACATCTGTTTCGTGTTCAAATTGTGGATATACTGAATTTTACAAAGGTGCTCGTTCAGGTGGAGCTAGTAGTGTGCTTGATTTCCTTACAAATTAAAAACTTTTCATGGATAATATTTGAGCCAGGGTATTTACACTCTGGCTTTTTTTGTGCTCTGTTACAATTAAATTGAAATAATCGAAACATTTCTTTAATATTTAGGTTTTTATTATTGATTGATTATTATGAGTATATGTTTTAGATGGTGTGTTATTTAATTTTTAGAAGGCTTTTCAGATACGATAAAACATATGTTATGAAAATTTAATCATTTATATTTATTAATTGATGTTTGAAGAACCAAAAATACCTGAATGTGAAGAATGTAGCCAGGCATGTTGCTTAAAATGCTTGCCTAAAGCTGATGCCGCAATTTTTACTGCTCTTAGTAAGGATGAAATGGAGTATTTGATGACCAGCAAGCGAAGAATTTCTTTTAAACCTGGGGAGACAATTATAAAACAAAATACATCCACTACTCATTTTGTCTGTATCAAGGAAGGCTTAGCCAAAGTTGTTTCCGAAAGTGATAAAGGAAAAAATGTTATTCTTAGGTTGGTTAAAACGCATGATCTGATTACTGCAGGAGGAATTATCTCTGATGATGTAAGACATTTTACGGTGTCGGCAATAACCAATGTTGATTGTTGTTTTATTGATTCAACCAGGCTTCAAAATTTATTGGCTAAAAACAGCAACTTTTCTTATGAATTGTTGAAATATAATAACGAGAAAAACATAGAAATGCTGGAGAGTTTAGTTGGGCTAACTCAAAAATATATGCCAGGCCGGGTAGCAGATACAATCCTATATCTTAAAAACCACATTTATAAAACCAATCCTTTTACATTTAATTTAAGCCGTCAGGAGCTTGCTGAAATGTCTGGAATGACTAAAGAAAGCTTTATTCGAAGCTTTAAAGAGTTGGTAACTTCAGGTATTGTTAGGCATGACAGGTCAACCATGGAGGTATTAAATGAAGAAGATTTGGTGAAGATCAGCAAAAACGGGTAATTGATATATATCAATTACATGCTGGGAAAATGTCACTTTCAATAAGTGTATTTTAAATTGTTACATCCGTACTTTTATGCAAGACCCTAAATTTTTAGGTGTTTTAAACGGATGTTTAACTTAAGCTTATTGATATGAGAGATTTTATTCGATTATTATTCATGGTGTTGCTGGCATTTCTAATAATTCCGGCTTGTGTAAAGGAAGGCCCCCCAGGATTAAATGGTTTAGACGGAGCTGATGGTACTGACGGAGCCGATGGTGCTGATGGTGCTGACGGTGTCGCTTTTTGTATAAGTTGTCATAATAATGAGACTGTCGAAACTTTTGAAGCTGAATGGATTGCTTCAAATCATGGTTCTGGATGGACACTGTCAAGATTTGGAGGTTGGGACAGATGTGCTCCATGTCATTCAGGAGTTGGTTTTATAGCCTCTTTAGCCGGGGGGGAGGATTTGTCGGGTTCTCCTATTAGGTGTGCAAGTTGTCATACACATGGAGAGTCTCCGGTATTTCAGGATGAAGATGGAAATCCTGTATTCATGAGAACAAAAGAAGCTGTGGCTTTAATGGTTGATCCTACTCGAATTATTGATCTGGAATCAAACGCCAATTTGTGCGTAAATTGTCACCAACCCCGTACTGCAGCTCCTGCTGATATAGACCAGTTTGACGATGATGTTTTAATTGATCCCGCGGGAGATGGAATGTATACCATTACCAGTGAACATTACGGACCGCACCACAGTCCCCAAAGTGCTTTACTTGAAGGTTGGGGTGGATATGAGTTTGCCGGGTCATTGGCTTATCCTGGTACTAAAGCTCATCCACACAGAACTTCTACTGACTGTGTAGAATGTCATATGGATGGTAAAAATCACTTGTTTACAGTTCCTGCAATTAGTGCTTGTACATCATGTCACCCGAATGCTACAAATTATGACTTAGGTGGCAAGGTAACGACTGTACAAGCTTTAATGGAGGAATTGGCAACGATGTTGGAAGAAGAAGGAATTTTACATGATGGGCATGTAGTTACCGGAACTTATCCATTTGGTGTTACAGCTGCTTATTACAATTATGCAATAGTAGTAGAAGATCAAAGTAAAGGTGTTCATAATCCTGTTTATGTAGAGGCACTACTTACAAATACGATTGAGGCACTTCAATAATTGAAGATTTTATAGAAAAAGCTTCAATGAACATTGAAGCTTTTCAATTAATAAGTTTTAAAGTTGAATCTTATGAAAAAATATAAAATATTCATTATTGTGGTTGCAATAAGCTTTTTTACGAGTGCTTGCGAATATGCTTTTCTTGCTCCTGAAGAACTTCCTCCAATTGACGGAGGTAATGGTAATGGAGTTGAGGTTAGCTTTGCTACTGATGTTCTCCCAATCTTTGAGAACAGATGTGCAAGTTGCCATAAATCTGGCGGGCCAGATCCGATCCTTACGGGATCAGCGGCTTATCAGAGCATTAATAACTCAAAGTATATCAACCTGGATAGTCCTGAGTCAAGCCTGATTTATTCGTATGTTGCTCCGGGAGCATCAACACATACGCACAGACAATACAGTGCTGCCCAGGCGCAGTATGTTTTGGTTTGGATACAACAAGGAGCTGAAAATAATTAGTGATAACCCTAAAGAAATCGAATTATGAAGAATATATTAGTATTTATCATCATAGGTTTGTTTGCTTTCACTAATTCGTTTGCCCAGGAAGAAACAACAGAGGAAGTTAAGCAAGAAGATAAACCGGTAAGGTTTGCATGGGAAAGTGGTATGTTAATTGACCACCAGACATCTTTTATTCCAACGGTTAAAACACTTGAATACGTTATTCAGCACAAGTTTGGTACTGTAGATAATGGTACATCCGATTTGTGGGGGATTTTTGCTCCCGGATCAAATGTACGCTTTGGCCTAAACTATGTGGTTGCGAATAATATTCAAATTGGTTGGGGGATTACCAAAAACAGGATGTACAACGACTTTAATGCTAAGTGGACAATCTTTGAACAAACAAGAAATAATACAGTTCCGGTTTTTGTTACTGTTTTTGCAAATGCGGTAATTGATGGCAGGGACAAAGACGATTTTGGAGAGCTATATGATTTTGAGGATCCACAGGACAGGTATAGTTATAAGTTTAGTCACAGGTTCTCTTATTATGCAGAATTAATTGTTGGGCGGAAGTTAACAGATGGAATTTCACTACAGACCGGGCTAAGCTTTTCGCATGCCAACTTAGTTGATACCTGGCATGATCATGATCGGGTTGGCTTGCATTTTAATGGCCGCGCTAAAGTTAGTCCGCAGGGAGCTATCATCTTTAATTTAGATATTCCTCTTGAAATTGAGAAAATTTCAGAACAACATCCGGATTGGAATGCTACTAATACACCAGGCTGGAATGGCCCTTATCATCCCAAACCAAACCTTTCAATAGGTTATGAGATTTCAACAAGTACGCATGCATTTCAAATATTTGCGGGTAATTCATCGGGGATGCTTATGCATGACATCGTGATGAATAATTATAATAAAATTGAAATGGATAACTTTGCTATAGGCTTTACTATCACAAGATTGTGGAGTTTTTAGTGTTAATTTAAAAGATAAGATATGAAGAATAGAAGAAATTTATTGACGTTTTTTCTCATGGTTGTAATGTGTGGGTTCTTGTATTCATTTATTGCTATTCAGGATAAGAAAGATGGTGGCCCCTGGGATATTCCTGAAAAGTATAAAAATATGGAAAACACTTACAAGGGAGATGCTTCATTGAATAAAGTTGGAAAGATTCTGTATCTCAAACATTGTAGGTCATGCCATGGAAGTAAAGGCGAAGGGGATGGGGCAAAGGCTGCCAGTTTGAAAACGAACATGAGGTCTTTGAAAGATGCTGAATTTCAGGCTCAACCTGATGGGGTGATTTACTATCAATCCATAATTGGGCGGGATGAGATGCCTAATTATGAAAGTAAAATCCCGGATGAGGAAGATCGGTGGGCCCTTGTGAATTATATGCGAACACTAAAATAGAAAACTGATCAACCGGGGGCATTCCACTCCCGGTTTTTAAATTGAAAAAATGTCACAAAGGAAAAATTATATATGGCTGGTTTGTTTGTTGTTAGTTAGTTCATATAGTGTAGCCGATGAAGTTCAACTTTCAGAAGCAAATAAACATTGTCTGGAATGTCATGCAAATCAAACTTTTAAGTTTTACAATGAGTGGATGGAGACTACCTCCATCCGGATGATGAATCCATTTTATATCATTGATTCCATCAGTTATTTATCGGGCGTACATGGTAGTTTTAATTGTTTTGATTGTCATTCTCCGGATTATGAGACTTACCCTCATAATGCTGAGCTAAAACTTGAACCATTGAATACATGTATTGATTGCCACGGTGGGGATGAGACTTATGCTGACTTTAAGTTTGATATGATTGAGGAAGAATTCAGTAAAAGTATACATTATAAAATAAGCGGTGAAAGCTTCACTTGTTCGAAATGCCATAATCCTCACTATTATAAAACGACTGCCCGTATGAGTGCCAGTATAAATGAAATTGTAAGCTACAATAATACAATGTGCCTGTCATGTCATAATAATGATTTGAAGTATCAAACAGTTTCAGGAACCCAGCTTCCTCAGCTCGGTGTAGTTCACGATTGGTTGCCAAACCAGGAATTGCATTTTCAGAAAGTAAGGTGTATTGAATGTCATACACAGGTTGTCGATTCATTTATGGTATCGCATAACATTTTGCCCAAAGAAGAAGCTTTGAACGATTGTAATGGATGCCATTCAGCCAATTCATTATTAAAGGCGTCGTTATATAAGTATCAAAATATTCAGGCACGTTCTGAAGAAGGTAAGCTGGGAGCATTAATTTCAAATGAGGCTTATATAATCGGAGCTAATCAGAATCCATTTCTGAAGCTGATAAGCTGGATAATTTTTGGAATTACATTATTTGCAATAGCTCTTCATTGGATATTTCGAACTATTAAAAGAAAGAAATCATGACAGAGAGAATATATTTTTATCCGATATGGCTTAGAATCTGGCATGGAATAAATGCACTGGGAATAATTGTATTAATTTTTACCGGAATCAGACTTCAGTATTCAGACCTTGATGTACTTGGAATGGGGTTTGGACAAGCAGTTAGCTTGCACAATATTTTTGGAATTTTGGTATCGGTAAATTACTTGCTGTTTGTTTTGGGTAATATTTTTACAAGTAATAAGAAGTATTATAGAATTAAGCCTAAGGGGTTGATAAATAGGGTTAAGAGGCAAGCCCGGTTTTATACTTCAGGCTTGTTTAAAGGAGAAGAACAACCATTCCCACTTTCTGAAAAAAGGAAGTTCAATCCTCTTCAGAAGTATTCATATATTATTGTCATGTATCTTTTCATGCCAATTTTGATTATAACCGGAATTGCACTGTTGTTTCCTGAATTAATTGTTGAGAAAATTTATAGCTTCAGTGGAATTTTTCTTACTGCTTTCTTTCATGCAGGCATTGGTTTCCTGGTTTCAATCTTTTTAATAGTACATTTATATGTAGCGTCAATAGGAAAAAGTCCTTTAGATAATTTCAGAAGTATATTTAATGGTTATCATGATGTAGAACCTAAGAAAAAGTGAATGAATTGTTTGGAAAGGTACTGAGGGCATTTGAGTAAACGATGAAGCATAAGTTATGAAACTACCGGGTTCAGTAAAAAACTTTATAAGTATAATTGGGGCATCAATAGCACTAATTAGCTTCATCATTATTGTTGTTCTTTTTGTTGCTTCGGTCTTATTTGATTTGGGAAGTTCTTATATCGGAATCTTCATTTACATCGTTTTACCAATTGGACTTTTAATTGGTTTGATTTTGATCCCAATTGGGATGATAAGATATAAAAGAAGGCAACGAACTGTAGTGAAAGGAAAAAATGAATGGCCTGTAATTGATTTCAACATTCTTTCAGTAAGAAATGCAGCTTTAATTTTTATTGCCGGTACAATTGTTTTTCTGATAATAACATCAATTGGAAGTTTTGAAGCATACCATTTAACTGAATCCAACGAATTTTGCGGGAAGCTTTGTCATCAGGTGATGGAGCCACAGTATACAGCTTATCATGAATCTTCTCACGAGCGGGTAGATTGTGTCGATTGTCACGTTGGTTCAGGAGCTGGTTGGTACGTGAAAAGTAAATTGTCGGGTTTATACCAGGTTTATTCCGTGGTTTTTAAAAAGTATCCCCAA
Organism: Prolixibacteraceae bacterium; assembly: GCA_028282195.1. Taxonomy (GTDB): domain Bacteria; phylum Bacteroidota; class Bacteroidia; order Bacteroidales; family Prolixibacteraceae; genus Sunxiuqinia. The sequence goes on from JANQII010000067.1 coordinate 7,441, forward strand.
CCCATCCCCACTCCAATAACAAGTTTACGGCCAGCAAGGGAAACATGCGAAGAATGCCACTGGACTGAGAAGTTCTACGATCAAAAAATCAAAAACAAAAAATCATATTTAGCAGACGAAAATACGACTGAATGGGATATACAGTTGCTAATGAAAACAAATGCAACTTACAGTGCTCATGGATTGCAGGAAGGAATTCATTGGCATATTAACCCGGATGTTAAAATAGAATATAAGGTAAGCCCTGATGATCGAAGCAACATTCCATGGGTGAAATATACAAACTTGAAAACAGGTGAAACGCACATTTATACCGATGAAACGAATGTGGTTGAGCCGGGTTTGGATAGTTTAGAGTTAAGGGTGATGGATTGTATTGATTGTCATAACCGGCCATCGCATAATTTTAAAACGCCGGCAAATTTTGTTGATGATTTGATTACAGCTGGTGACATCTCAATAAAACTACCAGATATTAAGGTTGTTGCAATGGATGTTTTAAATACAGAGTATGATAATACTGACTCTGCCATGGTAACTATTAGTGCCTACATGAAAGAATATTACGAAATTATGTATCCTGAAGTACTGGAAAATGATCAGGAAGTACTTGATAATGCAATAGCTTCCATTCAGGATGGATTTAAGAAAAACATCTTTCCCGAAATGAAAGTGAACTGGAAAGTTTATCCTGTACATATGGGGCATTTAGAAACAAATGGCTGCTACAGATGCCATAATGATAAGCATAAAACAAAGGAAGGTAGAGCTATCTCACGCGATTGTAATCTTTGTCATAATATTTTTGCTCAAGGCACTGTTGATCAAATGGAGTATGCTGTTGCAGGTCAATCCCTCGAATTCAAGCACCCTGTTGATATCAATAACGAATGGGAGAAAACTTTTTGTGCCGATTGTCATTTCAGCTTGTATTAATATTTAATATGAGTCTCAGGTTATTGTCCTAATGGCTTAGTTTGTAAAAATTTCCTTTGGTAATTTGAAGTCATTCATTGTCATTTTATCGTCATTGCCTTGTCATTCATTGTTTTAATGATGACTATTATTGACTATTGAATGACCATTTAAATGACTTCCGATGAGGAGGGATTTATATATCAATTTAGAATAACAATACGATAGTCATTATATTTAATTTTGGAGCCCCGCACTTTTCTGAATTAAAAGTTTACTGAAGTTGTATTCTGATTAAAATTCTATTTAATCTGGGGGAGGTTTAAGTCAGCGATATAACTTTTTCGTTTTTGATTGTATTCACTCTGTTTAAGGTAGTAACACTGAATGCTATTAGGTAAATATTTTTCTTATGTCAAATCTACTTTATTTAGAGACATTTTAAATTATTCTGATTTAAAAGAAAGAAGAATTGATTTTATACTTTTGCAATGTAGTACAGTATAGTACAGTTGGAATATGGTCAAACATTTATCAATTAATAAAAATCAGCAAACTCCCATTTATCAGCAAATATTTGATGCTGTTATTATGGAAATTGAGAATGGAAAGTTGTCTGAGGGTGAGCAATTGCCATCAATAAATCAGATTGCTATTGAGAACAAGTTAGCCCGGGAAACTGTGGTAAAGGCCTTTAAACTGCTCCAGCAAAAAGGAATTATTCGGGCAGTGCATGGCAAAGGATTTTTTGTGGCTTCTGAAGATGTAAATGTGAACCACAGGGTTTTTATTCTTTTCGATACATTCAGCCCATATAAGGAAGTGCTTTATTCTTCCATAAAAAAAGAATTTGGGAAGAATGCTTTTCTGGATATTTACTTCCATCATTTCAATATAAAAATATTTAACAAACTGATAGAAGAAGCGGCAGGCAATTATACATCGTACATCATTTCGCCATTTGATAATCCAAAAGTTTCCGAAGGTCTTAACCTCCTTCCAAAAGAAAAAGTTTATCTGCTTGACCGATACTCCAGGTTTATCAAAGAAAACTATCTCGCTGTTTGTCAGGACTTTTCTGCTGATGTTTATAGTTTGTTGACGGATATTAAAACGCAGTTGGCAAATTATAATTCTTTCTTGTTGGTTTTCAGAAATACGATTACCGATGTGCCGGTTGAACTCAGGCAAGGCTTTGAATCATTTTGTCAGGACTATGCAATAAACTATGGTGTTTCGGATTCATTGGATAAATACAAGCCACAAAAAGGTGATGCTTTTATTGTTATTGATGATGAAGATTTGGTTTACCTGGTAGAGCAGGCTCAAGCGCAAGGTTTAGAAATTGGTAAAGATTTAGGGATAATTTCATACAACGAAACATCTTTAAAGAAGGTAGTTGCAGGTGGAATTTCTGTTATTTCAACTGATTTTGCAGAAATGGGAAAATTGGTTGTAGAAATGATAGTAAGCGGAAAAACAGAAAAGCTGCGTAACAAAAGTGAATATATAGATAGGGGATCATTTTAAAAACAGCATAACCAATGAAGACTTCAAGGGAATTATTTAAACAGACTGTCAGTCATCAACAGCCGGATAGAATGGTTATTGACTTCGGATCAACAGCTGTAACAGGGATTCATGTGCTAACTGTTGAAAACCTTAGAAAACACTTTGGCCTGGAGCAAAAGCCGGTAAGGGTTATTGAGCCTTTTCAAATGTTAGGCGAAGTAGATGAGGAACTTCTGGAAATGTTAACTATTGACGTGATTAGTGCATTGGGTGAAGACAACATGTTTGGGTTCAATAATAATGCACCTTTCAAAGAATTTGAAACATTCTGGGGGCAAACTGTTTTAGTGCCGGAAAACTTCAATACAAAAATTGATGAAGAAGGTGATTTGTTAATGTTCCCTGCTGGTGATATGTCTGTACCAGCTTCAGCAAAAATGCCACAGGCGAGCTACTTCTTTGATGCAATTATTCGTCAGGAATCGGTTGAAGACGATAAGCTGGATCCTGAAAATAACCTACAGGAGTTTGAATTAATTACCGAATCTGAGTTAAAATATTGGAAAGAAACAACCGAAAAAGCGAGGGCGACAGGTAAAGCAGTTATTGCTTCGCTCGGTGGGACTGCACTTGGAGATATTGCTTTAGTTCCTGGAATGCAGTTAAGGGCCCCGAAAGGTATCCGTGATGTAACAGAATGGTACATGAGTACGATTATGCGCCCGGATTACATCAAATCAGTTTTTGATAAGCAGATTGAACTTGCAATAGAAAATCATAAACGTTTGTATGAAGTTATAGGCGATAACATTGATGCTGTTTTTACCTGTGGTACTGACTTTGGCACACAGGATTCTACTTTCTGTGCTCCTGAGCAGTTTGATGATATGTGGTTTCCATACTATCGTCGTTTAAATGACTGGATTCATGAGAATACAAACTGGAAAACCTTTAAGCATTCATGTGGGGCCGTTGAGCCGTTTATGCCAAAATTTATTGAAGCAGGCTTTGATATAATCAATCCGGTTCAGATTAATGCTACAGGAATGGATCCTGCCCATTTGAAGAAAGAATACGGAAAAGACCTGGTTTTCTGGGGTGGTGGGATTGATACACAAAAAACACTTCCATATGCAAAACCTGAAGTTGTAAGAGATGAGACCTTGCGTTTGTGTGAAATCTTTTCCAAAGATGGAGGATTTGTTTTCAATACAGTTCATAATGTGCAGGCAAATGTGCCGGTTGAAAACTTAGTAGCAATGTTAGATGCCGTGAAAGAGTTTAATCAATAAAAAAACATCGACAAATATTTCAGAAAGGGGAGCTTCAGCTTCCCTTTTTTTCTTATTAATTTAAAAGAGGCTGTCCAAAAAGTTAACTTAACCGCTAAGTATTTTAAGGAACCGCAAAAGACACAAAGAGTCAAGTCATTATATATCAGAATCTTAGTGTTCTTTGCGTAGCGTTCTTCGCGGTTTGAATTTTATTCTTTTTGGACAGCTTCAATGTTTAAACGGCTGTGCCTTGATATTCATACAAGGTGTTTACAGCGATTTTACATATACCGAAACACAGGAATATTCAGGCCTCACAGAATTCGTAATTATTGGTAACTTTATATCCACCGAAAATCTTCAGATACGTTTTGATGAGTTTTGTAAATCATGATTAAAGAGTTTTCTTTTCGTTTTGACGAATTGGTAATAGACCGTAAGCCTATTGAAGAAACTTTAGGTTTTTTCGACGGTTTACCTGAACCTTTTGATACTTATTTAGAAGAAGTTTATGAGTTTTCGAAAGGACTTACAGATATTAGAGCTACGTATAAGTTATCTGATGAAGTTGTGATTGATGAAAACCAGAACTTTATAACTGAAGGCAAAAAGTTTCAGTTAGGGCATCGCATACAAAAAGAAATTAAAGGAAGTAAACGTGTTGCATTTTTCGTTTGTACTGCAGGTAAATCGATCTCAGAAAAATCGCAAAGTCTCATGTTTGGCGAAGACCCAAGCCTCGGCTATGTATATGATGTAATGGGCTCGTTTATTGTTGAAGCAGCTGGCGATAAAATGCAAAAAATCCTGAAGGATGAGATGGCCGAGAATGGGGATAAGATCACAAACCGTTACAGTCCGGGCTATTGTGAGTGGCCTGTTGATGACCAGCCTAAGTTGTTTGCTCAATTTCCTCAAAATGTTTGTGGCGTAAGCTTAACCCAATCTCATTTAATGAACCCGGTAAAATCAACAAGTGGCATAATTGGTATTGGAAAGGATGTAAAATTTAGGGATTATGTATGTACCCTTTGCAACAATACGGATTGCATTTACCGGGTAGTTAGAAAGAATAATCTTTAATCTAAAGAATTCCCCGAGACTTTGCCACGGGGATAGTCAACTTTAAGAATTTTCTTTATTTATATTTGTTTTTAATTTTCTGGTTGTAGCATAACCAGTGATTGTCTTATCTTTACTTTTTCTAACTTAAACTTATTAAAATGTGCCTAAAGAAATTAACTATCCTTGTTTTAATATCTTTTTCAGTACCAAGTATATTTGCTCAAAAAGGTGAACCACCAGTAAAAGCTCCTTTTGAGAAACTGGATACCTACTGTGTTAATGACTGGTGGAATCATGCTCAAAAGATTTCTGAAAACCCTAAAAAAATTATTAATGTAGATGTTCCACGTGATGAAGTAATTTGTTTTGGGATTTATACTGTTCATAATAATATTTTGAAGATGACAGCACAGCTTTTTCCCCTTTACCCGGAAGAAAGCCGTGACGTACATCTTGAGCTAAAGAAGATGGGAAAATGGAAAAGAGTAGCAACTGAAAAAGTAAATGATATTGGCTGGTCAGCTCTTTTCCGAATAGATGAATGGGATGATACTAAAGATGTGGAGTACCGGTTAAGGCACGGAGCTAACGCTTCTTTTGAGGGATTAATCCGTAAGAACCCAGTTGATAAAAATGAAATAGTTGTTGCTTCTTTGAATTGTAATTCAAATAAAACCCGTGGTTCCAGAAAGGAATATATTCGTAATATCAGGCACTTAAATCCGGATTTGTTGTTTTTTGCCGGAGACCAGAGCTATGATCATAGACAACATACTGCCGCCTGGTTGCTTTTTGGATTACAGTTTCGGGATATTATTAAAGACCGTCCTTGTGTTACGATTCCGGATGACCACGATATTGGCCAGGGGAATCTTTGGGGCGAATCTGGTAAAATCGCATCATCTAATGCCGGTGATGATGGTGGATATTTTTATCATCATGAATATGTAAAAATGGTTGAGCGCTGTCAAACTGCCCATTTACCCGATCCATATGATCCATCACCCATCGGACAGGGAATTGGGGTTTATTATACTGATTTAAATGTAGGGGGTATTAGTTTTGCGATTATTGAAGACCGAAAATTCAAATCAGGGCCAGCTGGTAAAATCCCTCAAATGGGACCACGGCCTGATCATGTGCGTGACCCTTCTTATGATCCAACGACTATTGATCTGGAAGGATTGAAGTTATTAGGGGATAGACAGCTAAAGTTTCTGGAAGAATGGGGAAAGGATTGGAACAATATTTCAATGAAAGCTGTCCTTTCACAGACCGGTTTTTGTGGAGGTGCTCATCGTCATGGGAAATTTGAAAACCTGTTGCATGCCGATATGGATAGCAATGGCTGGCCTCAGGCAGGAAGAAAAAAAGCTTTAAGATTGATTCGTGATGCAGGAGCTGTTCATCTTGCAGGTGACCAGCATTTGCCTACCATAATTCATCATGGAATTGATGAGCATAGAGATGGCCCGTTTGCTTTTGTTGCTCCGGCAATTATTAACAACTACTATAGCCGTTGGTGGCATCCTGCAAATGAAAAACCTGGTGCAAATGCAGAAAAAGGAAATCCTCTTGCTTTTACAGGTGATTATTTGGATGGTTTTGATAATAAAATTACGATGTATGCTTATGCAAACCCGGAAGAAAAGATTTCCCGTGCCGGCTTTGGTATAATTCGGTTTAATAAAAAAGAAAAAAGTGTGATTTTTGAAAGTTGGGACCGTACAACGGATGTTACAAAGCCTGGAGCAAAACAAATGCCTGGATGGCCAAGAACAATTCGTCAGGTAGATGAAAAAAACAATTATCCTGTTTGGAAAATTGATCCTGTAAAATAAACTTACAAATGAAGAAGTGGGGGATTGCTTTAGGAACTGGCTTGCTTATTATATTCCTTTATTTAATAGAAATGAGCAAGGTGAAAAACAAAGATTCCGGAATGATGCCAACACTTGATGAACTCAAAATGAATGAAAATGCGCGTAATTGGGAATCTTTTTACCGGGTACGTGCAAAATTGATAGATGGCCAGTCAGCCGATTTTACTATCCCGGAAGAATTAATAGCAACTGAAGGTAAGGAAATGACACTTGAAGGAGCTGCTGTTTTTTTTGGAAATGGTTGTAAAATAGATGGTGACAGTACAGTTGTAAACTCTCTTTTTTTATTACCTACACTTGGTTTGGCAGAAGCATGTGTTTTGCAGCCGGATGAAGCTATGCGGTGGACCCTTCTGGTTAATTTGAAGCAAGAATGGGTATTAAAAAGAATTGATATGATTGGAGCTTTGGTAAAAGTAACAGGTACATTCCGTATAGATACAAAGGCTCCATATGATGCAGTATTTTTTCTTGATAATGCTATTGCTGAACTAACAACAGAATAATTGGGTTTTGATAACAATTCTTTTTAATACACTGCTTGAATCTGCACCATATGTGGTTTTGGGATTTGTAATTGCAGGTATTATTCGCATTTGGGTTCCAACACCAATTTTGCACCAACATTTAGGAGGGAAATCAAGAGGTTCTCTATTAAAATCAGTTGGGGTTGGTTGTGTTTTACCTTTATGTTCATGCGGAACAATTCCGTTAGGGATTGGACTTTTTCGAAGTGGGGCAGCTATTGGAAACATGCTGGCTTTTATGACATCAACACCAATTTTGTCTCCTGTTTTAATTGCGATATCGTTTAAGCTACTTGGAATAAAATTAACTATAGCTTTATTAGCTTCGGCTGTTTTGGGAGCTTATTTTATTGGTTTTACCGGTAATCGGATTTTAAAGAAACCTTCATTGGAAAATGATAAGACCAGTTCACTTAAAATATATTCTCCAGGTAGTTCAACAGGCTCAGGAAAATCAAAAAACAAAATTACTGAAACTTTAAAATGGTCTTTCCTGGAGCTGGGTGCTGATGTTAGTATTGATATTTTAATCGGACTAGGAATTGCTTCAATTCTATTAGCAGTTTTACCTATTGAATGGATATCTGCCTGGTTAGGGCAGCAGGATCTGACCACACTTTTGTATGTCATTTTATTAGGTATTCCGGTTTATGCGTGTAGCATTCCTTCAATTCCGGTTGTACAGGGCTTGTTGTTACTTGGGGCATCCCCCGGGGCAGCTGTTGCATATATGATTGCAGGGCCTGCAACAAATTTGGGAGAGCTAAATGCAATCGGAAAATCAATGGGAACAAAAGCAGCGCTTTTTTACGCTGGTTCACTCATTGTAATGGCTTTGTTAAGTGGCTTTGTAACCGATCAATTGGTATTTCCTGATTACCAGTACCATGCTTACAGGGTACAGGGGGAGCTTGTTGTTCAGCAATGTTGTGTTCCTTTAATTTTTGGGGATTCAATTGGAAGTGGTTCTTCGGATTACTCAATTCCTGTTTGGCACTGGTCCTTTGGAGTAATTTTATTGGGTGTAATTGTTTACGGTGCTGTTAAAAAAATGAAGTATTTTTTTATTAATCCTTGCAAAGCATGTACCTGGAAATCATATGCAGCAGGTGGTTATTGCGGATCAAAATGCCATGTAAGGCGTAAGTATGAGTTTCTTCGCGGCTTCAGGTAATTGTAGACTTTTCGAATACTTGTTGCTACTAAATATAGTAAGGAATTATTCTTTAATTAACTTTGGTTTTCTTAATTGATCATTTAACAGTGAAGAAAACGCGTACAACCATAACAGATATTGCCGATCAGTTGGGGATTTCCCCGGCAACGGTTTCCCGTTCTTTACATGATCATCCGGCCATTAGTAAAAAAACAAAGAAAGCTGTTGTACGCCTTGCCCGAAAATTGAATTATCAGCCTAACCAATTGGCTTTAAACCTGCTTCAGAAAAAGACGAATACAATAGGTGTAATAGTTCCTGAAATAACCAGTTATTTTTTTTCATCCATTATTAATGGAATTCAGGATTTGGTTAATCCATTGGAGGTGAATATGATTATTGGTCAATCCAACGAATCGTACAAAGAGGAGAAAAAAATTATTCAGTCTTTTATGTCGATTAATGTTGACGGTTTTTTGATTTCACCTTCATCTAAAACCCGAAGGTTTGATCATTTGAATGCGATTCGGGAAAGCAATATTCCTTTGGTAATTTTTGATCGCGACTGTGAAGGTATTGAAGCAGATAAAGTTTTTGTAGATGAGTACAATGGGGCTTTTCAGGCGGTTGAGCATTTAATAAAATCAGGATGTAAGCGTATTGCCCATATTGCCGGGCCAAACACATTATCGACTTCCCGCCACCGCCAAATGGCATATGAAGATGCGTTAACCAAACATGGAATAAAGATACATGCAGATTACATTGTCAACTGCAAGGGATTTGCTCCGAAACATGGGATTTCACCAACCAGGCATTTGCTAGCTCTTGATAAACGACCTGATGCCATTTTCGCAATCAATGACGGTGTGGCTATTGGTGCTATGTTTGTTATTAAAGAAGCTGGAATAAAAATTCCACAGGATATCTCTATTATTGGCTTTGATGATGATCCGCATTCTTGTTATTTTAAGCCGTCGTTGTCAACAGTTTGGCAACCAACTTATGAGCTGGGCATGCTTTCTGCCCGTTTGCTGATGAAACGCATCAATTCAAAAGCAAGCGATCCAAAATTCAGGGTTGAGACTTTGTTCCCTGAATTAATTGTCAGAGGTTCATCATTGTAATGTTAACCAGCTTTTAAATTAAATCTATATGAAGATGGCTTATTTTTTTCAATCGGTCAGTATCTATTTCAACTCCAAAACCAGGAGCTGGATTTAGGGAATAACTCAAATGTAAACTATCGAATAAGCCTGCCTGTCGGATTTCCTCCCGCAGGGACGGCAGACAGGAAATATCCAATCAGAAAGTTCCATGCTAATACTTATCCATGCTGTTCCTTATTTCTTATTTTGACTTTCTGTGTTGTTGTAAGCAATGGGTGTCATCTTTCCAGAAGATGACACCCTGTACAACTTTGAGGGTGGATATTTAATTTCATGCACTAAACTTATTGAAGATTGAACGTTGTCGGATCCAGAAAATCTTTTAGTTTTTTTACATTCCGTACGGAAACATCAAGCTCCTTTCCGTTTATAAGTAATATTTTTTTTCTTTTAGTATCGAATTCAATGATTTTATGAGAATTAACAATGCAATTTCTGTGAATTCTCATAAAATATTCAGGTAATATCTTTTCAAAATCGCTTAGGGTGATGCTACTGGTTATAACTTTCTGTTTGGGGAGATGAACC
>JANQII010000068.1 GCA_028282195.1 Prolixibacteraceae bacterium
GTATTCAAAATTGAATATTTTACATTTAAATGTTGATAAAATGGATTGTTATTACCAAATAAAAGATGTGTATAAAGGGTAGCTTCGAGAAGAGAGGGAGAGTCAAAAAAAACAATTTTTCCATTCATTGGCATACTATTATCATTTAACTTTTGACAACTTCTACAGTAAATCGAACAAACTATTTCAAGCAATTAAAAAAAACATATCCCGATACACGCTGTTATCGGGATTTCTACCTGTTGCCAGACAAGCGTTCAACTTATAAATTTTGATACACCCTCCAATTATTTCTTACAGCCCCACCACTTCAGGACCTTGTTCAAATACAATATCCCTTGGAATCCCTGCCTCTCCTATTCGGTCTAAATCGTTTTGCAGAGCTTCCCGTATGAAGCCTTTTTCATCAATCAAGGCCTTAGCTGTTTCATAGTCGCCATCGCCTTGTATTCTTAATATTAGATCTGACAAATCAAACATGGCTTGTTTCATTTTCTCAAAGTTCACGCGAGAAGTACCAGTTGCATCATCGCGTGTAAAAGCTCCTTTTTCTTCAAAATAATAAAAGCGGATCATATTTGCTTTTCCATGAGAACTTGCCACACCAAAACGAACCGAGCGGAAAATACCAGCCATAAAGGTTACAAAATTGTCCATCAGGTCTTTGTCTGTATACTCGCCCATTTCATTTAACTGGTATACACACCACAACCCTAAAATGTCGGCTTTGCTTTCTTCTATTGAAGTATAAGTTTCCTTCAAAGCCTCACGAACGGTCATATCACCAGCAACAGTATTACCAAGCCCAAGTCCGTGAGCCACTTCGTGAAACATGGTGTTCTCAAAAAATGCATCAAACTTCACATGCTTACGCTGATCTTCAGCAATTAACAAATTAGAGATTGGTGTCAGGATTTTATCAAACTTTGCCTGCATTGAGTTTTTAAGCTGAAGTTTGCGGCTTCCCTTATTAGCTCTTACTTTTTCATCATTAGGTAAATTTATGGCAATGGTTTTACTTCCGGCATTGCAGTCACCTGCATAATAAATGGCATCATATGCATTCAGGTCAGAATCGGAGCCCGGTGTTTCGTTTTTGTATGGTTGCTCACAAGGAAGTGCTTTTTGAAGGTCGGGCAAAACAGCTGCATACTTCTCAAGCTTTTTACTCCACTGTTTATCTTTAACAAGAATAAAAGATTCATGGGCAGTTTTGTAACCATACAATTGATCTTCATAATTTTCAATTGGGCCAACTATAAAGTCAATACTGTTATTTTTCATATCCAACCATGCCACATCACTATCGTAATAGTCATCGGTCAGTAATGCTTCAGCACGCAATTCAAGGTATTTTTTTAAACCTTCATCTTCCGCAAGTTCAGCAGCCTGACGAATATACCCGGTAGCTTTTTCTGTTTGCTCTTTATAAGCGACATGATAAGGAACTGCTTTCAACTTTCCCTCTTCATCTCTTTTAATCAAAGTATACAAACCCGTTTTTGCAGGTTCGTCCCAAGCATCAAATTCTTCTTTAGTCATATCCGCTGGATAAAACATGGCTCCTGCTGGCTTTTCACCATAACCTTCAATAAAGGGTTTATTACCGGCTAAGCGCTCCCATGGCCCATAATTAATATGGATGAATTTTTTCTCTCCTTCTGTTTTCGCTTTTGAGAGGATTTCTTCTTTATCTCCATATGCCTGGGTCCAGAAAATTTCTTGCATTAAATCTGCAGCTTTAAATAAATAAGGAAGCATTTGCTTCTCTTTTTCGGTCAATACAGAAAGATCAGTAGTTAATTTAAAAGTGGCAAACTCATCCGCTTTTTTGTCAATTTCGCTTTTCATTGGTTCTACTTGCTTTGACTGATTTGTGCATGCTACAAACAACATCACAACAGCCAATAAAAAAAATGTTCGTTTCATATCAGTAAGTTTTCAGCAGTTACTATTCTTTCTCAAATCCGTACTCATACTCAATCTTTGCAATTCTTACTTTAAAAGATTGATACCACTTTTCCCGTCCTAGTTTTCTGGCTAGTGAATGCTCAAGATTATTCTTCCAGTTCTTTATGGCTTCCAAATCACGCCAATAAGAAATGGATATTCCTAACTCTTCACGTGCTGACTCAAAGCCAAGAAAACCTTCCTGCTGTCTGGCCAATTCCTCCATTCTAACGGCCATTTCAGAATAACCATCATCAATTTTCGTTCTTACAGAACTAAAGATTACAGCATAATACGGAAGATTAAGTTTTTTTGAATTCATAAGAAATAAGGTTCAGCGTGTCCTTTTGCTATAAGCAAGTCATTTAAACAGTAATAATCACCTATTGATCGTATATTTTCAGTCCCTTCAAGCACCTCTTCTGAAACCTGAATATAAAGGACTGCCAGGTATCTTCCATACTTGCCTTTGGCATCTTTCATGGTTTCAACAATAGCTTCCTGCCCTTTTTTAATTATTGATTTTGCAAAACCAGAAGCCATTTTGCCTCTTTTATATTCTTCGGAATCTTTTTTGACACCATATACTTCGGGAGTATTCACCCCATAGAGCCTTATTTTTTCATTTCTGACCCAAACAGCCAGGCCAAGGTCAATGTCAACCACATAGGTGTCCCCATCAACCACTTTTTGTATTTGCGCTTGATATTGATACATTTTACAGGCTTAAAATTACAAACGATAATTTACAAAAAATGCTGTCAAATGACAGCATTTAAACTATTATTATTTGGGAAGTTGCATTCCCCGGTCTTTAGCCATTTTTTCGACCCGCTGCTGGAACTTGGATTTACCGGCAGGAGCTTTCTTTTGCTTTGCTTTAAGCTGCTCCCTGATTTTATCCTCATCAATAAGCTTGCGGAATAAATACATTTGACCAATCGTAATCAGGTTAGCAAGAAAGTAGTAATAACTCAACCCTGAAGCATATCTGTTCAGTATAAACAAGAACATCACAGGCATTAAATACATCATGGTTTGCATACCGGGCATTTGCTGGCTAGTTGTAGCTTGTGAGTTCATCTTTGTAGAAACGATCGTGGTTATTGTCATCAGCAAACAGAACAAGCTTACATGTGCTCCGTACATCGGTATCTCGAAAGGTAAATTCAAAATTGAATCATAAGTTGAAAGGTCATGTGCCCATAAGAAACTTTGCTGACGAAGTTCAATAGAGGTTGGAAAGAAAAAGAACATCGAAATCAAAATAGGGAACTGTAGCAACATGGGCAAACATCCTCCCATCGGATTTACCCCGGCCTTTTTGTACAGGGCCATGGTTGCCTGCTGTTTTTCCATGGCTTTATCCTTTCCGTATTTTGCTGTAAGCTCATCAATTTCCGGCTTCAATGCCTTCATTTTTGCCTGCGATATATATGATTTATAAGTCAAAGGCAACAATAGCATTTTAATGAAGACTGTTAAAAGCAAAATGATAATCCCAAAATTGGAAATATGGTTTCTTAAAAAATTAAATACAGGGATAATTAACCAGGTATTCACAAAGCGTACATAGCCTAAATCAATCACACGCTCCATAGACATGTCATATTGCTTAAGCGTGTTGTAGTGATTAGGTCCAAAATAAAATTGCAAATCATAGTTTTCTGTTGGCTTCCCTTCATAGGGTAATGCAATATCGGCAAAGAAACCACCAACATAATCAGGATCATCTTCAAGATAATCATATCGGATATCAGCTGTAGGAAATGATTCATTTGCAATGATAGTCGAGCTAAAAAACAACTGTTTAAAACTGATCCATTTCACTTTTGTTTTCAAGGTTTCTTCATCAGTCTTAGCTTTGCCTAAATCATCAACATCATCTCCTAAATATTTATAACTAACCGTGGTGTATCGATCTTCTCCAAATTTAGATTGACGTTCAAGACGTGGTGCCGCAAAAGCCCAATTAAAATTAAGGTAGTTGGTATTTTGAGGAACAAGCTGTGATAGCCCAACTCCTTTTATATTAAAGTCAACCATGTATGAATTATGCTTCAAGCCATACTCATACTCCAAATAGCGACCATTCCCGGCATCTAAACGCAATGAAATGTACTCACTACCTCCAGGGTTTACTTCATTGTATTTTTCATTTCCCTTTTTCCCTTTTTTAACTTCAGAGCCGGAAACTGTAATATTATCCCGACTTACAGAAGGTTTGAAATAAAGGTCGTCTGTTAAAATGCTTCTGTTTTGCGAAAAGAAATTCATCCCAAACATGTTGCCAGCACCTTCAAAAAGAATTAATGGTAACGAATCGTAGGTTTGGTAATCTTTCAATTCAACGGAATATATTTTTCCACCTTTTGTGGAAACAGTAACCTTCATCAGGTTGTTTTCAAGGGTAATGAATTTTTCGTCACCTATTGCTGCTGCACCAAATGCTCCATACTTGGCAATAGCTTCGTTACTTGCAACGGTTGAATCTGACAACTGATCCAATGAAGCTTCTTCAGCTTCTTGCTCCATTTGTTTAATCTGCGTTTCAGCTTCCTGCTTTCTTAAAGCTTCAACCTGCGCTATTGAATCTTGCCGACGCTTTTCAGCTTCTATTTGTTCTTCTGAGGGTTTGTTCAGGTAACTGAATCCAATCAGGATGGCAAAAATCAGCACAATCCCAATAATCGTATTTCTATCCATCTGTTTCTATTTTCTTTCTTATTTATTTAATGCAGCTTTAACAAATGCTACAAACAACGGATGTGGGCTAAGAACAGTACTACTGTATTCCGGATGGTACTGTACACCAACAAACCATTTGTGAGAAGGTATTTCAACAACCTCCACAAGATTTGTATCCGGATTTAAGCCTACAGGAGCCATTCCTCCTTTTTTGAAATCTTCCAGGTACTGGTTATTGAACTCATAACGATGACGGTGACGCTCACGAATATCGGCTTTCCCATAAGCTTCAAACATCTTCGACTTTTTATCCTGGATATGACAATCGTAAGCTCCAAGTCTCATTGTTCCTCCTTTTTCGGTAATGCCTTTTTGTTCTTCCATCAGGTCAATTACCGGATAAGGTGTTTTTTCATTCATTTCCGTTGAATCAGCATCTTTATAACCCAAAACATTTCGGGCATATTCGACTACTGCAATTTGCATTCCAAGGCATATTCCAAGGAATGGTATGTTATTTTCCCTGACAAATTTGGTAGCCAGTATCTTTCCTTCAATGCCACGATGTCCGAAACCTGGTGCAATTATGACACCATCGTAACCTCCTAAAGTTTCGGTTACATTCTTCTTATTTATATCCTCTGAATGAATCCAGTCAAGCTTAACTTTGCATAAATTAGCCGCACCTGCATGAACCAGCGATTCTGCAATTGACTTATAAGCATCCTGCAATTCAACATATTTTCCAACCAAAGCAACTTTTACTTCATGCTCCGGGTTTTTATGTTGGGTTAAGAAATTGTTCCATTCTATTAAAGCAGGTTCTTCTTTTAGTGGAAGTTTTAATTTTTTAAGAACAGTAACATCCAGCTTTTCTTCCCTCATCTTATTTGGGACATCATAAATCGTTGATACATCGATTGATTGGACTACTGAATCAATATCAACATTACAGAAAAGAGCAACTTTTTTACGAATGCCAATTCCAAGGTCATGTTCTGTGCGCAATACCAATACATCAGGCTGTACTCCATTTTCGAGTAATGTTTTTACTGAATGCTGCGTTGGTTTTGTTTTCAACTCACCGGAAGCTGCCAGAAAAGGCACAAGTGTCAGATGTACAACCAGGGCATCTGAGCCAAGCTCCCATTTCAACTGACGAACCGCTTCAATGTATGGTAATGACTCAATATCACCAACAGTACCACCAATCTCGGTAACAACAATATCGTAATTGCGCTTATTACCCAGGAATTTAATCTTACGTTTGATCTCATCAGTAATGTGCGGAATAATCTGAACAGTCTTTCCCAAATAATCACCACGACGCTCTTTGTTTATTACCGACTGATAAATCCTTCCGGTAGTGACATTATTCGCCTGAGAAGTAGGTGTGTTCAGGAAACGCTCATAGTGACCAAGGTCAAGATCAGTTTCAGCTCCATCTTCTGTCACATAACATTCACCGTGCTCATATGGGTTTAATGTTCCCGGATCTACATTAATGTAAGGATCAAGTTTTTGGATAGTAACTGAGTAACCTCTGGCCTGCAACAACTTAGCCAATGATGAGGCTAAAATTCCTTTTCCTAATGAGGAGGTCACACCTCCTGTAACAAAGATGTACTTGGTTGATGACAAAATCGTATAATTTTAATGTTCCTAAAAACGCACAAAGGTAATCAATAAATATCATTGAGCCTCTCTAAATAGCGCTATAAAATTTCAACAAATAATAAAAAAAGAGGGTGTATCAAAAAGTCAAAAATAGTGATTTTTGACCTTTAAAAAGCCAACTCCCCAATAGTAAACCCTTGATAGATAAAACCTTAAAAATTAATGATTAATCTTTAAAAGGTTATTGACCGGCTTTTGATACACCCTCCTGTATCATAGGATAAAGGTTATTCTTCATCTTCCATCGCATCAATGATGCGAATCTTTTCTTTGAGAACCTTGATTTTCTCTTTGGCATCTTCAATTTTCTTATTGACATCACCAATCAAAGCCTCTGCATTTTTTGTATTGGCAAAGAAACCAATATTATTATTAAGAAGTGCAAGGTCACTTTCAAGCTGTTTCAATTTAGTCACGTATTTATCGCGCTCAAAACGCATTTTATTATGACCTCTTGATGATGTTGAAATATTTGCAATCTTATTTCTAAACTTCAGCATGTTGCGCTTTTGGTCATCAAGCTTCAAATTATCGAAATGAACATTGATCGCATCCCTGAAATCATTCATCACAACATCTTTCTCTTTGTATGGAACGTGCCCAATTTCACTCCAACGACGCTGGAATTCTTTCATTTGATCCAGGTCTGCATCATCATTTTTGGTTAATTCATAGTCTTTAACCTCTTCAATAAGTTCTTTTTTGAGCTTAAGGTTTTCAACCTGTTTTTCATCCACATGTGAAAAATGGTTCGATTTATTTTCAAAGAAGAAATCACACGCAGCACGGAAACGCTTCCAGATTGCATCGGAATGCTTGCGGGGCACAGGACCTACTTCTTTCCATTTGCGTTGAATACGAATAAACTCATCAGTCGTTTTTTTCCAGTCTGTGCTATCTTTCAAGGCTTCTGCCTGAACACACAAATCTGTTTTTACCTGCAGGTTATTAAGCTGCAGTTCTTTATTCTGTGCATAAAATTCGCGCTTTCCATCAAAGAATTTATCGCATGCCGTGCGAAAACGCTCATAGATACGATTGTTGTCTTTTTTGGGAGCGAAGCCAATTGTACGCCAAACCTTCTGAAGCTCAATTAACTCTTTAGAACGGCTTTCCCAATCTTTGTTAGAAGACAACTCAAGATTAGCAATTTCTTCAGCCTTTTCACAAAGAACTGTTTTTGCTTCCAGGTTTTTCTTTTGTTCAACCTTACGGTTCTCAAAATACTCCTGGTGTTTCTTGTTTATCTTTGAAGTAGCGGCTTTGAAACGCTCCCAAAGTTCTTCTTTTTTATCACGGGGAACAGGTCCAATTTCACGCCATTGTTCATGATATTTCTGAAGAATATTAAACGCTTTAATTACTGAAGGTTCAACCAACAGTTCTTCAGCCTTTTCACAAAGACCTATTTTCAACTCCATGTTCTTTTTAAGGTCAAGATCACGAAGCTCTTTGTTAATTTTTATATAATCGTAAAAGTTCTCAACATGGTGATGGTAAGTCTCCCAAAGGTCTTTAAGCTTCGACTGAGGTACCAAACCAGTATCACGCCACTTTTGTTGCAGCTCCCTGAACTCCTGAAAGGTTTTATTGATGGATTCTTTCCGGTTTACCAGGTTTTTAATATCATCAATAATTTCATATTTGATCCTGAGGTTTTCTTCCTTCTCAGACTCCATCCTTTTCATCATACTGCTTTTCAGATTCCGGTAATCCTTAAGCAGGTTTTTCAAATCTTCCTCGTAAGGGGCATTTGTTGGTTCAAATTCTTCTTCTTTACCGCCATCAGCTAAAAACTTCTTCTTCTCTTCTTCAACATTTGCGCGGTGCTTTTTATAGAAATTTATCTTGATTTTATCTACGTCATCTTTAATATCTTCCTCTGCTGAATTGGCTATCAGGTCTCGTAGTGAGTTAATAAGCTCAACCTCTGTAAGGGTAGAATAATCCATCTCTTCTGTTACAGGTTCTTCAGCAACGGGCTGCTTCTCTTTACTTTCAGCAGCAACTTCTTCTTTCTTTTCTTCAGATGAAGACTCTTTCAATTCATCTGCTTTTTCTTCAACTTTCTTATCAGGTGAAGCCTCAACCGGTTCTTCGGTTTTCTCTTCTACAACTTCATCTTTATTTTCAGCCTCAACAACAGGCTTTTCATCTGTAGCTTTCTCTTCAACTTCTTCCTGTGGTTTTTCCTCTTCTTTTTCAGAAACAAGTTCCTCTTTCACTTCTTCCTCAGGAGCAGGTTCTTCTACCGGTTCAACAATTTCTTCGGCAACAATTTCCTCAACTTCCACAGTCTCTTCAACACTTTCTTCTACAGGTCCAACGTCAGGTGATTCTTCTTTTTTCTCACCATTAATTTCTTCTTTCTCCGGCACATCAGCAGCACCAGCCTCTTCCGGTGTAGCTTTTAACTCTTCATTTGAGTTTTTTAGATCTTTAGGTTCCATAACAATAGTTTTAAATTACTGAGTAATTATCAGAGAATTAGGATTCACTTAGCTACGAAAATAAGCTATTCAAAAGATATACTCAAAGAAATTCAGCATAATTTCCCAAAAACATAATTTTATAAACAAAAATGAGCCGCATTTTGATTATGCGGCTCATTTCTAATTCAGTACTATTTTCTCTTTAAACAACATCTATCTGACGTTTAATTGAAATGGCTTCTTCTTTTTTAGGAAGGGTAACCACAAGTACTCCATTTTTAAATGCAGCTTCAATTTTTTCCTGATTGATGTTCTTCGAAAGTTTAAACGATTTTTCGAAGTCAGACACTGCAAACTCACGTCTTGAGTATTTGTAATCCTTTTCTTCTGTCTCTTTTACTTCAGCTTTAACTGTAAGCAGGTCATTTTCTACTGAAAGAGAAACTTGTTCCTTTTCATACCCGGGGATTGATATTTCTAATGCAAACGAATTATCAGTTTCAAAAACATTAGTTGAAGGATTGTATGTTAATTCATTTTTTGCATAACGATCATAGCTGCATCCTTCATTCAAAAACTCATTCATTAAACGATCCAATCCATTATGTGCATAAAACGGGCGATTTACTTTTACTAATTTCATAATTGTTTTCTTTTAAAATGATTAATTAATGTTTCCTGACTGCCTTATTTCAAAGCTTGTTCCAACATCAAAACTCAGACAAAAGCTCAAAAACAACTGTCACTTTTTCCGAATCCGCCAAAACCCAAAAGACAATATGTCATCTTATATAGATATCTGGATGTGAAAAATCAGAAATTTGTTCGCCACATCTTTCAAATGTTTCTACTTTTGCATAAAAAAGAATATGCGCATCGACATATTAACTGTATTACCGGAGATTCTTGAAAGTCCATTCAACCATTCCATAATTAAGCGGGGAAAAGAAAAAGGGCTTGCTGAAATATACATTCATAATATTAGAGATTACTCAACCGACAAACACAAACGTACAGATGATTATGCTTTCAGTGGTGGGGCTGGAATGGTTATGACTATTCAACCCATTGAAGCCGTAATCAACCATTTAAAATCTCAACGCGAATACGATGATATTATCTATACCAGCCCGGATGGTGAGAAGTTCGAACAAAAAGCAGCCAATCAACTTTCGCTTGCTAAAAATATCATTATACTTTGCGGACACTATAAAGGAATCGACCAACGGATTCGCGACCATATTATCACCCGGGAAATTTCAATTGGCGACTTTGTTTTAACTGGCGGTGAACTTGCGGCTACTGTTATGGTAGATGCTATAGTTAGATTAATCCCGGGGGTACTTTCCGATGAAACTTCAGCCCTCACCGATTCATTTCAGGATAATTTGCTGAGCCCTCCGGTTTACACAAGACCCGCCGATTATAATGGCTGGAAGGTTCCGGATATTTTGCTAAGTGGCAACGAGAAAAAAGTTAACGAATGGAAAGAGAAGCAAGCTTACGAACGTACAAAAAAACTAAGGCCCGACCTGCTTGACCAAAAAGATTAACCACGTCTGCAGATTTTATTAAAAGGACACAAAGTACATTTTCTTTCGTCATGGGTTTGCTCATAAACATTCGTATTGCTGAATATTTCATTTAGTAACATTTGCAAACCCTCCCGAAATTCTTCAGCTACTTCATCATAAGAAAAGTTTCTTCTTCTATATTTTATTTCAGGAGAAAAATTATCATTAAAAAAATCATCAATCTTATAGATAGCAGGGATAACATTAATTTCAGGTTTCTGCCGGTTAAAAATTTCAGCATAAACCAGTGTCTGCATAATTTCTTTGCGCCTGTCATGATATTCGCGATCAAACAAATCCTCCATCGATTTAAAATCCAACTTTAGGCTTCGCCCTGTTTTATAGTCGATAACCCGTACCCCATCATTTGTCTCATCAATACGATCTACAATTCCACCAATTTGAATTAAATGTGCTTGTCCGTTAAGGTTTAGCTGAAAGCTATCTTCAAAGTTCCCTTCCAAATCTATTATTCTAAATGGAACCTGTTTCAGATCATTGCGAATCATTTGCTCCAGGTAGGTTTTCAAATGCTCAGCTATTAAAATGTTATTTCCCCGAAGAACAACTTCCGACAATTCTTTGTCTTTGTAATATTCATCCTGAAACGCTGCAAGAATTGCCTTTTCAATCTCATTCTTTTTGATGAGTAAAGCCTCCAAGTCTTGCTTTTCAATTGTTTTACCGATAAAAGGTTTATAAATCACCTCAGCAGCTAAATGAAACAAGTTACCAAACAAGCGAGGATCAACATCTTCCATCATTTCATCCTGTTGGCGCAGGCCCGCTATATTTTGAAAATAAAACTTCAATTTACAATCCAAATAAGTATTTAGGGCACTTGGACTTAACCTTCTTTCAGAAAACCGCTGTAACAATTTTCGTTGATGTTCAGAAGTAGCTTCAATCGAAATAGCTTCGGCTTTTGCAGCTTTAAAATCAAAATTCATTGCAATCTTTTCAGCCTGAAAACCGGAATCATATTGCAACTGCAAAACATAGCGGCTCATTTCACCACTGTTCAATCCATCGGTTGATGAATCATAAGCCAACACCACTTCTTCTGCCCGATGAATTAATCGGTAGAAATAGTAGGCATACATGGCATCCTGCTCTTCGTATGCCGGTAATCCAAAAGCTTTTCGCAAATGATATGGTATGAAAGAATGAATTGTGGAGGTCGTTGGCAGTTTCCCCTCATTAACAGAAAATATAACCAATTTTCTAAAATCAAGGTTTCGGGTTTCCAGCACTCCCATTACCTGCAAGCCCGAAAGGGGCTCACCTTCAAAAGGAATAGAAATCCGCTGAAGATGTTGCAAGAGAATCCTAAAGAAAAGCTGCAAGGACATTTCTTTTTTATCAATCCGCCCCAAAATATCACTCAACCGCTGAACAGACAAATAAGCCTGATAAAGATACTCAGCCTCTAATGCAACATTTTCTTCCTGTTTATGGCGCATAGATAATAGCTGGATTAAATTAAGCAAGCCATTCAAAAACCTTTCCCATGATTGATATGGACTAAAAACAAGGTTCAACCCCTTATCTACACTCAATTCTTTTGCCGGAATATAAATCCGGTTTTTTTTATAAATATCAGCTATCATTTTCCTCGACTCATCACTTGCCAGCAATTGATGATTCAGGAGAGACAAAACCGGACGGTGATAAAAGAAAAGTTCTCCCCCCATTTTTCTGGCGTTCTTTTGCAAATCAATAAGCTGGCTTATCAGGCTGTAAACAGGGGTATTTTGAAACGGATACCCCATTGTGATGTTAATCGAATCAAATTGACTTCCTGCAGCAGAAACAACCGGCATTAACAAATTCTCATCAGCCAAAACCAACGCAGCATCGTCAAATTCAGGCACATCAGACAAGCCTGATAAAAACTGTTTTTGATTGACAACCTGGGCTTGTGCTACTTGTCCCGGAACGGAAACAATCTTGATTTTCCTTTCACTGCCCTCGCGACTTTCAAACAAAAAACCGGACGGCATTGGAAACTGAACCAGGTTCTCACGAACAAAAAGCCCTGCTTCATGATTTACATCTTCGGTAAAAATAGGATCATAATCCCAAAAGAACATGGCTTTTTCAAGTCCATTCAATTTCTTCAACAAACTTTTTTCACAAGCATTCAACGCATTAAAGCCAACAAAAACATATTTTTCAGACTCCAGCTTTTGCTCTAATGCTGAAAAATTATCTAAAACATTTCTGTAGATTAGCCCACTGTAAGCCTCGCCATGTTCAATCAATTCATTTTTAAATTGTTGGTAAATCGCTGAAAGTTCGTTCCATATCTCCATAAATTTCTCGCGATTACCTGAATCAGCAGCTTTACCTAAATTACCCCAGAAAGTTTCTATTGCTTTTTTTTGCTCTTCAGTTAAATAATCAAAGCGGCTTTCAATTTCTTTTAAATCTGCAATATTCTGAAAAACGTCTTCTGCATCCAACAAGTACTTGTCGATATCATTGAAATCATTCAGCAATATTTCACCCCAAAAATAAAATTCATCAAGCCCTTCATCATGACCCGTTTGCCTTTTATAAGTTTCATGCAAGCGCATAATCAAACCAATCTGGTCTGATATTTGTATTCCCGATAGCTGTGCGACAAATTCACTAATGGTTAAAACTTCAGGACCAAGAATGGGTTGCTCAACAAGTTCATTTAAATAGGCATTGAAAAAAACTTGTGAACGCCTGCTCGGAAAAACCAGCGTTATTTGATTAATATTTGAATGATATTTATCGTACAGGTACTGGGCTACCTGCTTTAAAAAAGGGTTCATGAAAAATAAATTTTCTTAAAGATAATATAATAACCTGGGTTCGATTCTAAAATTACTCACAGCTTTTGCTATTTTTAGACAGAAGCTTTCACCAGTTTTAGAAGTACTATCAGGATAATACAAGAAAATTGGGGGAAGTTTATGGCAAAAATAGCAAAGCCTGAAAGGAAAGTCCTTCTCACGCCATCTTTGCATTTAAAATTCTTTGAAATAACCCGCTATTACTGCAAAATTTTAAATGCAAACCTAACGCAATTATGACTTTCTGTGACAATATTTTAGAATCGAACCCAGGTTATTTAATTAGCTCTCAACAGGCATTTTTATTAACCGTAAAATAAGCTATTCATTTAGAAACAATTAAAAATACGAGATCATGAAAACAACTATTAAAATTTTACTATTTCTGCTAATTCCGATGTTTGGAATCGCACAAACAGAACTTAACCCGTTAAACTCAACACCATATATTGAAGTAACCGGAGAAGGTGAAATGGAAATTATTCCGGATGAGATTTACCTTCAGTTTACGTTAAAAGAACGCTATGATGGCCGTACCAAAATCAATATTGAAGATTTGGAAAAGAAACTTAGGCAGAAACTTCGTGCAAAAGGCATCACGAATGATCAATTATATCTGGCTGATGCTGATGCAGCCTACGTTAAAATTAAACGAAAGAAAAAAGATGTGCTTGCTTCAAAAGAATATATTATTGAAGCTTCAGGCACGGACGAATTGGCCAAAGTATGGGATGTTTTAGATGAAGTTGACGCACTGAATGCCTACATTAAACGTGTTGATCATAGTAAAATTGAGGAATTCAAAAAGGAAGTAAAAATCAAAGCCATTAAAAACGCTAAAGAAAAAGCTTCTTATCTTCTCGAAGCAGTTGATCAGGAAGTTGGAAAGGCTCTTTTTATTCAGGAACGTGAAATATACCAACCAGAATTCAATCCCAGAGCAACAATGCTCTACAATGCTTCATATAAAGATATGAAGGATGAAGCTGTAGAACAAGAACCCGAAATTTCTTTTAAAAAGATTAAACTCAGCTATAAAGTATTTGCCAGGTTTGCGATACAATAAGGGAAAAAGATGAGGTTATCTTCAAAGTTAGACCAACGTCATCCTGTCCGGCAATTGCCGGATCAGGATCTGTAAACAACTGGTCTCAATTCGTGAGATTCTGAAATAAATTCAGAATGACGAGCATTTTTTTACTTTTTAGATGGCCTCATCTTTTCAATTTCTGCCTGATTGCTGCAACTTCTTTTTGGGTAACGGGTTCAAATTCATTGCCAAAATTCGATCGCACATAGGAAATAACATTTGCTAACTGTAAATCGGTTAAATGATCGTGAGGCGGCATTAAATTATCATAAACGATTCCATCTATCTTTATTTCACCGCTCATTCCATTTAACACAATTTCAACCATTTTTTCCTTATCCTTAATCCACTTATTTGGAGTTAACGGAGGATGCATTCCAGGGATACCGGAACCATCTGCACGGTGGCATTGCAAACAATATTTAATATACACAGATTCTCCCGGGTGAGGTTCAATATTTTTTGATGCTAAATTTGGCACCTGCTCTTTCAAAGTTTCAGTATCAATAGGTTTAATTTCGTTCTTATCTGATTTGCCTCCACAAGAAACAAAAACTAAGGCTACAATTATATGTACAGCAATTTTCCACCTTATACTTGTTGAATAATAAACAGTCATTGTTCCTAAAACCTTTAGAATTAGTATAGTTTGACTAACCAAAAATTAGTCAATTTGTTTACAATTGGCTACAGTTTAATGTTTTTAAAAATCTTGTTTTTAAAAACTTAAAATACAATATTTACAGAATAGAGTAGCGCTGGGTTTTAATTTTACTACGAATACTTCAAATGGAGACTGATTCGCTTAAAGAAGCCGATAAGTTAAAGGAAGAGAACTTATTGTTGAAAAAGGAAATTCAACAAATTAATGAAAAGCTTGATATTCAAAACGAATTCATTAAGAATGCTCCTTTTCTGGCTTGGGCCGTTAATGAAAAATTCGAGTATATATTCATAAGTCCATCGTTTAAAGAGCGATACGAAAGAATATCAGGATTCAAGATTTCGCTGGGACAAAGCTTATTTGATACCATACCCCCTGAATACATACCAAAATGGAAAGAACGTTTTGCAAAAGCCATTAACGGTGAAGAGTTTATCGATGAAGAGACTGTTGAATTAGCTGATAAAAAGAAACATTACAAGCTGTACATTTATCCAATAATCAGAGGGAACAGAATCTCTGGCGTCCAGGTTTTCATAAGTGAAACAACCAGAATGGTTGAGGCTGAAAATAAAGAAATTGACAGTCTGAAAAAAATGCAAAAGATACTTCAACATGTAGAAGATATCTATTATGAGGTTGATCTTGATGGTAAAGTAATAGATGTAAGTCCTGCAATTGAGAGTTTTTCAGAATACACCCGTGAAGAAATTTTGGGGAGCAATATTATTGACATTTATGCTGATCCAAAAGACAGAGAAATCTTTTTGAAAGAAATCAAATCAAAGGGTCAGGTTAAAAACTACACATTCAAAGCAGTAGATAAGAATAAGAAAAAAAAGACTGTATCAATTAATGCCTCATTAATACATGACAGCAATGGGGAACCAGTTAAAATTTCGGGTATTTTAAGGGATATAACAGAAATTGAGCAAATAAATAAAGACCTGAGATGGTTACGTCGTGCAATAGAACACAGCCCGGTATCAATAATAATCACTGATACAGATGGTAATATTGAATATACAAACTCATTTTTCACCAAATTAACAGGTTATACAAGGGAAGAAACCTTTGGAAAGAACCCTTCATTTTTGAAATCAGGGCTTCATGAAGATGAGTTTTACAAAAAACTATGGGATACCATTAAAAATGGTAAAATATGGGAGGGTGAATTTCGCAACAGACATAAAAATGGTTCTCTGTTTTGGGAACATGCCACGATCTCACCGGTATTTGACACCAACGGCGAAATCATTAATTACATCGCCATTAAAGAAGATTATACAAAGCGAAAAGAAGATGCTGATGAAATAAAGCGCCTTAAAACTTTTAATGAGCAAATCATTAATACGATGCGGGAGGGTATTATTGTTGAAAGCAGCGATGGTACCATCTTATATGTCAATCCAGCCTTTACAAAAATGACTGGTTTTACGAATAAAGATGTTATCGGGCGGAACTGGAAAAAAGTAGTTGCTCCAAAATATCATGCAATTGCTTTGGAAGCCAACGAAAGAAGAAAAGATAATATCAGTGATTCCTATGAAGTGAAGCTACAAACCAAAGATGGAAAATCCGTACCGGTTTTAATTGGGGGCACCCCAATTATTGAAGATGGGAAATTTAACGGTCTTGTAGCAGTTATTACCGATGTTACTTTGCTTAAAAGACATGAAAAGAAGATAAAAAAAGCTTTGAAACAAGCAAAAATATCGGATAAACTTAAATCTTCTTTTCTTGCAAATATGTCACATGAAATTCGCACTCCAATGAATGCAATTCTTGGTTTTGCAGATATATTAAAAAATGAAAAAGACCTGGATAAAGAAATAAGGGATGAGTATTTCAGTATAATTGAAGACAAGGGCAATGAATTGCTTCAGATTATTTCTGACATTATTGATATCTCAAAAATCGAATCCAAAATAATTACTATAAACGACTATGAGTTTGAGATAAATGAGTTCCTTAAAACAGTTCTTGATATTCTGAAAAAGGAACCCGGGTACAACGAGGAACAGGTTAAAATTCAACTTTTTTTACCTGAAGGAAGCGAAAACCTAAAAATAATTACCGATAGATATCGATTAAACCAAATACTAACTAACCTGATAAATAATTCAAAGAAATTCACAGAAAAAGGTGAAATTGAATTCGGATATAAATTGGTAGATGAAGATTTTGAGTTTTTTGTCAGAGATACCGGAATAGGGATTTCAAACGAAAATCAGAAGATTATTTTCGATCGTTTTAGACAAGCTGACAATAAATATACAAGAGGATTTGGCGGTACCGGACTAGGTTTGAATATCTGTAAAAACCTAATTAATTTGATGGAGGGCGATATTCGGGTTGAATCAAAACTTAGTGTAGGCTCAACCTTCTATTTTACTTTACCAAAAGAAAAGAGGGCTAAAAAATAGCCCTCCATATATCTTGAAATATTTCTGTTTAAGCTTTTAAGCTTCTACTTTTTTGTTTTTAACCAACATGTAAAGAATAATAAAAGCAACTACCAAAATAATTGGCAACACTGACATGTTTCTAAGTGTAATTTGGGCTCCTTCAGTTTCAATTGATTTTCCCATAATAGGCAATACCATTGAAGTTGCCACAAAACCGGCACCACCAAGAATTGACATTCCAAGAGCACCACTCTTTGGCACATACTCTGAAGTAACACCAATCATTGTAGGCCAGAAATAACATACACCAACTGCAAATACTGCAGCTGAAAGCACTGTTATAACAGGTCCTGAAGCAATGCTTAACAACAATAAACCGGCTACTGAGAAAATAGCTGAGCCAAGTAAAACCCCGGCAGGATTTAAACGGTGGATCAAACCACCGGCAAAATAACGACCTACGGCCATAATACCAGTTACTACGGCAAGAATAATCATTGGATGAATTCCATTCTCAGCAAGAAGTGCATTAATCCATTGAGTTGTACCTAATTCTGTTGAAGCAGTAAGTAACATACAGAAAAAGATAAATGGGAAAAGTAAACCAATTTTATTAATTGCACGCCCTTCAATAATAATTGCAACAGCAATTACCCCAACAATAATCAAAGGCAATGAATAGCTTGAAGTAACAGCGGCAGAAATACCTGGGTTGGTAGCTACCAGAATCATAAAGATCACAGCCAATGTAATCGTAACAGGTGCCCCAACATTTCTCATCATTTCTTTATAGCTAACACCAGATGAAACTCGTTCTGTTTCCGGGATTTTTTGCCCTAAGAACATAAAGCCATAAATAGCAAGAGGTATAAATAACAGCCCAACAAGCACTTGCCATGGTAAATTCATGGTATCCATAACCAATGCTGCTACAATACTACCAACTACAATTCCCCCGGGAAACCAAACATGGAAGCGATTTAACATTTTTGTTTTCTTTTCAGGGAAAATTGTTGCAACAAGCGGGTTACAGGCAGCCTCAACACTTCCGTTTCCTAATCCAATAAATACATTGGAAATAAACAGAGAGGTGTAATCTTTTGCAAAAAGCAGCAAAACAATACCAACCAAGTGCAAGAAAAATGCCATCCACACAATTGTTTTGGTTTTAACGATGTCAATAAAATAACCGCCTGCAAACATCGCTACAGCAAATCCCCAAAAAGCAGGACTAAACGCACGCCCTACCTGCTCTTTAGTCAGTCCGTAATCATCGGTGAAAACACCCTCAATTCGTGCCCTGATTGCAAAAGTAATTGCCGTTACCAGCAAAGCTAAACAACTCGCTACGAAAAGCCTTTTTTGATTTACATTCTCCATAGTTAAATTTTTAAATTAGTATTAGTTAGTTCATTAAGTATATTATCGATTGATTAAAAAAGGAGATCAATATGAAAATGCATAGTCTTTTCAAAACTTCAGTTTCTGGTTAGGTTTTGTTCATTTATTTTTTCAAATCAAATATAAATAAAAAAATCAACCTTAACAGAACATTCCAGAACACCCCTCGTTAAAAAACTATAAATTTTCTACCTGCTAATTATTATTTTATTTCAAAAGTACTGATTTAAAGCATGGTTCATCCAATGGAAAAATAACGAATAAAGAATCGGTTATTTTTTCTTTGAATCGGCAACTTTTTTCACAAAATTGAACTCTGTTTAGAATAAATGTTTTTGATTTTAATGGCAGTAAGCTTTAAAAAAATAGTTAAACGTCTTGTCACCGGACTTTTTGTCTTTTTAATTTTAGTTATTCTCTTTTCCGGATGTGCAATTTACTTTTTTGGAAACGAATTTGCACAAAAAGAAATCTCTTCTTTTGTTCTTTCAAGAACAAACGGAGATTATGCTGTCAATTTTTCCAAGCTAAAGCTCAACCTTCTCAATCAAAGTGTTTCCTTTAAGGAATTAGAAATTAAACCTACAAAACAGGAAAAAGATTTAAACTTAACACTTACGGTACAACGTTTTGAAGCAAATTATATTAAGCTGAAAAAGTTAATCAAAAACAAAGAGCTTGATATTGAAAAAATTGTAATTAAGAAGCCTGTTGTGCAATTTAAAGAGACCTTTGCAGAAGAAAATAATTCTGAAAAATTTGATGAATTAATCGATCAACTCAAACCGTTTATAAACCAAACTTTTAATTCCATTTCAATCCATGAGATAGAACTAATTGATGCTGGTCTTTTAGAAAAGGGAAAAAATAAAGATCCTATAAATTTTAATGTTGGGGTCAATCAATTTTATACCGACTCTGTTATTCTTTCACAAACTGATGATTTTTTTGAAGCAAATGACATTTTCCTTAAAGTCAGTAATTACCAGGAAACCATTGGAGACAGCCTGCACCAATTATCTGTTGATGAATTTATTTACTCCATTAAAAATAAAGGGATAACAGCTCAGAATATTGCATTATTCCCGTTGGATTCAATGCAAACACTTAAAACCAGATACTGGGTAAACGTTCCGGAACTATACATTAAGTCGAAAGATATTGAAGAAGTTTTTCAGAATGACAGCATTCGAATTGATACGCTTTTATTAAAAAAATCCAGGATAAAAGTCATCCCCCCGGGAGACACACCCGGAATGAATTTCAAACAGATTCGTGAGTATGATTTATTTCAACTGGTTAAAAATGATTTCAAACAACTAAAAATTGGATACCTAAACTTGCATGCAAATGAATTGGGCATTGTTCGTAAAGGTAAACTTCAAAAAAACAGGCAAGACTTTGAAAACATAAACATTAAGCTTCAGCAATTCCAGCTTGATTCTGCATCATACGCCAACCGGTTAAAACTATTTTATGCTGATAAACTCCAAATGGATATTGGTCAATACAATATCAACTTTGGCGATCAAATCCACCAGTTTAGCATGAAAAACATTTCGGTCTCCAGTGAAACGAACTCACTCAATGCTGACCAACTCGAAATGAAGCCAAATAATACTCCGAACCTTGGAACAACGAGTGTAACACTAAATTGCGACAGTATTCGCCTGAAGGATATTGATTTATTTCGCTTATATCACAATCGCGAAATGCCTTTACAGCAAATAGCTATATTCAAACCAAATGTTAAACTGCTTACAGGCAACGAAAGAAAAATCCAAAAACAAAGCTCCAACAGCTTACTGTATCATTTTATTGGAAATTACATCAAAGGCGTTTATTCAAACCTTGTTACAATTGATCATGGTAAATTTCTTGTTCATGAATTAAAGACACAAGCTGACACCGGTATTATCGAAACCAACTATGATTTTAAGCTTACCGATTTTTCGTTGGATTCTATAAGCGCAAATAAGTCTGACAAACTGTTTTTTGCTACCAATTTTGACCTGCAATTCAATAACTATAAGATGAAGCTTCAGGATCAGCTTCATGGTTTAACCATTGGAAACATTAATGTTTCCAGTATACAAAATAAGGCCAACATTAAAAACCTGCATCTTTTTGTGAGTGAGGAAGGCAATGGAATCGATCTGCTCAAGAAGTATAATAAAAATGAACTATACAACATTAAAATACCGTTCTTAAATCTTTACAATACCAACATTCACCAGGCTTTTTTCAACAAGCGACTTAATATCAACCATTTCTCAATTATCCGGCCTTCCATCTATTTTGAACTTCTGGCAAGGGATGAAAAATCGAAAAAAGAATTAGACCTGAATGAATTTTACAATCTCTTCAAAAGCTACATCAATGATATAAGGATTGGCACCCTTCAATTGAAAAATGGAACTATTAAACTGGTCAATCATGACAAACGAGGCAAAACAATTTCGTTCGATAACAAATTTAACCTGGAACTTGATGGATTTCGATTAAATGAAAATGAAATCAAAAAAAACAAACTTCTTTTTGCTGATGATTTCGAACTTACATTACATGACCACTTGTTTCGCTTATCTGACAAAGTACATTACCTGCAAGCCAAAGAAATTGGTTTTTCTTCCCGCAAGTCTGAAGTATTTGTACGAAACGCTATTCTGTACCCGGATATTACCAGTGTAACTTATTCTAAACTTAATCACCATTTGTATGTAAACGTTCCTGATTTCAGTTTAAAAGGCATTGACATTAAACAATCCTACAGAACAAAATTGCTTCAAGTAAAGCAGCTAAGTATCAATCACCCAAACATTAAAATTTACCAGTCAGGCACAAGCCAAAAAAAATTAAACTTTAAGGATATTTCCATTCCTCTTCCCAAAGAAGTAGATGAATTAAGTATAAACCAGGTTGAATTGCAAAATGGCAAGATTATCATTTTAAATAACTTCAATAAGACTGACGAAGAAATTGCCAGTCTCGACTTAAACCTGGAAGCTGAACAGGTTCATCTCATTAAACCAAATACTGAAAAGAAAGAACAATTAACTGCAAAAAACCTCAGTGCTTCGTTAAAGCATATTGATTTTAAACCCGTTGCAGGCAACTTCAAATTCAAACTCGACAGACTGGATTACAAAAAATCTACAAAAAGCCTGAATCTAAACAAGCTGGAAATCCTTCCTAAAAGACCATCAAAAAAGCATGGTTTGGTTAGTGTATCAATCCCTGGCATCAAAATAACCGATCTTAATAACCAGGAAAACAAAAGAAGGAATTGTTTGCATACAAGCAATATTTCTATCGATGGTGCTGAATTTCATTTTGTAAAGCCAAAACATGAAAAAGAACCTCCAAACCTTTATAATTTGAAACTGAATGAAGACTTACTTTCTATTGTGGACGAAATCTCGGCTGACAGAATAAATTTTAAAGATGCTACTCTACTTATTGAAAATGATACAAAGCAAAAAAAGATTAATAATATTGAGCTAACTCTTGAAAGTTTTGAGCTAAATGAAAATAAGTCAGGAAAATTACTAGCGTCAGATAATTTTCAGCTTTCTATAAAAAAATTTAAAGGCTATGATAGTAACAAGCATTATGATATTCTTTTTAATGAGATAAACTTATCTGGAAACCCCAATAAACTTTTAATCAGGGGAATTCAAATAAACCCAAGGTATTCAAAAGAAAACTATCAGAAAGTAATTCCCTTTCAAACCGATTATTACGATGGGGAAGTTGGACAAATAGAAGTGCATGATCTCAATCTAAAAAGTTTTCTGCAGGAAAAAAGTTTTATTGGCAACAAAATTATTTTACAGAACACAAGGTTGGATATCTACCGTGACATGAATACCCGGTTTAATGAAAATCAGAGACCTCCAATGCCCCAGGACTTGATTCGTCAATTTGAAACCCCTTTCTGGTTCGATTCTGTAATAATTAAATCATCAGATATCAGTTATGCTGAGCAACTCAACTTGCCTAAGCCTGGGAAAATAACATTTAATAACATCAACGCAGGTATATATCCGTTAACTAACATATCTCACAAACTTAACAGCAATCCAACTTCCGTACTATACGCAAATGCCAAAGTTATGAACCAGGCAAAGCTCCAGGTGAATATCAATTTCAATATGCTTTCGTCTGAAAATGAGTTCGATGTTAATGGTTCTATTGAACCTTTCCAATTGAACCTGCTAAATCCAATGACAAAAAATGCGGCTCAAATTGGAATTCGCTCAGGCAACCTGAATCGTTTTGAGTTTAACTTTGAAGCCAACAATTTTGCCTCCAAAGGAAAACTAAAGTTTGCTTACGATGATTTAAAAATTAATATTCTTTCTTTTAAAGATGGTAACTCGAAGGAATCAAAGTTTGCAAGTTTCCTTGCAAATAGTCTAATGCTGAAATCAAAAAACCCAAGAACACGCATTCTCCTGCCTGATCCCATTTACTTTGAACGTGATACAAAACGATCCATTTTAAACTACTGGTGGAAATCAATATTTAGCGGGGCAAAAAATACATTTGGAATGAAAGAAAAGAAAGAGAAAAAATGAATTTGTTCAAGCTGGGGATGAGGCTGTCCCAAAAGATTAAATATCCACCCTCAAAGAAGGTGGGTTATTTTGTACAGGGGTGTCATCTTTCCAAAAGATGACACCCATTGTTTACAAAAACACGAAAAGTCAAAATAAGAAATAAGGAACAAAAAATGGATAAAAACGGGGAAGGAACTTTCTGATTGGATATTCCCTGTCTGCCGACAGGCAGGCTTATTCGA
>JANQII010000158.1 GCA_028282195.1 Prolixibacteraceae bacterium
ATCCATTGAAGGGACACGCCAAGGCTCACTGCCATTTCCAAGGAACCCGTCGGTTAATAGCACCACTGGAACCATTCTTTCCAAGGCTATTTTGGCTGAAAGGTAGGCAAAATAAAAGCAATCGGATGGAGAACTGGCTGCAAGTACAACTACCGGACTCTCCCCGTTTCTGCCATATAGTGTTTGTAACAAATCAGACTGCTCAGTTTTTGTTGGCAAACCAGTTGACGGGCCTCCACGTTGAACATTCACAACTACAATAGGAAGCTCTGTCATTACCGACAAACCAAGAGCTTCAGATTTTAAAGCAAACCCGGGTCCTGAAGTATTTGTAACTGCCAAACTTCCTGCAAAAGCAGCACCAATAGTTGTACAAATACCTGCAATTTCATCTTCAGCCTGAAAAGTCTTTACTCCCAAATCTTTTCTTTCAGTAAGTGCAGAAAATACCTCGGTAGAAGGAGTAATCGGATAAGAACCTGTGAAAAGTGGCAAACCAGCTTTTTCAGCAGCAGCAAGGAATCCCCAGGCAGTAGCATGGTTGCCGTTCATATTTCTGTATGTTCCTTTTTCAATAGCGGCAGGATAAACAATATACTGCGGAGTCATGTGTTGCATGTTCATTCCATAGTTATATCCATCGTGAAGAACCTTCATATTTGTTTCAACAACAACTTCCTTCTTCGCAAATTTTGACTTGATAAAGTCTTCAATATAATCCAACGGACGGCCAAACATCCAACAAACCAAACCAAGAGCAAACATGTTTTTGCTTCGCATCACTGATTTGTTGTCTAAACCATATTCTTTTAAACTTTCGCGGGTTAGGCTTGTAATTGGAACAGGAATCTTAAAGAAGTCTTCCAACTTACATTCTGCGAACGGATCATCAGTTGTAAATTTTGCTTTCTCCAGGTTCTTCTCTGAAAATGAATCTACATCATAAATAATCGTTCCTCCCGGGTTCATAAACCTGGCATTTGCTTTTACAGCTGCCGGATTCATTGCCACAAGCACATGTGCATAATCGCCGGGAGTATTAATTTGTTTGTGACCAAACTGTACCTGGAATCCTGATACACCACCTACAGTTCCTTGCGGAGCCCTAATCTCTGATGGATAATCCGGGAAAGTTGATATATCGTTTCCAAACAATGCTGATGCATCGGAAAACAATGTACCAGTTAGCTGCATTCCATCTCCGGAATCACCTGAAAACCGAATGGCTACTTCTTCAAGTTCAATAACTTTAGCGTCTTTCATGTATCATATTATTTTAATCACCAATATTCTGGCTTATAAATTCATTTTTTGAGGAGCACAAAAATAATGAATTATTATTTTGGAATCATTTTTTATTGAGTATTCTCTCCCATAGTAAAAACAAAATTGACCATTTATTAATATGATATCCATGACATTTTTACATTATTTACAGCTTTTAATATCTTTGTCAATTATTTATAAAGATTACAGATAATGGTGATTATAAAAGCATTAAACGGGAAGAATCCGAAGATAGGCGAAAACTGCTTTTTGGCGGAAAACGCAACGATTATAGGAGATGTTACGATGGGTAATGATTGTAGTGTTTGGTACAGTGCTGTCATTCGTGGTGACGTGCATTATATTAAAATTGGAAACAACACAAACATTCAAGATTGTGCAGTTATACATGCTACTTTTCAAAAGTCACCCACAAACATTGGGAGCAATGTTACCATAGCTCACGGAGCTATTGTTCATGGTTGCACCGTTCAGGATAATGTAATGATTGGGATGAATGCAGTTGTATTGGATGATGCAGTTGTAGAAAGCAACAGCATTATTGCAGCCGGTTCTGTTGTTACCAAAGGAACCCGTGTTGAAGGAGGAAGTGTTTATGCCGGAATTCCTGCCAAAAAAGTAAAATCGATTAGTCAGGATTTACTCGAAGGTGAAATTAACAGAATCGCCGGTGCTTATGGCAAATATGCAGGTTGGTATAAAGAGTGATTAGCCGCTAGTATTTGCTGGAAGCCAGATGCTGGAAGCCAGAAGCTAGAAGCTAGAAGCTGGAAGCCAGAAGCAAGAAGCTGGAAGCCAGAAGCAGAGAAGATAGTACCGATGGCAATTGACTAATAGCTAATGACAATTGACTCGTGACCAATCTCAAACGACATTATTAAAAACTAAATTATTAAAAGACTTATTTAGAATTTAACCTCATTTGTAACAAAAAATAATATCTTCACAAGCTTATTAAAATCAATTAAAAATGAAACCTACCCTATTGATATTAGCTGCAGGAATGGGCAGCCGTTATGGCGGATTAAAACAAATAGAGCCAGTTGGGCCAAATGGTGAAACAATTATTGAATATTCTGTTTTTGATGCAATCAGAGCTGGATTTGACAAAGTTGTTTTTGTAATTCGTGAAAGTTTTTCTGAAGAATTTAAATCCATTTTTGACAATAGACTAAAAGGAAAAATTCAAGTTGAATACGTTTACCAGGAACTTGACAAACTTCCGGAAGGATATATACTACCTGACAACCGGGTAAAGCCCTGGGGAACCGGTCATGCAATATTAATGGCCAAGGACGTAATTGACGCACCTTTTGCAGCAATCAATGCCGATGATTTTTATGGCTTCCAGGCTTTTGAAGAAGTTGCTGGTTTTTTTCAGCATGGCGTTTCCGATAAACAATACTGCATGGTAGGTTATCAATTAAAAAATACGCTTTCTGAGTTTGGCACTGTTTCAAGAGGAGTTTGTAAAACTGATGCAAACAACAATCTGGTTGAAATTACCGAACGAACCAAAATTGCGCGCGAAGGTGCTGATATTTTCTTTACAGATGAAGATGGAAGCAAGACAAAACTTGATGATGACCAGGCTGTATCAATGAACTTCTGGGGCTTTCACCCTACCCTTTTTGAACATTTGGAAAGCCAGTTTAAAAGCTTCCTTGATGAAAAAATAAATGAAGAGAAATCGGAATTTTATATACCATCTGTAGTTTTTGAGCTAATTCGATCTAATCAAGCTAATTCAACTGTACTTAAAGCAGATTCCCCCTGGTTTGGTGTTACCTACCCGGAAGACAAAAACCATGTAGTTAAGGAAATACAAAAACTAACTGATCAGGGAGTTTATCCGAACAAGCTTTGGGAGTAAATTTTTTTATAGTTTTTAAACCCAACACAAACCAAACAATAAGATCAATAATGTGATTCTAATTATTTTTATTATCTTTATATAGAATCAAAAAAATGATCTTATAGTGGCAATCCATTTTTCAGAAGAGCAAATAATAAATAGATTAAGGTTTGAGAATCCATGGTGGGAATCAAACAACATTGACCGATATTACAGTAACATGAAACGTAGGGAATATTTTCAATTATTATTTCCGCTCGTTACTGAAAGGAGTATAAAAAGATCTTTGGTATTAATGGGGCCCAGACGCGTTGGCAAAACTGTTTTGCTTTATCAAGCAATTGATGAATTAATTAAGATTGGTATAAACTGTAAATTTATATGTTATTTCTCAATTGAAACACCATTATACAATGGGGTCGCACTTGAAGAATTGGTAAACCTTTACCGAAAAATTCATTCAATTCCCATGAACTCTGAACTATACATTTTTTTTGATGAAATTCAATATCTTAAAGATTGGGAAATTCACTTGAAGTCTTTAGTAGATTCATATCATAACTTCAAATTCATTGTATCAGGATCAGCTGCTGCTGCACTGAAGCTAAAGAGCCAGGAATCCGGGGCAGGAAGATTTACAGAATTCATTTTACCTCCATTAACTTTTCATGAATTTTTATCCTTAACAGGAAACAATGATCTTATTTACACAGACATCAAAAAGGAAAAATTCTTCTATAAATCAAATGATTACAAAAATCTTAATGACAAATTTATTGATTATATTAATTATGGAGGTTATCCTGAACTGTCCTTATCAGAAGCTATAAGA
Source organism: Prolixibacteraceae bacterium (assembly GCA_028282195.1). GTDB lineage: Bacteria > Bacteroidota > Bacteroidia > Bacteroidales > Prolixibacteraceae > Sunxiuqinia. The sequence goes on from JANQII010000158.1 coordinate 3,975, forward strand.
TCTGATCCAGGTAGATATATAAGAAATGATATAATTGATAAAGTCCTAATGCGTGACTTACCTAGCTTATATGGAATTAGTGATATTCAGGAGCTGAATTCGCTATTTACATATATATCTTATAATACAGGTAGCGAAATGTCATTGGAGGAAATTTCTCAAAATTCAGGTGTAGCAAAGAATACTATTAAGAAGTACTTAACTTATCTTGAGGCAGCATTTTTGATAAAAATAATTCACAGAATTGATCAAAATGGCAAGAAATTTAAAAGGGCAAATTATTTCAAAGTTTATCTTACAAACCCTTCTTTGAGAAGTGCTTTATTTTCACCCATAAATGCATCAGACGCACTTATTGGCAACATGATCGAAACTTCAATCTTTGCCCAATGGCAACACAATCAAAACCACAGACTTTATTATTCAAGATGGAACAATGGTGAAGTTGACATTGTCTCATTAAATTCGAAACAAAAACCGGACTGGTGTATGGAAATTAAATGGTCAAATAGATTTGTAAATAATCCAAATGAACTAAAGAGCGTTAAAACATTCTGTGGTAAACATTCACTTGATGAGGTGATGGTAACAACGATTGATATTTATACAGAAAAAAAGATTAATAGTTTAAACTATCATTTTATTCCGGCAGCTCTTTATTGTTATACTGTGGGTAGAAATATCATACAAGGAAAACAAGAAAAGGTAACAATTGACTAATTACGTCAAAACCAGTGTTATCAATTAAAAATGAAGATGCCGTACTTTCACTTCCTGCCCCATAAAATGCTTGGCACGAGCATCAAACAAATTAGCTTGCTCCGTTGTAAAATAGTTTATACTACTTTCTTTTGAGCAAACCTGTTCTATTTCAGGATGTCTTTGCAAATAGTCAGCCAACTTGCTGGCAACAATCTTTCCTTGCTCTATAATTTGAACATCCGATTTGGGCATAAATTTTCGTATACTTTCTATAAGAAGTGGATAGTGGGTACATCCTAAAATTAAACTGTCAATTTCAGCATCCTTTTTGAATAGCTCCTGCAGGTCGTTCTTAATGAAATAATCAGCCCCTTCCGTACCCATTTTATTATTCTCGACTATGGGTACCCACATGGGACAAGCCTGTTGGGTAGTCAACTTCACTTTCCCATCCGACCATTTCTCCAGTTCAACCGGATAAGATTCTGAACTTACAGTTCCATTCGTTCCTAAAACACCAACGTGCCCATTTCTCGTTATTTCCGAAGCTTCCTCAACACTTGGGCGAATAACCCCGAGCACACGCCTGTCAGGGGCAATTTTTGGCAAATCCAGTTGCTGAATATTTCTTAAAGCTTTTGCTGATGCCGTATTACAAGCTAAAATTATCAGGTGACAGCCCATATCGAATAATTTCCTCACTGCCTCCAGGGTATACTCATAAACTACATTAAACGAACGGGTACCATAAGGCGTTCGAGCATTATCACCCAGATATACAAAATCATATTGCGGCAAGGTACTGACGATCTCTTTTAAAACTGTCAGACCTCCATAACCAGAATCAAATACACCTATTGGATGATAGTTGGAAGACATAAATTTTGTTTAAAACAAAAATAAATAAAAAAGCCATCCGTCAGCAGACAGATGGCTTCTAAATTATATACTTACTAATCTTATTGTATTCCTAATTTAGCTTTCACTAATGGTAACAAATCAATACTTTCATTTGATTTATAAAGAACTTGACTCGCGTCAAAAACGTAAATCACACCTTGTTCTTTTGCCACTGCTTCAATAGCTTCATTAGCCTTTGTTATAACTGGCTGCATTAACTCTGCATTTTTTTGCTGCAATTGTTGTTGGGCAACCTGCTGAAAGTTTCTAATTCTTTGCTCCAGGCTTTGTAAATCTTCAATTTTAGCCTGTTTCACAATTTCTGATAAAGAATCCCCTTGCTGCGAAAATTCGGTAAGTTTCTTATTGTATTCGTCTTGCATGGTCTTCATTTGGCTTTCAAGATTCTTACCTTCGTTATCTACAGCTTCCATAGCTGCTTTTGTCTCTGGCATTACCTGAATCAAGGCATTCGAATCAATATGTCCAAATTTTTGTTGAGCATTTGCAAATCCTGCAATTGCTACCAATATAGCTACTAAGCAAATTTTTAAAGCACGTTTCATGATCTTTCTCGGATTTAAATTTTGTGTCACAAATATAGGATATTAATTTTTATAACCAAGCTTTTCAAGCACCTGATCACTAAGATCATATTTTGGGTTGGTATAAAGCATGGTAAGCCCCCCGGCTTTGTCAAAAATAACGGCATAACTTCCGCTACCGGCAATTTCCTGTACAGCATTAAAAATATCATCCTGAATAGGCTTAACCAACCCCTGACGTTTTTTATACAAATCACCGTTAGGCCCAAAATATTTACGCTGAAGCGATTTGTATTCTTTTTCTTTGGTAATGATTACATCCTCACGCTTACGTTTCATGTCTTCTGATAACAATACAGCCTCAGCCTGAAAATCTTTGTACATTTGTTCAATCTCTGAATGCATGGTTTCCAGTTCTTTCTGATATTGGCGGGAAACCTGGTCCAATTGCTCCTGAGCTGCATTGTATGCAGGAATATTTTCAAGGATATATTCAGTGTCGACAAATGCATATTTTTGCGCCATTGCAAATGTAGCAGCAACTAAAAACGCAGTTAATAATATTAATTTCTTCATAGCATTTATTTTAGAGTTTCTAATTGTTTTGGTTTTAAACAAATACCAGACCAAACTTGTAACTATCAGAACTGCTGGCCAATAACAAAGTGGAACTGACTTCCTGCAACTGATTTATCCCCATTAACATCGTCGAAACCATATCCCCAGTCAATACCCATCAAACCAAACATGGGAAGGAAGATACGAACACCTGCACCAGCAGAACGCTTCAAATTAAATGGATTGTAATCTTCAAACTCCATCCATGCATTACCTGCCTCAAGGAAACCAAGTACGTAAATAGTAGCTGAAGGTTTCAAAGTAATTGGATAACGAAGTTCCATTGTTAACTTATTATACATGTTTGAACCTGTAGTCGGACTCAAACTATAGTCTTTATAACCACGAAGTGAAATGATATCTGCACCATAGAAGTTATAACCCGACATACCAGAACCACCTACACGGAAACGGCCAAATGGCGACCTTCTTCCTTTATCAAAATATCCAAGAAACCCATATTCCATTTTGGTATGAAGAACCAGGTTATTATTTCTTGAAAGAGGGGTAAACATAGCACCTTTAAACTTCCACTTATGATATTCAATCCACTTATATCTGTCACTACTTGATAAGCTTGGGTCACTATAATCAGTACCATTAAATAGCGAGAACGGTGGAGTAAATTGTAAAGACAATGAAAAATCAGCACCAGTTCTTGAATATAATGGGTTATCTACAGAATTACGTCCAAATACTGTTTTAAAGCTTAGATTGTTAAACTCGCCATTTCCATTTCCATTATTACCATCATTCAGGAAATAATAATAATTCGCCATGTTTTGAAGCTTGTAATGCTCCAATGACAACTCATGATAAACCGTAAAGAAATCATCTGGCCATGATAAACGGTATCCGTAACCAAGAGCAATCGCCGAAGTAATCTGAACCTGATCATCTTCAGGGTTGCTGGTATCGTAATTATAATATTGTCCCGGATCGTAGCCATAACCATAGCCATAAGGAGAATATCCTCCATAACCATAAGGAGAGTAACCTCTTCCACCGCCAAAACCATAGCCACCATAACCTCCGAAACCGCCATACCCTGATCCATACGGGCTATAATAGTTGTTATAATAGTTGTTAGCTGAATAATTTACCTTTGAGTGAGAGAATGACAACGAGAACGAGTTTGGTTTTTTACCACCCAGCCAAGGTTCAATAAATGAAAAACTATATGATTGGTAGAATTTCCCACTAGTTTGTGCCCTCAAACTTAAAGTCTGTCCATCACCTGTAGGCAGCGGCCTCCAGGCTTCTTTATTCAAAATATTACGAACCGAGAAATTAGAGAAGCGTAAACCAACTGTCCCAACAAACATATTTGCCCCCCAACCACCAGAAAGTTCAATCTGGTCATTTGCCTTTTCCTGCAATTCGTATTTAATATCTACAGTACCGTTCTCAGGATGTGGAATGGGTATCGGGTTAATTGCCTCAGGATCAAAGTGTCCTAGCTGTGACAATTCCCTAACCGAACGAATAATCTTCGACTTACTAAACAAATCTCCAGGCAAAGTACGGATCTCACGCCGGGCAACATGCTCATGTGTTTTCGTATTACCTTCAATAATTACTTTGTTAATTGTAGCCTGATTTCCTTCATAGATTCGCATTTCAAAGTCAATGGAATCATTCTCAACCTTCGCCTCAACAGGTGTTAAATTGAAGAACAGATAACCTTTATCAAGGTATAGGTTACTTACAGCATCGTCATCTTCATTTAACCGCTTATCGAGCAATTTTTGGTCAAAAACATCTCCTTTTTTAATACCAAGTACAGCTTGAAGGAAAGACTCAGGATATACCGTATTTCCAATCCATTCAACATCCCGGAAATAATATTTATTCCCTTCATCAAGCCACATATCAATACGTACGCGGTCATTTTCCAGCTTCGTAACCGTATCAGCTACAATAGTTGCATCACGATATCCTTTTTCATTGTACTTTTTAACAACGTTAACTTTATCTTCTTCAAACTTCTCTTCCAGGAATTTTTTGGTTTGGAAGAAGTTTTTAATTTTACGTGCATTGGTTTTCTTCATTGCACGATCCAGCATACCCGGTTTAACGTTGCTTACTCCATGATAAACAATCTCTTCAACTTTAACTTTTTCCTTTTTGTCAACATGAATATCCAAAATCACACTATTGTTTTGGGTTGTATCATCACGCTGCACAATATTTACTTCCGTATTAAGGAAACCTTTCTCAAGGAAAATCCCCTTAATTATCCGCTCTGCATTGTTAAGCTGGTTATCGGTCACCTGACTTCCTTTCAGCAATAGTACTTTCTCGGTAATATCATCCTTTTCGTTTTTTGAAACCCCGAAAAAGTTCACATCAGCCAAACGGGGCCGTTCCTGAAGGTGTATATTAAGCCAGATTTTATCATCTACAATTTTATGGGCTTCTACTTTCACATCAGAAAACATCTGATGCCCCCATAGTTTTTTCACAGCTGTGGTAATTTCTTCACCAGGCACGGTAATTTCATCTCCTACAGCAAGGCCGGAAATTTGAATAAGTACTTCAGTATCAAGGTAGCGGATGCCAATAATATCTATCCCCCCAATTACATATTTTTTCGGACTGGAATAATAAATCGAAGAATTTGTACTATCAGCCACTTGTGCAAATGCACCTACACCAGATAATAATAAAATTAAAAGTAAAAATTTCAGTTTACGCATCTTCTACTAATTGATTAGCTCACTAATTGTTGACTGGTTTTACCAAACCTTCTCTCTCTGTTCTGATAGTTGCATATTGCTTCGAATAAATCTTCCCCTCTAAAATCAGGCCAAAGTTTAGACGTGAAATAAAGTTCACTATAAGCAATTTGCCACAATAAAAAATTACTAATTCGGTTCTCGCCACTGGTGCGAATAAGCAGTTCAGGGTCTGGTAAATCTGCGGTGGTAAGGTTTTTACTGATTAGCTCATCTGTAATCTCATCAGGATCAATTAATCCTTCTTTTACTTGTATAGCTATATTTTTAATAGCCTCTGTAATTTCCCAACGTGCACTGTAACTTAATGCAATTGTCAGGTTTAATCCGGGGCTATCTTTCAATTCGTTGATTGACCATTCTAATTTTTTCTGAACTTCAAGTGGTAAACTTTTCACATCACCAATCACCCGAAGTTTAACCTTGTTTTCTTTCAGGTTTTCAGTTTCATTGGCGATTGATTCTACCAAAAGTCCCATTAATGCGTTGATTTCATCTTGTGGCCGTCCCCAGTTTTCAGTTGAAAAAGCATAAAGTGTAAGGTATTTTATGCCTATTTCACCTGCACTTTCAATAACAGAGCGAACCGATTCAACGCCATTTTCATGTCCATAGACCCGTTGTTTACCCTGTAGGGCTGCCCAACGGCCATTACCATCCATAATAATTGCAATATGGCTTGGCAATTTGTTTTCTATGATCTTATCTTTTAATGACATTCAGTCTAGTTTAAATTCTCATATACAGGGCAATCTTGCTTGCCAAAATAAAATCTATATGTTATGTGTACACCAAAATGTACTAACCAATCATTGTTATGCCACCTGTCAGTATAGTTTCTCCATAAATCGTTTGTAGCATCATAACTTTTTCTTGGATCGTCCAAATCATCCAGCTTATCATTAAAATATTTTCTCAGTTGTGCTTCGGCTCCTACCCCCAAACGTTCTCCAATATTAAACTTGAAGCCAAATCCGACAGTCGAATGAAGTCCTAAAAGATTTTCTTCAGTAGAAACATTTAAATCAGGTAATGTAATAATCCCAATGCTATTTAAAAAAGCAGGATCGTAATTATACTTGTACGAACTGGCTCCAACCCCACCTAAAAGATAAGTTGTAATTGAATGTTTATCGCTACCTATAATGTACTTGAAAAAATTAAACTCACCCAAAACATGGTAATCATTTACTCTTTTTTCAAACACCATCCCATTTTCCTCATATTCTCCGTCACCTCTTACATTTCCAGTTAAAAATCCAACCCTAACTCCATACCGTGGATTAAAGTTATATCTTAAATACATCCCATAAGCTGGTCTCAAAGAACTTAGTGTATTAACCTTTGTCATATCGCCAAAGTAACTGCTTGCACCTCCCCACAATCCTAAATCGACTGCTCGCTGAGCAAATGCAGTACTGATTATAAGCACACTAAATGTGACTAAAACAATTCGTTTCATCGACTATCTTTTTTTGCGAAAGCTTGTTCCTAAAAAAGACAGCTCGGCATTTAAAACAAAGATCATGATTTAGATTCCTAAACATAACACCTTTCAAGAGCTACAAAAGTAATATAATTCTCAAAACATCATGCCGACTGCCTATTATAAAACCGAAATAGAGGTTAAAAATTGTTAAGCATAATCGATTAATTTCTGCGGTCGACACCCCACATAAGTTTATTACGTAGCGTGCTAAAGAAACTATGCCCGTCAAGCTTTAAGGTTTTCACATTAAAATCTGCCATATGAATATAAAGTTCCCCGGGAAAATCAATTGCTTTAGATCGCGAATCCAACGATGCCAAGAATTGAGAACCCCGCCCTTCTACTTTCAATTTAATGGTATATTCATCCGGCACTACAATAGGGCGAACAGTGAGATTGTGCGGTGCAATAGGGCTAATAATAAAGTTATGCGAGTCTGGTGTTAAAATTGGGCCACCAACACTTAACGAATAAGCTGTAGAACCTGTAGGTGTTGAAACAATCAGTCCATCAGCCCAGTATGTATTCAAATAATTATCATCCAAATAAGTATGAATGTTGATCATAGCAGATGTGTCCAGCTTGGTTACAGTTATTTCATTTAATGCATAATTAAAGTCACCAAATAGCCCATTATGTCCTTGTACCTGAAGTACAGACCTTTTTTCAATCTCATACTTTTTATTCAGAATTAAGTCTATTGCCTGATCTGCATCTTCTTTTGATATATCCGACAAAAAACCTAAACGTCCCAAATTGATACCTACGACAGGTATTGACTTATTTCTTAATGTCAACACTGACTTCAGGAAAGTACCGTCACCACCAATACTGAATAAAAGCTTAACCCTATCAGGTAAATCTTCACCTGAAGTAAATAAACCATCTAATTCTGGCTGTATTTTACAGTTACTTTTTACAAAATCATAAAAAGGCGCATACATAAACACCTTTAACTTTTTCTTCTTTAATAATAAAAAAAGGTGATTAAGATCTTCCGAGAATTCGGTTTCAATGCTGGTCCCAAAAATGGCAACTATCATACAACTTGATTCTAAATGTTCATGTATTTCATCAGCTGATTCAAACGATCATCATACATGTTATTCAAAATAGATTCATCCATAAATACCGCTACAATTGAATAATCATATCTCACAAAGGTTTGTATTATTGGAGACAAATCTACATTATTAACTTTCAATGTAACAATCATCTTTTTTGAATCCAGCTCTTTGCTGACGTACAAACTTAGAATTTTTGCATCATTTCCTTCAACAATCCGGGCAATTTCTGCTAAAGAATAGTCCATTGGTGTAAGTTCCAAAAGAATTATTCCACCGGGTTCATTTACAGCAACCAAATCTGCAAACTTTTGTGCGAGATCAGAATCTGTAATAACCCCCATATAATTATGATGCAAGTCCAGCACGGGGACAACACTAATCTTTAACTCGGAAATTGCTGAAACCACCTCATAAATATGCTGATTTGTATGTACATGAGGAGTAAGCATATGATCACGGCAATCTTCAAATTTCTTTTCAATAAGATTTAAATCATAAATGCTTTTATCTGCAATTAAACCAATGTACTCATGATTATCCACAACCGGTAAGTGTGAAATACGGAAAATCTCCATCCAGTTCAAAGCCTTCTGTCCTGTATCTGTGAGTCTTAAAGACGGTATAACTTCTGATATGAGTTCCTTTGCTATCAAAACTTTTTAAATGTCATTGTTTTGTTTCAAATCAATATTGTAACTTGCAGCCCAATTTGTAAAAAACATGACCAGACTTAGTGTAAATATAAACAAAATAGCAACATTAAGAAACAGCCGGGGAGGTAATATTCCTAACGTTGTTGAAGCTGCAATTAATTGCGAAAAATTTGGTGCGCAAGGGATTACAGTACACCCAAGACCAGATGAACGACATATTCGCAAACAAGATGTTTTTGACATTAAGCCGCATATACAGACCGAACTAAATATTGAAGGTTATCCCAGTGAAGATTTTCTTAAGCTTGTAAAAGAAGTACAGGCAGATCAAGCTACTTTAGTACCTGATAAACCCGGGCAATTAACTTCTGACCACGGTTGGGACACTATAAAACATCAAAGTTTTTTGAAAGATGTTATTAACGAATTACAAGAATCCGGAATTCGTACTTCTATTTTTGTTGACCCGGATAAAAAAATGGTAGACGGAGCAAGTATTGTCGGAACTGACAGAATTGAATTGTACACAGAACCTTATGCCTGCATTTATCCTGAAAATCCTGAAAAAGCGATTGCTCCCTTTGTTGAGGCTGCCAATCTTGCGAAAGAACTGGGTATTGAAATTAATGCCGGACATGACCTGAGCCTCAAAAACCTGAAATACCTGGTTGATAGAATCCCGTTTATTGCTGAAGTTTCAATAGGGCATGCACTAATTGCCGATGCACTTTACATGGGGTTAAGAAATACAATTCAGGAATATCTTGAATGCCTCAGACCTTAAACATGGATTTGTTTTTTAGAGAAGAAGGTAAAGACAACAAGGAAAAAGTTGTAATTATCCACGGACTTTATGGTTCTTCCGACAATTGGCTTACTGTTGGTAAAAAATTAGGCCTGACCCATCATGTTTACATGCTTGATCAACGAAATCATGGAAGATCGCCTAAAAGCAATGAGCATAGCTATGAACTCATGAAAGAGGATCTTGCCAATTTCTTTGAAAAACAGAACGTTGATAAAGCTACAGTTGTTGGGCACAGTATGGGAGGTAAAACTGCCATGTATTTTGCTACCGAATATCCTGAGAAAGTCAACAAACTGGTTGTTGTTGACATTGCTCCCAAAAATTACTTTCAACTTGAAGAAAAAAGCCAGTATTATCTACACAAAAACATTCTTGAATCTTTAATTGAAATTGAGCTGACAGACTTCCAGTCGCGTGAAGAAATTGCCGATGCATTACGTTTAAAAATTGATGGGGAAGCTTTAATCCAATTCTTACTTAAAAATGTTTATCGGGACAAAGAAACGAAACAGTTTGCATGCAGGGTCAATGCGTCAGTTATTTATGATTTTTTAGATGAAATTATAAGTGGTGTTGATTACAGATGGTTTGAAGACCGGCTTCCCATTTTCAACTATCCTGTTCTTTTCATTAAAGGGGAAAAATCAAATTATATTTCAGAAACAGATATTCCTAAAATAAAAGAAATATACCCCGAAGCTAATATTGAAAACATTCCCGGTGCAGGGCACTGGCTTCACGCAGAACAAGCTCAGTTGTTTATGGATGCCTTAAAAAAGTTTGTTTAGCCAGAGCAAACTGTAAAATCACCTCAACCCTCTCACTATCAATATATAAAATCAATATTTTGAAAAAAATACATTTTTTGATGTAAAATATTTTTTACATTGAGTAAAAATAGTTTAACTTTGTGTCAAAATATTTTTACATGAAGTAAATTAAAATTGACAAAAGGAGGATAAATATGTCATATCAAGAAAAAGAAAACATTGTAAATATTATTAGCGCTTTACTTATTTCTTCAATTTACTCTTTGATTATATACCGCAAACATGTCCAGGGAGTTTTTGACCTAACCGAAGACTTTCGAAAATGGGGAATCATATTCCTGATCTTTATAGCTGTATCGATAGTATCCAGAATAATTATCTACATCATATTTCATGTAATTAACACCATTGCTACCCAGGAAGATAAAATACCGGTCTCTGACGAACGTGATAAACTTATTAAGTTGAAAGCAGGCCGTAATGCACACCATATTTTTTCAATGGGAATTGTTTTTGCAATTATAGCATTATCAATAGGCATGCCTGTTTATGGAATATTTATAGCATTCCTGGTAAGCGGTGTTTTATCTGAAATTGTTGATAACTGCTCTCAACTGTATTACCATCAAAAAGGGATATAACATGAGCAAGTGCCTGATTACAAACAATATTAGAAAGCTTCGTTTCTTAGCAGACGTGATGACCCAGCAACAACTTGCTGATAGCGTTGGTGTTTCAAGACAAACCATTGTCGCCATTGAAAAAGGGAAATACTCTCCTACCCTTGAACTGGCATTTCGGATTTCGCATGTCTTCAATACACCCCTGGATGAAGTTTTTTCATTTCATCCCGAAGAAGAAAAAAAATAAACAAGCAAACAAGCATATCAGAAGCAGAAAACATGAAAGCAATTACTTACGAAAACTACGGACCACCTGAAGTTTTGAAACTTGTTGAAATTAAAAAACCCACCCCTAAATGCAATGAAGTTCTTATTCGGATTTATGCTACAACCGTTACCTCAGGCGATAGCCGAATAAGAAAAGCAGACCCATTTATAGCCAGGTTTATGACTGGTTTATTTAAACCAACCAAAAATATCCTGGGGTTTGATATTTCCGGGGTTATTGAATCGATTGGGAAGAACGTTACCCGTTTTAAAGTAGGAGATGAAGTTTTTGGTTCTGCTGGTGATTATGGAGGAGGTACATACCGGGAATACAAATGTTTGCCCGAAGATGCTGTTATAACTACAAAACCAGAGAATTTACCGCATGTAGAAGCTGCCCCAATTTTTTTTGGTGCTCACAGTGCTCTTCATTTTCTTAGAAAAGGTAATATTCAGGTAGGACAAAAAGTGCTCATTTACGGAGCTTCCGGCTCTGTAGGTACCTATGCGGTTCAATTAGCCAAATATTATGGAGCACAGGTAACAGCCGTTTGCAGTACCTCCAACATGAAGTTGGCCGAATCTTTAGGCGCCTCAAAAGTGATTGATTATACAAAAGAGGATTTTTCTAAAAGGGATGAAAAGTATGATATCATTTTTGACACAGTTGGCAAAAGCCCATTTTGGGGTTCCGTAAAATCGTTGAAAAATAAAGGATTCTATTTGCTGGCGGTGAACATTTCACTTTCATCAATCTTTAAAAACATTTGGGCAGGAATAACCACTAACAAAAAAATTATTGGTGGCGTAGCCCACGAATACTTAGAAGACTTGGTTTTTCTTAAAAAGTTAATTGAAGAGAAAAAAATTAAACCTGTAATTGATAAGATTTATCCTTTAGAACAAATTGCCGATGCACACAGACTGGTTGACTCAGGGCGCAAAAGAGGCAATGTCGTAATTACGATTTCTTAGCTATTCAAAAAGCTACAACATTAAATTAGATTTTCCTTCTCCAGGGAGGATCTAATTTGCTTGTGTTTTTTCCAGAATTTATTTTCCAGCTTGTGGAATATCTTCTTTATTTCAGCATTGTTTTTGAGATTCTCCATAAAAGGTTCATCATAAAAAAACAGGATAATCCAATAATGAAAATTCTCTTCTTCAGAAAACTGACTTAAATACTCAATAGCTTTGTCCGTCTCTCCTTTATAGAAAAAATATACAGCCAGGTTTAAGTTCCTGTAGATAGATTGATCGTTCTCTGCAAACTCTTTGTACCGATCAAAATATTTCTCAGCCTCATCTGTAAAGCCCATTTTCTCCATAATAAACCCAATCTGTCCATCCTTATGCCTGAAAATATTCATTCCCTGGGTTTCTCTGATATCTGTAAACTTCTTATAGTAATAATAAGATGTTTCATAATCCCTTAAATAACAGCAAATACTAGCAAGTTCCTGCATAATATCTATGCGGGTTGTATCTTGCTCTAACGCTTTTGAGATGAGATTCTTTGTCTCATTCAAATCTCCGTTTTTTGCATAAAGAACATATGCTTTTACATATTGTGAAAATAAATTATCAGGGTTGTACGCTAACGATTTATTTATGTAGTTTTCAGCCTCTTCAACAAATCCAGTTTGAATAAAAGCATTACTTACATGTAAATAAATATAACTGGTAGTTACCGAATCATTAGCAGCAATGTTTAATCGAATCCCTTTCAGTGCATATTCGAGGTATTTTTCTGTATCAGGAATATGATTTGCATAAAAATCGGAAAGCAAATTAATTACAAAAGCTGAATTTGGGTTGTATTTCAGTGCTTTTTCCAAATAAGAAACAGCCAATTCATATTCAAAACCTTGAAGATAGAACAAAGCTTTTGCGATTAAACTCAAAGCCAGATCAGAATCATACAACAAGGCTTTATCAGCATAATTATTTATCTCTTCAGAATATTTCTTTTCAATTTGAAAGATATCTATATAATAATAACAGATAGCTATTGCAGCATATGCACTGGCAAACTCATTGTCTAACTCAATTGCTTTTTCCATAAAAGGAATTGCGTTCACTAATCCTTCAACAGTTTGTTCGTGCATCTGATCGAGACCTTTCAAATAATAATCGTACGCAAGCAGGTTGTCAGTTAGAGGTTTATTTATCAATTCTTCTTCTTCAGGTGTAATAATGGCCTCTACTTTGTCTGCTATACTTTTGGCTACTTCTGTTTGTAATTGAAAAATATCCTTTGCCTCCCGCTGGAATTGCTCAGCCCATAAGTGCCTATCTGTATTTGCGTCAATCAATTGTATGTTTAGAAGAATCTGATCACCTACTTTCTGGCCACTTCCCTCAACAAAATAATTCACATTTAATTCCTTAGCCATTTCAGGAATCAATTTAGGTGAGTTTCTATACTTTTCTACTGAAGTTCTGCTGACCACCCTTAAATCTTCAATTTTCTGAAGATTATTTAAAACCGACTCCATTAAGCCATTTATAATGTAAACATTGGTTGAATCATTACTATCATTAATGAAAGGCAATACAGCAATTGATTTTTCAAGTTCTTCTTCTTTTTTTACTTCAGGATAAAAAAGGTAAACCAACAATGCAAGAATGATCAAAAACAAAACGATAACTGGTAATTTCAGTTTTAACTTCTTTTGAGGTTTTTTTTCAAGTACGGGATCATTCTTACTAAAATCTTTTTTCCCAACTTCTCCGGGTGGGTATCCATAATGATCGTGAAAGCATTTAATAAAATATGAAGTACTGCCAAACCCTACTTTATATGAAACTTCCGAAACGGTATACGCATTCTGTTTCAATAAATCCAAAGCATGTTTTAACCGAATCTGACGAATAAACTGACTAACCGAAACTTTAGCAAGACTTTTAACTTTTCGAAGCAGATTTGAACGACTCATACCAATTTCATTTGCCAGCTCAGATACACCAAACTGCTCATTGGAAATATTGGCTTCAATAATCTTAGTGATTTTATTCAAAAAATCATTTTCAACAGTATGAGAATCCTGCATCTTTCAATCGTTAAAAGCAACAAAAAAGTAATTTCTGAAAAGATACAAATAATGTTTCATTTTATTGAATTCGACAAAGTTTGCATCATAATTTAAACCCATGCACCATAATTACAACCAATAAGTCAAACTTACTATTATTGAGCTGTTTTTTGATTAGTTGTACATCATGGTTTGACAGAACTTTACACTATTGAATAAAAATCAAACTAAAAACAGTTTAAAATGAAAACACAACTATTTTTTTCAGTTAAAACACTTCCAAAAGTTATTCTTGCACTTATTTTAATCTTAACTATATCGTGTAATAACAAAACAGACAAAAAACAAACCTCCCCTCAAACAAAGGTTTTTAAACCTATTCCCAAACCACCAGCTATGGATATTCACACGGCAGCTTTTATGGGAAATACAAAAGCAATCCATAAACACATCAAAGCTAAGGTAAACCTTGACCAAAAAGATCAATACGGATCTACACCATTGATAATAGCGTGCACATTTGGGAAAACTGAAGTAGCTAAAGCACTAATAGAAGGTGGAGCAAATCCTGAAGTCAAAAATAACGATGGTTCTACGGCTCTTCATGTTGCAGCATTCTTTTGCCGTGTAGAAATTGTTAAAGCTTTGCTAGCCCAAAATGTAGATAAAACGTTGAAAAACAACTATGGGGCAACTGCACTTGAAGCATCTGAGATTCCATTCAATACTGTGAAACCCATTTATGATCAAATAAGCAAAGACTTAGGGCCATTGGGATTAAAACTGGATTTTAAATATTTGGAAACTACCCGTCCAAAAATTGCAGCAATGCTCAAATAAGGCAACCATTAAAAACTCAAAAAAATGGAAACGATAAGAAGATATGATATTGACTGGCTGAGAGTGATTGCAATTGGCTTACTGATAATCTACCATGTTGCAATTACCTTTCAGCCATGGGGAGTTTTTATAGGCTTCATTCAAAACGAAAAATCCCTTGAACCTCTCTGGGTCCCAATGTCTTTATTAAATGTCTGGAGGATTCCAATCTTATTTTTTGTTTCTGGTATGGGTGTATATTTTGCAATGAAAAAGAGAAACTGGAAACAACTAATCGGAGAAAGATTAAAACGAATTTTACTTCCATTTTTATTTGGAATGCTTTGCATAGTTCCTCTACACATTTTAATATGGCAAAACTATTACAACCAGGATATAATATACTCACCTGTCCCTGGCCATCTCTGGTTTTTGGGCAATATTTTCATTTATGTAATCATTTTATCTCCGGTATTTTTCCTTTTGCAGAAAAATAAAAACAGCAAACTTTTAAAATGGTCAAAGTTTTTATTTAAAAGCCCAATTGGGTTGATACCCGTAATATGCCTTTTTGTTTTAGAAACTATAATTATAAAACCGGAACCATTCGAGTTATATGCCATGACCCTTCATGGTTTTGTAATCGGGCTACTGGCTTTTTTCTTTGGCTTTTACTTTGTTTTTACGGGGAAAGTCTTGTGGGAAACAATTTTAAAGTGGAGATGGCTATTTACCGGACTTGCTTTCTCCTTGTTTCTTGTTCGCTTCATTTTATTCGAACTGAAATCTCCCAACTACTTAACATCTATTGAAGCTTGTTTATGGATCTTCTCAGTATTTGGATTTTCTTATAAGTATCTTGACCGGCCAAGTAAAACATTGGCATATTTGAGCCAGGCTGCTTACCCTGTATATATTATACACATGATTTACATGTATCTTGGAGCAGTTTTAATTATCCCTCTAAACATTCCTGCGGCTCTCAAATTCATTTTACTTACCGCATTCACAATTACAGGATGCTTTATCACCTATGAGTTTATCAAACGAATTTCAATCTTAAGACCTCTATTCGGGTTAAAAACAGAATTTAAAGCTCGTATTATTTATAAAGCAGGCTCAATAAAAAGACTCCAGGGATTAACTCTTAAAAAAAGATAAAACGGATCACTTCATAATTCGGGTTGGTTTTTAGGACAAGACAACGGGTTACGCGTTACGGGTTGCAAGTTACCTGCCTACCGGCAGCCAGGCCTGTTGCGGGGGTGATAGGGTGGGACAATCATTCCCAAATGCCTGGCTCCCTGATTACCAGGAAAAAATATTTTTGGTTTTTTTGAAGTGTCCGGGCCA
>JANQII010000204.1 GCA_028282195.1 Prolixibacteraceae bacterium
GGGATCAAACCTGATTTTACAGAGCGTATGCAACAGCAGGAGTTAACCGATTTTCTAAATGGTTTTCGCTCGGATAAGCTTTATACGGTCAATGCCAAAATCAATAATGAGGATTTCAGGATCCCGGCTAAACTAAGGCTTCAAAAACAAGAAGATGGATCGGTCAATGTAAAGATCCATCCTATCCAACGCCTTTACATCCCCGATGAATTCCTGGGACATAAGTTTTCCAAGGAAGATAAGGCAGCAATGTTAAATGACAAGAACCTTGGTAAGATCGTTGAGCTAACAGGGCAAAATGGACAGAAAGACCATTACTACCTAAGTGTCGATCCCAAGACCAATGAGCTGATCCCATTAAAGGTTAAGAATATCCAGATACCTGATAAGATCAAAGGGGTTAGTTTAACAGATCAACAAAAACAAAAGCTAACGGCAGGTCATAAAGTTGAAGTTAAAGGGATGCTGGGAAAGAATGGTAAGAAGTTTTCAGCTACGCTTCAAGTCAATGCGGCTAACCGCAGTATAGGATTTTCCGGGTTTAAGCAGGAACAGGACCTGGAACAGAAACAAGCAAAGACAAAAGGGGCTAAGCAGAAACCTGCATAATCCCAATCTGGTTGATAGATTGAAAGGGGAATGGGTAAAACTGTTTCTCTTTCTTTTGTGCCTAAAATCATGAGTGAAATAATCTACAGGGTAGGGGTATGCAAGATGTGTTTTTGTATGCACAAAAACCTTTTCACCTTGCCCACAGGGGCCAGTCCGATTCTCCAAATCGAAAAGATTACATACCCTACCAATAATCCAAAGTCAATACATGCGTCCCGGGTTAGAGGATAAAGAAAAACGAAACTGGAAGTTTATTATCCGGTTTACCCAGGAGGAGAAGCTGAGGATAAAAGCGCTTACCCGGGAAGGCAAGTATGCATGTATGAGTGATTATGTCCGATCACGGATTTTTAATTCACGAAACAGGAAGGTGATCACATTTGAGCAGCAGACTAAAGAAGAACTTCAAAAACTGGATTATGAGCTCAATAAAATAGGGGTTAACCTTAACCAACTCTCTAAGCGTATGAATTCTTTTGCCGGTTACCGAATTGATGATAAGGATAGACACTTACTTACTGATGCCTTTGATATAATGAATTCTATCCTGACTCTTTTACAACGAAACTTTAAATAAATATCCCGTTGTGGTCATTGTTATTCATCAGTCGGTTAGTTCAAAGAATGCTTTGTTTTACAATGAAAAGAAAGTGGAGCAAAAGAAAGCTTCATTTTTTGATAGACAAAACACGCCTATGATCAATCCATTTGTTGGTACCAAGCAGGATCGATGGAATATCCTGGAGGAAATTGAAGAAAGAAATTCCAGGGTGAAAAAAAAGGGATTACATATTTCAGTAAACCCAACAGTTAGTGATCTAGTAACATTAGGTGATGCAGGTATCCGAACTGAAATAAGGAACCTGATGGAGCATTTGGGATATGGAGATCAACCCTATTTTGTTTATAAACATGTTGATCTGGAGCGGGTACATTTTCATATTGTTTCTACGCGTATTGATCAGGAAACAGGAAAGAAGATCAAGGATAACTATGAAAAGGAAAAGGTACAGCGGTTTATCAAATCCTTGGAACAGAAATATGAGCTAAGCAAAGAACAAGTTCAGGATCAATCTAACTTAAGATTCTCTGCAAGCAGTGGCAATCTAAAACGAAACCTGGAGAGTTTATTTTATCAGCTTAACCAAATTGAATCGATAACTTCAAAACAGCTTTACGACAAATCACTGGAGCTTTTTAACATTGAAATCCGAAGGTCCGGCAGGGGACATGTTGTTTTTATTACTGATGGAAGTGGAAATCCTGTGAGGTATCCAATGCGATTGTCTGAATTTCAGCAGAGACCGAGGTTTTATGTCTCTGCTAAAGTTGATCGGGGAGTTCAAGTTTCAAGGCAGGTAATTGATAAGTTTCAGATAGGGCAGTGGATCAAAGATGTTAATAGATTACTAGAAAGAAATATTAAGCAAGAATTTGAAATTAGGAGGCGAGTTAAAAGACAAAATAAACCTAAAAGGTTTTGATAGAAAGAATATATAGAGATATTTTATTATCAATTATCTAATTTTTTTGGAAAAATATTTTCAAATCTGATTATTGTGCTGAATATTTAGAGAGCTTTTTATTAAAATATTATTTTATGTGAATTAGTTTAGATTTCCTCTAAATAGGAGCAACATATTGTTGAGTTATTGTTTTCATAATCAAATATTAATAAATTTAACTAATGTTTGAAACCAACCTCCTGTAAAAATATGAATGAGCTAATTGTAAAACCAATTCCTGTAAAAGATATTCAATTTGACAAACATAATCCAAGAGGGTTGACACCATCT
>JANQII010000078.1 GCA_028282195.1 Prolixibacteraceae bacterium
ACCATGAGATCCCGAATACTCCTCCGTCGTTTCGGGATCAATTCAACTTACAGATTTCAAGGTGCTTCGCACTTGAAACCTGAGTTTCATTGAAATAAACACTTGATAAATGCACCAAAAAAGGCTGTTGTGATAACAGCCTTTTTTAAGTCCGATTTTCCGAATTATAATTTGTAAAACCTACAAACTAAGTAGTATCTCAACCATTTTATAATATCATAACCCTGCATCTACATCAATTCTGCTAATATCTCGTTCTGAACCGGTACCAGAATCCAAAATATTTTCATTTTCGGCAGATGACCAATCTCCGATTGATTGTACAATTGTTTTATCTTCGCCTTTCTCCAAAGAACCAGCGTTATGAATCATTTTAAGCGAATCAATCGTTTTTGAAATCAAAGAATCATTCTTTTCACTACCAACAATTGAGTGGCCGTTATCCGGCAATTTATTGTATAAACCTTTAATATTTATTTTTTGAGTAAATAGTAAAACTACTACCGATATAAGAATCAGGTACACGTATGTCCGTCGCATCAATCGCATAGAACAAAAGTACATCACAGCCCCTCACTCATCAATGGGGAAATACACGAAAACTATCTTTTAATTTTAATGGGTGGTTTTACGTATAAGAATAAAGACTTGCACATTTAGATACTGCAAGTCTTTATTTTTTAGAACTTAAGGTCAATTACTGTTATTGCCGGTCCTAAATGTCCAGGTAGGACTATTTGTAACAATATCGCCATCATATTTAGCAACTACATACCAATAATATGTAGTATTATCTTTCAAATTATCTACAACTACCTCAGTTACAGCAAGGCCTTCACCAACTAACATTTGTGTGGTAGAATTTGACTCAAAAAGAAATACATCATAGGTAAGTGAAATACTTGATTTGCTTTGATCAACCTCCCACTCCATCGTAAAAGATTCAAGTTGATTTACAGCTCCATTTCCTGGTACAGGATTAAAAATAGTTACTGAACCATAATCTTTGTCATCTTCAACCAGGTACATCGTCATTTCGGTTTTTTCATCCTCATGCACCGAAACCAAAACATTATTACTCAAATAATCTTTTTTTCTGGCTGTAACGGTAACTTCACCAGCCTGAACTTTAGGAAATGTAAATTGCCCATCGGTTGAAGTAATTATTGAGGAACTTGCAGGACTGGTAGCAATTAAAACACCTTCTAACGGCTGATATGTTTCTCCGTCTACTACAACACCGGACAAACTGCCATATTGTTCAAAGCCAACCTTATCTTCTTCGCAAGATGCAAAGAAAAGAGTTAAAAGGGTACACAGAATTATAGTATTGATTCTTTTCATATGTTGTGTTGTTTATTTTTTGAAATAATATTTTAATCCTAACTTAAAACCATATATGGCATCATTATACTTTCCACTATTTTCATTGTCAAACCGGTCATTAAGCATGTAATTGAAATAAGCTTCCCCATTTATTGCAAAATGCCTGGAGAACATATATTCAACCCCTCCACCAAAACCTAGAATCGGGATATATTCTTTTTTTGACAGACCGATCGGACTTCCCCAATCATGTATCGCACCTATTCCGGCAAATGTATAAGGAGAAAATTGTTGATAAGGTGTAAAAGTATAATTCAAATTAAGCATACTCACAGCCTCTTGAGAATTAAATAAATTTTCTGAGTGTAAAAGGCCAATTGAATTTTCCAGTTCAATACTAAAAAAGTCACCTACTGATTTTGCAAGGCTAAATGAACCTACCGGACGAATTTCACCAGTCTCATAATCACCATCATAAAACTGTCCGCCGCCTTCCATACCGATAGCAAAAACCCCTCTTTTATTCTGCTGATCAAATCTTCTTCCAATGTGGTCAGTGCTCAGGCTTTCTGCTTTATCTTTTTGGTATTGCTCAAAAGAATTACTTGCAGTATCGGATGGATTCTCCAAAGCCCAAAGGTTATCATTAACACCTTCAATCACCATGGCCTCTACAGCCTTCTCGATAGCCTCAGTAACTGCCAGTTCTGTTGGCTCATTATATGTAAATCCGGTTTCTGCTTCAAGCAGTCTTTTAAATTTAACATATCGAAACACCCCAACATCTACTTCCTGGGAAAGAATTGATTTTGTTGTATATACTGTTTTAAGTATTTTTCCATTGCTTGTAGAAACAGCCCTGAGGTAAATGGTAACCCGATCTTCCCGATATTGAGAGGAAGCACCTGAGCCAAAATATCGTAATCCGGCCCCTCCTGTCATTACATTGGTTTCATATGAAATTATACCTCCTTCCAGAATAATCCCTGCAAAAAGCAAGGGAGGTAAAAGCGTGTTTGAATTTCCCTCATATTGTTGACGACTTGAACGTATAATCTTCCTTTCATTTAAAAGGTTGCTCATGTTTTCACGTTCAATCGGTACAAACCATCCGGATTCTTCCAAAGCCCGTATAAGGATCGTTGTTGCCCCCTGGGTAACAGCAGTAGACCAACTGGCACCTGTTGAAGATGGTTTATACTGCCCTGTTTGGTCTCTAAACTTGTAAACAGCTGCAACAATCTTTTCTTGCGGTTTTGGCAACAATAGTAAATCTTTCTTTGCCTGCGTTTCATATCCCAAAGTTGCAGGCTGCGGTTTTAACGGTTGATGAAAATACGCGCCGCATGAAGTCAGGAGTAGAGATAGTAAGAAAATTGATGTTGCTTTTAATAAATTATAATATCGCATAGGTATAGTAATAATTTAAAAACTTGGAACTGAGACAGTTGTTGTAGCCCCGGTTTTTGTATCGAGTATCGAAATATTTATGCCTGAATCAGCATCACCAATCTCAATTTGATAATCTCCCAATACATAAGTACCATTTTCCAGTACATCTTCTCCAAATTGGTTAGATACAATTTGCCTGGATAGCTGACTTAAAATCTGTCTGTTCAGACTTTCTTCAAAATCCGAAACGGGATCACGATCAAAACTACTTTCAAAAAGATCCCTGCTGTCGTCTTCATAAGTATCCTGTGCCTGTGCTGAACTAAGTAGCCATTGATAATTAAATGTATTGCCTCCAAAAGCGGGATTTTTGGGTGTATAAACTAAATCCTGTGCCTGGGTTTTTACTGTTAAGAGTAAAAACAAAAAGAACAATGGGTAAATTAACTTCTGCATATGAATAATTTTATTAGTAGATTCCTGTACCGGATTTATCATCTCCATCTAACTGCCTCATTATTTCGTCATAATTTGCAAGCATTCTGCTTACCCGGTCAATTGCCTGTTGCGATAAATTTTCGATGTAAGCATATCTGGGTTGGAGAATAGATTGGAAAACCATGGTCTCATTAATTTTCACTTCAACAATAGTAGTAAACATCCTGAAAGGTTTTTCCTTGATAAAAATTGAATAATTTTTTGATTGAGGTGGTGCTACCCAATTATTGTAAAACAAATCGTAAAAATCACGACCTGATTTTGTTAAAGTTTCGTCAAATAAAAGACCATCAATTTCAACCACGATATCCTTTTCACTGTCAACCTTTTCATCCTCAATTAAATTATGAAAAAAATTTTGCAAAGATTCAGGAGCCGGGGTTGGAGCCATTTTATTTTTTGTGGAATCGATCGTGTTATGGTCATTCTGAGAATAAGTAAATGACGAAAATAAAATTAAGGATATTATTAGAAGAAGTATCTTCATACAATGCTAATGATTGCTAACCATTGGGAAACTAAAAGCCGATTGATAGAGATTGACTGTCATTCCTTGTCCATTCCAGCCCGAACGTTGTGTAACAGATATACCTGAATATTGCCAGTCGTAATCAGAAACCAGTGATAATTTATTACCTTGACCAAATTGTCTTATTTCGGCAGCACGCAGCGGGTTATTATCATTTAAAAGTGCGACATTAATTTCATTATTACGTCCTAGTTGCCTGGCCAATACTAATTTACTTTCATTTTCTACATTTTCAATAAAACTATTCACAACATTTCCTGTTCCCAGTTGAACAACAGAACTAATTGTATTTTTTCCTACCGACCATAAATTGGCTTCATTTCCTTTACCAATTAGATTAAACTGAATTACTTCTGAAAAAAGATTCACACCTTCCTGGCTCACCATTATTTTGTTATTTGTCCCAAACTGAAGCGAATAAGAGAAATTTCCGTCTTTATAATTTGTATGAATAATATCATTACTATCAACGATATCACCCATAAACAAATGCTGAAAGTTTAAAATATTATCCTCAATTATTTGATCTACATCGCTTGATTGTACCTGAACTTGCTGAGCCATGAGAACACTTGTACACATAAAAAAAAGTACTACATAAAAAATCCTTTTCATGATAATATTTTTTTACATTGGTGAAGTAACTTTTATAAAAATAGTATACAATAAACCAAAATACTGAAGCTATACAAATTTAATGAAATTAATCAATCATATCAACAATTGTTTATTTTAAATTTAACTGAACAAACAATTAAATGAAGCCTACAATATTTAAAATCAACCATATAAATATAGATTTCTAAAAAACGCTACTTGTATAAATTTTAACTAAGCCCTACCTGTTAATGAATAGGCAGGGCTTAACAATATTTTAAATACTTGAAACATGAATATTTAATGTTTCATTTGCAAAAATTAGTTACTTTGAAGAACAATAGCTTCATTCATTCCTCCAAATTGCATAATCGAACCCATATTTCCATTACCAGTTGAAGTGATGGTACCAATATTATCATCACCTTTTTGATAAATTGAAGCATCATTATGATCTCCTTTTTGAGTAATTTTTGCGTAATTGCCATCTCCACACTCCTGGAAAATACCATCTTCTTTCCAGTCTCCACTTCCTATAGTATTCCAATTTCCGTCCTGATCTACAATTGCCTTATTACTATTTCCATGGGCAATCTTAACTGCGGCAGAGTTACCTTTACCATCCTGAAGAACATTAATATCATTCAAGCTTCCAGCTGTAGTTTGTGCAAATACTGAGTTTTCATTACCAAGTTGTTTGGTTTTAATGAAGTTCTCACTTCCGGCCTGGGCAACTCTTGAGTAGTTGTCTTTACCATCTTGATACTGTTCACTTTTTCCATTGCCGTTAAATACATTTGCAATTGCTTTGTTGCCCCCGGCACCTTTTTGAGTTTGATAACTTATAGCTCCGGTTGGTGCAAGCCATCCATTGGTTTGCTTAATTTCAGCATGGTTTCCGGTACCGCCATATTGCTCTTGAACCGCCGTATGACCGTTCTTAATTTGTTCAATCAATGCTACATTACCATTACCACCGTCTTGCGTAGTTTTAGCATAGTTGTTATTTGAAGTGATAACTTCGCGACCTACCCATTCCCCTACTCTTTGAGTTGCAGTATTACCTTCACCTCCTTTTTGTATTATTTTTTGAGTATTGTCAACACTTTCCATATGACCTGAGTTAAGTAAAAACTGGTTAGCACTATTTCCTTTACCACCATCTTGCTCAATCATCATAAGATTGTTACCACCAACAACATCAAATTCCCCCATTTTTTGTGTAGCACTATTTTCTTTACCACTTTTTTGCAATACTTCAGCCTTACTACCTATGGCATTTACCAATACATCAGCATTTCCTTTAACATTACCATCCTTTTGAACAACTTTTACAGTATTGCCATCACGCTTTACATTAACGTTTGCTACGTTAGACTTACCATCTTGTTTAACATCAACGTCATGTCCGTAAAAAGCTTGTGAAACAACCGTAGCTGCATTACCTTCACCATCCTGATCAACCATTATATCATTAACAGGGGAACCTGCCGATGTCTCAAAAGTTTGAGTAACAGTAGAAGTATTTGATTTACCATTCTGATTTACAAGAGTTTTGTTAAGAACGGCTGCATTCCCAAAAGTAGTTGTTTGGGTAACATCAGAAGTATTCGATTTCCCTTTTTGCTCAACTTTTGCATAGTTTGTCGTTGCGCCATTAGCTGTTTGTACAACATTACTTTCATTCGATTGAGCCATTACAAATGCAAAGGAAAAAATCAGAGCGGTTAGTAAACTAAGTTTTTTCATGATTTATGATTTTTTGATTTATTAAAGGTTAAAACACATTTTAAAAGAAGTGATTATAGAAGAATTAAAACCCTCGAAAATCACACTGCTAAATTCTCAAAAGATTTATATGTGAACAAT
>JANQII010000229.1 GCA_028282195.1 Prolixibacteraceae bacterium
ATTGGGTCATTGATATAAATGCATTAAGGGATTAACATATTTGCATTTTATGGTATGGCTAAAATGTGGCCATTGCCCATTTATGAAATTATTGCATCACATGGTGCGATTTAAGCATTTTCTTTTGATAATTTAAATCCCACAGTCCTAGCTACCTGTACGTTGCATTTTTGACAGTATCAAAAAGCAAACAAGAATTGAATTATTTGCTTACATTTTATTGATGGAAATAAAGAAAAATAAAAATGCACCAACTGGTCTTATTATACGGGTAGGACTATTTTTATCCTTATATGCCGTGGTGGCCATTGCTGTAACGGGATGCCCCAAAATGAATGCTATGGGGAATGGAGCCCCCGTGAAGTCATTTGCAAATCCTGTCCCTTCGTTTATATTGGCTATTCAGGAGCGGGCACAAGCAGGAAAGAACGTAAGCAACGAGCGGCCCTCCAATGTTGTAAATGGCCCTTTTATTTACAGCCTCCAGGAAATAGAGGCAATTCGTAAACTGGCCTATCTCCCGGGTGATTCCCTTGCTATGGGTGGGCCACTAAATGATACGGTTTCATTTTATATTGATGCGCTGGTCCGCAGGTCTGTCGTCCAGGTATTAAAATCGGTATTTACCGGGAAAAACGATTATGGTACTACCGGCTATTTAAATTATCCCGGTAACAACAGGACAGTTTCAGAAGATGGTTTTTTCCTGTTATATGATTACTTAACAGGTATTACGTTGATCGGGACAGGGAAAACGGACGATGCCATTTTACACTTAAACCGTGCCAAAAAACAAGCGTTCAAACAAAATAACCCTATTATTCCGGCCTATTCGGATATGGCCTTATTAGGTATTTATATTGCCCGGAACGACAAAGCAAAATACACTGAATATTTAGACTATTGTGTATGGCACGCCGGCAATTCCGGCATTTCCCATTCTGATAACAGTATGGCGGAGAACAACAACGACAGTATATTTACCATACCAACAGATACACTTACCGGGGAAGTTCCCCCCCTTGTTCATGAACAATACAGCAAGCAGGGACCAACTCTCCCGAACGACAATACTTTCTGGACTTTCAGTGATAAAGGAATTGGGAAAGAAAAAGCCCTTTCGACATTCACTATCCGGACAGTAATTATCCTCGTATCCCTTATCCTCGTATCTGTTATCCTGCTAAGTATGTTGATCATTGTGTTCAAACGAAAAAAAAACAGGAAAAGCATAGAACAAATGATATTAAACAACGGCCAATATGCCGAAAAGATAAAGGATGCTGATTTTATTGTTGTTCCGACATCAAACGAACTGGAGCAATCCAATGAACAAAAAAAGTATCGAAATATTTATGAGCAGATGGATGAATTATTCAGGACCAAGCAACTTTACCTTGATCCGCATTTAACACAAACAGATGTAATAAAATATTTAGGTACAAACAGAAATTATCTTTATAAGGCATTAGGCCTGTACGTGAACAATAATTTTAAGTCCTATATCAATAACTACCGGATTGAATATGCAAAAGTTATTATTCAAAGAAATATTATTTTCTCGCGAAACTATGTTTTGTCCGATATCTTTTCACAATGCGGCTTTGCTACAAATGAATCATTCTACAGGCAATTTAAGCATAAAACCGGGTTAACCCCGGGTGAATACGCAAAGATTGTTCATCTTACAGTTAACCGGTGCAGGACCAGTTGTTTAATTGAAAAAAAATGCCTGAGGTTTAATCAAGGGGATGAATGCTATTTATTATATCAGGCAGCGATTATGAATCAACGATTAAAGAGTATTTAGAAACTAAACCACTATGCATTGAAAATACATCGGTTTGATTAACGAATGCCTGCCTGTTCGACCAGGACATTCGTGAGCTTTTTGAACATCATGTTGGAAGCTTGAAGTCCGAAGCTCGAAGCTGGATAAATATTGAACTGAATACTGTGACTGGGAACGGGTTGCGGGTTGCGGGTTGTGGATGATGGGTTCTTGTAAGCAACGGGTGTCATCTTTTTAAAAGATGACACCCCTATAACATACCGATGGATACTGGATGCCGGATGCTGGTTTCCGGGATCAGTTCGACTTAGCTAATTTCAGTTCTCCGGTGGCTGCCGAATCCTGAGATTACATTCTCACTGATTTAAATAATTATTAATAACTTAACTTATATTTTTTTCAAATTAAGATAAATTAGATTATTTTGCACTAATGATTAAAAACATAACGTAACTTTTTATTGTTGCTCGCCAAATCTGACAATAACGTGATAACAACAATACGATGTTACATTCCGGAATAGGCGTGGATACACTTGTATTATCATGGTTTTGTCAGAACCAGGCGAGAAATAAGTGTGATTCCACGCTTTTTTTATACAGGAAGCATTTGCTCACTTCATAATCCGGGTTGGTGAGAGAGCGTTGCGGGTTGCGGGTTTCGAGTTGCGGGTTTCGAGTTGCGGGTTACGGGTTGCGGGTTTTGGGCTCAGTTTCTGACTTCAAATATCCGGTATCCAGCATTCAATAATCAATAACCAATGATTAATAATCAATAACCAATGACCAATAATCAATATCCAGTCGAAGTATCCAGGTTCTTTGCGAAACCTTCGCGTTGCGGTTAAGAAAAAAGTAAAAGTTCGATCTTCGATCTCCGGTCCTCGGACTTCGAGCTTCGGATTTCAGCATCCGGTATCTGAGTTACGGGTTTTATATCCTGGCAGGCGTTTGGGTTAGCCGAAACAGATTCCGGATCTTCACTGCGTTTCGTCCGGAATGGTGGTTTTGGATGGGTTTCGGGTTGCAAGTTACGGGTTTCGGGTTACTGGTTTTGGGTCCAGTTTCGGACTTTAAATATCAGGTATCCAATAATCAATGATCAATGACCAATAATCAATGATCAATAACCAATGACCAATGATCAATAACCAATGACCAATAACCAATAACTAATGACCAATAATCAATAACCAATGATCAATAATCAATAACCAATGACCAATAATCAATGATCAATAATCAATAACCAATGACCAATAACTAATGACCAATAACTAATGACCAATAATCAATAATCAATAACCAATAACCAATAACCAATGACCAATGATCAATAACCAATGACCAATGACAAATTAAGGTCGTAAAACACCTTAAAATATATGAGAAAAGTGATATGAAATGCATAACTTTAATACAAGTTGAATTATAAAATTTAAAATGAATGTCCGTTTGTTTACCCAATGTCATTTAAAGTGGTCATTAGATAGTCAATAATGGTCATTTCTGTTTTAAAAAAACAACAATTGACAACTGAATGACGATAAATTACACTAAATGACCGCGAAAAATACCTGTTGGGTAAATAGATGGATACCCATAAATTTAAAGCCTATGGTGGATTAGAATCATACAGAAATCAAAATATTAACGTAGACAACTATTGTTGCTCGCCAAATCTGACAATAACGTGATAACAACAATACCGTGTTACGTCCCAAAAAGGGCGTGGACATTCCTATTTTATCATGGTTTTGTTAAAACCAGGCGAAAAACAGGTTTGCTCCCACGCTTTTTTGTTATACGAAAAGCGTTTGTTCAAAAACGGGATTCATGTTTTTAACCAGCTATTCTCTTATTCTTGAAAGATTATAGCACAAACACCAGGTTGTGGTAATGCGGCAGGACACTATACATCTTACAAGGTTTAATTTTATTATGCCTAAAACCGACTTTCGGGCATCGGGTATACCCATTAAAAAAACCTTTTTAAAAATCGAAAGGGCTGCAAGGAAACCCGGCTGTCTTTAGGATTTGATCCCCAAAAGGATTAGCCGCATGCAGGTCCATGACTATTAACGAAACTAAAACCATTCACATGCTTACCAATTGGATTCCCCGGAAATTCCCCCCTTGTAAATTCATAACAGATCGTAAAAACTTTAACACCTGTATTTTTTTAATTGCATTAAGCACTATTTGGGTATTGGGCTGTAACCATACCGGAAAAAGAATGAGTAGCAAACACGGCAAAATTTTAGAAGATTTTAAATTGATTCTTGATGGTAAACTGGTGAGCAAATCTCCCGACAGTGCTCTTTACCTGGCCAATCAAGTTATCCAAATAAAAGATTCGGTCCATAATGATACGCTATTGGTTAGAGCATACTTAATTGCAGGAGATATATTGTCTGGAATGGGGCAGACAGATACATCCAATACTTATTTTGATGAAGCTTTAATGGTAGCACAAAAAACTGACAATGCGTACTTAACAGGGCAAGTCTTGTTTTCGCAAGCGAATAACCTGTTTGTCCAGGGAAATCATTCTATGGCTAAAATAAAAGCTTTTAAGGCTCTCAAGCATGATTCAATTTCCGGGGGAAAATACACAATGGCAATCTTTAACAGCCTGGGCAGTATTTACAATGCAGAAGAAAAGTATGATTCGGCTATTGTTTATTATACAAAAGCATTTGATTATAATGCTGAATATGCACGGTCCCGCAATGTTAAGGCCCGTAATGCTGCAATTGCTTTAGGAAATATTGCCGATACATTTATAAAACTCAAATTATATGATAAAGCATTGGAATATTTAAATAAAGCCATAACAGTTAATGATTCTTTAAACAACCTGGTAGGTTTAAAACAAAACCTAAACACCCTAGGGAATTTGCATAAAAATCAAGGGGATTACGAATCAGCAATAAACAGCTATAAAAAAGCACTAAAGTTAAGCAAAAGTCAAAATGATGGACTTGGGATGATTATAATTACATATAATTTGGGATACGTATATTCCAAAACTAAGAGATACGACGATGCTAAAGAATGTTTTGAAAAAGTTCGTAGTTGGTCGGTTGACAATAAGCATGTAATGGGGCTAGTAAGAGGACTTGTTGGATTAGCTGAAAACGAAGAATACAATGGAAGCAAAACTAAAGCTATGGCATATTATAAGGAGGCCCTTAAACTTTCAAGGGATATCAACACTACCGAATACCAACGAATCATCCTGGGCAATCTTGGAAAGCTGGCCCTTCGAAAACCTGAAAATGATACGATTAATTATTTTGAGGAGTATATAGCGATATCCGATAGTATAGCTGCGGAAAACACAGCCGAAAAAGTGCTTGAGCTGGAAACCAAATACCAAACCAAAAGGAAGGAAGCAGAAATAAAACTCCTGCAGCAAAGTCATATGCTGGAAAGAAACCAGCGGATATTGTGGTTGCTTATATCGTGCACCCTGGCCATATTGATTGTATTCACTGCCATTCTATTTCGCAGGAAACAGCAAATTTATAAACAACGGAACCAGCTTGCAGCTAAAGAGAACAAGCTTAAACAATTGGAGATTGAGCAGGTAAAAAAAGATAACCGGATTGCAGCAGATGAGTTGGAAAAAAGAAAGCTTGAGGTGAAAGTAATGAACCAGGAACTTATCTTTAATTCCCTTGCAAAGGCTAAATCAAAGAATGTCTGGAGTGAAATGAACGGGCAGCTCATTGTTTTTGGCGACAAATTTAAGAAGAAAAATGACGGTGACGAATATAAAAAACTCCTGCGCGATGCAAAGCGATCATATTCTTACAACCCGTTGGATGAGTTTGAGGACCTCTTTACCAAATCTAATCCCGGTTTTTACAACAAGCTTGTCAAAGAATATAAAACATTAAGCCCACGCGAGTTGCAAATTTGCGCTTTAATAAGTCTTAACATGCAAACAAAAGACATATCATTGATTACCGGGATCTCAACCCGTTCACTGGAAACAATTCGTCACCGGATTAGGAAGAAAATGAAACTATCCGCTGAACAAAACCTGACCACTAAATTGATAGAAATGCAGTAATGCTTGCGAAATTTGCATTTCAAATTAGTTTTTTCACAGAAATCAACCCAAGCCAGCAAGCAAAAACACATAGTCTAATAATCTGACTACATGCGATTTGTGTGTTTTTGTTGAGGTTTTGTTGAGGTACATTAAGTTAGCAGAAGGTGAAATAAATCACTCTTAAATGTATAAATTGAATAAGAGTTAAGTTAAATTAAACTAAAAAGTCATGCTCAATTCAATTAATTCATCTTTTAGCCCGGTTCCAGGGACGGGGAAAATGGCATTCCAAACCCTCAGGCCAAATGAAATCAATACGGATGAAGGTACATTTTTTTCTGCCGGAACTGCCCCTCAATTACACAGGGAGAACACCACAAGAAGTGAAAACGTCAAGCCGGATAAGTTGCTGGACAGGATTAAAGTCAAATTAACCAGAAGTGCCCAGGCTTTATCCAATAAATTAAAAGGGATAAAGCTGATAAAGACGTGGTCCGGCCAGGAAGCAAATCTCAAGCCGTTACTAAACAAACGGCTATTAAAATCCAGTTCTGGTAATAAGTACAAACACCTGACCAATCCTACCCGAAGAAAAAAAGGTATACTCCAATTTATTTTCAGGACCAGGGGAAAAAGCAGGAATGACAATAAAAAAGCAGTTTCGGGAAAAGACAAAAAAATTAAGTTTTACAAATTATACTGGCAAATGATTTATATTATTGAATCCCAATCGTTGTATCTTGATCCGGAAATAAAACAGAGGGATATTATTAAATATTTAGGTACCAACAGGAATTATACCTACATGGCTTTGAGTTTATATGGCGATACAAACTTTAAGGGGCTTTTAAACCGATACAGGATAAACCACTTTAAATCATTAATAAAAAAGGAAATAAAATCAGGAAGAAATTTTATCCTGTCAGAATATTATTCGCAATGTGGATTTAGGACTAATGAATCATTTTACAGAACGTTTAGAAAACAGGAAGGCATTACCCCCGGGGAATATTTAAGAAGATTAAACTATTATTAGGGTTTTTGTCGTGCCTGTTGTTTACACGGATACTTTTATATACTGGAATATTTACATGAAGCAGCCAATTTATGCAATAACCTGAATGGAGTTATCATAGGAATTTTAGTGGGTTCTTTTTGGTCATTTTTACCATTTCTATTCCGGAAAGTATAAATTCGTGCTGACTCAAATGATTTCAATCCAGGAATATTCTGAGGATCAATTTAAAAAGTTGTGGGTTATGTGTTTAGGGTTGCGGGTTACAGGTTTAAGAAAGGCTTGGCCCTTGATTGATGATTGGTCATTCTCAATATCTAATTATCCGGCAATCCGGTAGTCCTGTTTTATTCTAAAATGGATGTCC
>JANQII010000232.1 GCA_028282195.1 Prolixibacteraceae bacterium
AAAGGAACATAAGAACCCGCAAAGACGCGAATAGAGATCAATACAGACTAACACCATAAACCATTGAAAAACAATTTATTGAATCCAAAACTCACGTTAACTTACAGAGGGATTTTTATTTTCATTTCCCGATATAAATACCGCATTAAAAAGCAGCTCCTCTCTTGAGAAACTGCTTTCAGTTATATAAAACTATTTATAACCCTCTACACTATGCGCCTGGGATGCCACCCATACCAAATACCATAGCAAGTAGCGCAACGGTTTCGATAATACCCATGGCGGCAATGTACATACCTGCCCCTTGTTTATCATCAACTGCCAGGTTTGCACAAGCAGCTGCACCTACCCTGCCTTGCATAATTGCTGAAGCAGCAATTGCAATACCAATAAAAGCTGCCCAAATCATCTGGTTTGTATAACTATCAGGGTTAAGGTTTGCACCAATCATTGTATTCATAAAAATCATACCATAAATTACCTGGCTTAATGGCATACCAACCATTGCCAATGCCAAAGCAGGAAGTTTTTTCTTGTCTTTAATTGATTGTTTCCAAAGCCCTACAGCTCCCATTCCTGCAATTCCTGTTCCAATTGCCGATCCTACACCTGCAATACCTAAAGCGATGGCGTGTCCACCAAATCCTGTTACTACTGTTGTTAAAATTGTTGTTAAAGTCATGTTATTCGATTTTATTAGTTTTATTTTATTTTTTGTTTTTCAAATTGAATGGTTTGTATTCATTTCCCGAAAACTCAACATTGGCATGTCCGGCATATTCAAGCATATTTAAGCGTACACCATGAACGATTACTGCCATTGCAGCTAATATCATATTTAAGCCATGCCCAAGTATTAATACGATAACTGCTATAATACCTGAAACGACCGTTGTAACACCATCACCAATGGCCATTTGGTTAAAGCTTGCCGCCATTAAAACTGTTGATAAGCCCACTGCATACAAGCGAATGTAGGAGATAATATCGGAAAAGCCATTGATAATGCTAAGAGGCAAACTTCCCAAAGAAGCAACCATGCCTTTTAGTATATTTGGGCCAGGTTTGGAGAACAGTGCCACAAGCAATGCCCCACCGATAAACAGCCAGGTCATAATTGCCGGAGCTTCAATTCCCAACACCATCTGGTTTACAATAAGGAATAAACCCCAGATAATAGCTACCCAACCCAACTGAGCTATGGCTTTTACGCTGTTATTGAATTTCCAGGCTACCTGTAAATGTCCTACGGTTAAATGTACAGCGCCAATCAGGAACATTAGTTTCTGAATAAACAAATCGTCTCCACCAAAACTGGCCAGTGATGCAACTTTTAAACTCCGTAAGACCGGAAGCTCAGCAATAGCTTCAGAGCCAAAATAGGTTCCGGTAAGTATTCCCCAAAACATGATGGATGTAGAAAGTGTATAGAGCAAGCCAAACTCAATTTGTTTTTTAAACTTACGTTTCCTGTGAACTAAAAACGTTGCCAACAGAAAAACAAGTCCGTAACCGGCATCGCCTACTAAAATACCTGCAAAGAAGGTGAAAAATACCATGAATACCCTGGAAACGTCCATTTCCTTGTAGCCTGGAACCAATCCCATAAAGTCCATTACAGGTTGAATCCGTTTAGCCCAACGAGGCGTTTTCACCAATGTTGGTACCTCTTCCATTTCTGCCGGAAGTGGGTCTTCTATTACATACCCCCAGTGATGTTCTTCGGCTGTTTCAACAAATTTATCAACGGCTTCTACAGGAATAAATCCTTTCCAAAAACGAACATGTTGATTGAACTCGATACCGCCAAATTGCACATTTCGAATGTCAAACCGCCGGTTACGTTCATCTAACCCATCCAGTAACACACTTTTCTGTTTATTTAAAAGAAGTAAAAGCTGCGTATTCTGTTCCAGCTCTTTATTAGTTTTACCCAGCAACTCTGCAGTGCGCTCCTGGTCTGCCTCAGGAAAAACAACCTCCTGAAACTCGAGACTTTCATCGGCATTGCTGCTTAACAGAACTACCTGGGTCAATTCGCCCAGTTTACCCACTACCTGAATGTCTTCACGTTGGGCTATTCGTTTTAGTTCCTTTTCTTCCAGTAAGAATAGTTTAATCCATACTCCCTTGTCATTGAGTTTCTTTATATCTTTTAAAGTAATGTTCCCCCAGTTTTTAAACCACTCCACATCCCGGGTTAAATTTTCTTTTAAATATTTCAGGTGATTTCGCTGTTCTTCTGCTTCCAGGACTTTCTCCATCAGAAAAATTTCACCTCTTTCCAATTTTGAATAATCCTCGGGTTCAGGATGCCCGGAATCAGAAGATTCAAGCTCATCGAAACGGTCAAGTACAGCTATTGCCTTTCTTAATTGCTCTATTCGGGCAGCAACACGTTCTATAGACTGGTGCTTAACGGCTTGAAGTGGCATAATGTGCATTACACCAAGTTTCCCCAAAGCGGTAAGTTCTGCATCAATATCCACTGCTGTGTGCGGCATGAAAAGCATTAATTTTTTCATTTGTGCAATCATAAGCCAGCCCCTTCCTTCTTACTGGTTTTTACTACTTTAGCAGTGGCAATGGTAAGACGTTCATCATCCTGCAGTTTTTGACCGATTTTTCGAATTGCCATTTTTGCATTCGGAATACGACGGTTTTCAAAAAGTTTTACCCGCGCCCTTACATCAAGCAGCTCTTCTTCCAAAAGATCAATCTGTTCCAGTAAACACTCAATTTCGGCCAGCAATTGCAATTGCTCTTGCATTAATTCTATGGCATCGTCAACCCATAAAGGTGTTTCTTCCCTGGGCAAGGTCACATTAAAATCAACTCTTTCGTATTGCTGAACACGTACCCCTGCAACATCAACTGCTTTGGTAATAATTTTATTTACAGAAATAAATTCATCCATATTCACCCACGAGTCGTTCATTACTGCAGTCCACGGTTCGGCTGCTTTTCGGTTTCTTTCAATTTGCTCACGAATTTCTTCAATTCGTTCTGCAATGGTATTAATGGTGGCCATTAATGATTTTTCCATCGCTTCAAACAAAGGCAGCATCCGTTCCGATACCTTCAGGATTTTTTTCTGACGGGCACGTTCTGTTTTTGTATATTTAATTTTTATACCTGCCATTATTTACCCTCCTCGTTTTTCGACGGATTTACCACCGATGCCAATACCTCGGCCCCTTTACTTTTATCAAATGACTGCAAGCGTAATAAAATTTGCAGTTTCAACTTGTACACCATTACTTCGGTTAAGGTAAATGTTTTACCCGATTCAATGGTATCCAGTTCTTCCCACTGCCATTTCATAATATTTTCCTCTCGTTGCAGGGGATTTCCCGAAAGTACTGCTTTGGGCAAACGTCCGAACATAACCTGACGGTTTTGCTTTTTAGCATTACGTACTTCAGCAAGGTCGTGTTTTACATCATTTACCAATGTCGATACACTTTTTATTCCCCCTTTTTTTGCATCCATTTTTTCCAAATCAACCAATGTCAATGTTCTGAAGTGTTTTGCAGAAAGTTGGTTCCTTGCATCTTCATTAAATTCATCCATTGAAATTGGCGGCTCCTGGCCAAAGGTCAACGATGGCAAACTAGTCATAAGATATACCATGTTTGACATAATTACTCCTCCTGAGCTTTTGTAATACGATCAACCAGGTCTTTATTTAACAATGAGAACAACGCTTCTTCCACATCTTCGGCACTTAACACAAAGCTAACCCCATCTTTACCTTCCGACTTCATTTTTATTTTAGCCTTACTCTGCGATAAAGGCACAAGCGTTACCTCATCATTTAATGATGCCTTTAATAAAAAAGCTTCCATATCTTTTTGAACTTCAGGTGAAACTTTAAGCAATTTTTTACCTGAAATTGAACCGATTACTGCCTTCAGAAGTTCCTGAAGGTATTGTGATTCGGTAAACAAAGTTTTACACTCGGCACCAAATACCGATTTAAGGTATTTGAGTACGGCTATTTTTGTGGCTTCTACCATATCACGTGAGGCTTGTGCAATGGCAGTCTGCGCGTTCTTTTCCGTTTGTACGGCTTTGATTTCAGCCTCTTTTATAATTGTTTCGCTATTGGCTTTGGCTTCGGCAATCAGCTTTGCAGCCTCTGCTTTAGCATTCTCAATTATCTTTTGTTTTTCTTCCTCTCCTGCGTTAATCCCCTGTTCCTTTAGTTTGGAAACAATTCCTTCTAAATTTTCTTTATTGTGTTTCATTTTGGTTCTCGATTAGTGGTTAATTCCAATATTGGTCGATAAGCTTTTTACTCAACCCGGTTTCGGTCGGTTCGAAATGCCTTTTCAAAATATCCCAGCACCTGTCAAGTGCAGCTTCAAGCCCAACGGAGTCGCCAAAAGGTTCTTCCATATTTGCAATAAAATCTTCACGGTAACGCAATAGTTTTTGCGAGAACGGGTCGTTGGCCGCACCAACCTCTGCTGCTTCATAAGCTTTTTCAGCATCAGCCAGCAAAGAAGCCATTGCCGTCATTATTGGACGATGATCGCTTCTGGTATCGCCATTCACCTGTTGCTTTAATCGAGAAAGCGAGCGTGCTAACTTCAATTTTCCGTTTTCAAGGAAAAATTGTCCCTCAGTAATATATCCCGTATTATCAGGAACAGGATCTTCCAGTGATTCAAGCGTTGTAGCTCCAATAATGGTGATAGAACCTGCACCTTCAATGTCGGCAGCTACTTCATAACGTTTGGCAAGCTCGGAATACAAAGATCCCGGATAACCTTGCAACGAAGGTATCTGATCCTGATAGTTGGCAACATTACGCAAAATATTCGACCAATTGGTCATATCGGTTAGCAGCACCAATACATCTTTTCCCTGATCGGCAAATTCACGGGCTACACTTAATGCCACATCGGGCAGCATTAATCCTTTAATCTGCGAATCGCCTGCCAGATGAGAGAACATAATTGTTTTATCAATATTTCCCGATTGCGAAAGTTGTTCTTTAAAGTAGTGGTACTCGTCGAACTTCAAACCAATACCTGCAAAAATAATTACATCGGCCTGAGCTCCCTGTGCAATCTGCGATAACAAGCGGTTGTATGGTTCGGTAGGTCCGGCAAAAATTGGAATCTTTTGCGATTTTACCAGCGTATTAAATACGTCAATCATTGGAATACCTGTCCACATAGGTTGTTTGGGTACTAAACGAACAGTTGGGTTTAATGTATCTAAACGGGTTGAAACCTGTTTTTCAAAAATTATGTCGGGGCCTCCATCAGCCACATCGCCAACACCATTGAAGCTACGCCCCAGCATGTTGTAAGAAAAACCTGCTGACAGGGGAACTTCGTGCATGCGGATTTTGGTTTTTGTACTCAGTCCCTGTGTGCCATTAAATACCTGGAAAACGGTTGAACCTTCGGTAATATTGATTGCTTTTGCAAAAGAAAGGCTTTGGTTCGTATTTGCTTCCAGCAGCTCTACCACGTGGTTTAAGGCCACACCCGGATTTCCTTCTACAGAAATCAATGCCTTACCCACTTCACTTATTTTATTTATTTCTTTTCGTATCATAATGCGTACTCTCCTTGTAAAGTAAATTGTTCAATTTTATTCGGAAGATCTGTAATTTCCTCTTCACTTTGAGCACTGCTATTCCAGTCTTTCCACCATTGACGTAATTCATCGAACCTGGTTTTTACCAATTCCTTCAATTCCTCGTCTTCCATCTCAGAGTTCCCAAACTCAATCGGGCTATCAATGAGTTTTTGAACAGCCTCGTTAATTACCTTCAAGCGTTCAGGGCGGGTACACGCATCCAACTTATGGAAAGCATCCTGCTGCATTACACAAAAATCAATCGTTTGCCCTTTTTGATAAAGTACATATTTTTCAACCGGAACTTTTTTCAAACCAATAGTACTGATTGTTTGATCAATTCCATTTGCTTCGTGGAGAGTTTGCAACATTTTATTGCGGTCAGTCCATGAAATAAAACTGTCATAAACCGAAGAAGTATATGCAAGTGGGTCAATAGCCGGATATTTTTTTGCATCTGCACGGTCTTGTGATAAGCCCCAGAAACCACCTGTTGCATCCATTGTTGCTTGTGTTACCGGTTCCTGGAAGTTACCTCCTGCAGGGGAAACAGTTCCGATAAAAGTTAACGAACCACCTGTTCCCTCGTCAGCTCCGGCACGCTGGTACATCCCTTTAATCTGATCGGGAATATCCATGGGGAAAGCTTCTGGCCCGGGAATATCACCCTGGCGTCCACTACGTTCACGAAGTGCCTGTGCCCAACGCGAAGTTGAATCAGCCAAAAGGATCACGTTATAGCCCTGATAGCGGTAATATTCACCTACAGTTAGTGCAATAAACACACTGGCTTCACGGGCAGCTACCGGCATAGAACTGGTGTTCCCAAAAATACACATCCTGTTCATCAATGAATCGCCGGTTGAAGGGTCGTCCAGCTCAGCAAAATCTTTAAATACCTCTACTGCTTCACCTGCACGTTCACCACATGCTGCCATAATAATAATGTCAGCCAAAGCATATTTACACAATGAGTGCTGCAAAACTGTTTTACCAGCACCAAAAGGTCCCGGATTACCGACAGTCCCCCCATATCCGACAGGAGCCAGAAAATCAATTACACGAACACCTGTTGAAATGGTTTTACTTGGAATTACCCGTTCTTTAAATGGAATCGGATTTTTTACAGCCTGACGGAAAGCGAGTTTCAATTCATGTTTCACATTTTGTATATCAGAAACCACAGCAACGACCTCAGTAATATTTACTGAACTCTTTTGAATGATGGTTTCCACCTTGCATTTGCCCAAATTAAAAGGAACCAGTATTTTATGGTCTAACCTTCCTTCCGGAACCGAACCAATAGCATCACCTCCACTTACTTCGTCGCCAACTTGTACACCTGGTGTAAATTCCCAGGTCTTTTCTTCATCCAGCGCCGGGGCTTTCATTCCCGGAACCAGGTATGCATCTTTTTCTCCCAACTTATACAACGGATTCTGAAGCCCGTCCCAAATACTTGTTAAAAGTCCAGGTCCTAAAAGTACCGATAAAGGTTTTCCGGTAAACTCCACCTCGTCACCAATCTGTGCCCCGGTTAAATCTTCAAACACCTGCATCTCCACAATTCCAGCATCTGCATTCTTCGGATCAGGATCTATCTGTAGCACCTCAGCTTGAAGCAATTTGCCATCAACCGAAATCCCTGCAGTCTCCCCCATAATCACATCATCATAGAATCGTGCCTTCACAAGCGAATCCTGAATCGATATGAGAGTTCCTGTCCTCTTCTTATTTCTTTCGTTCATGGTAATTAGTTATATTATATTTATTAGGTAAATCTATTTACTGGTAATTGTTAGTTCAACTATCAATCCGTAAATATTCATTATTAATCTAGTTTGATATTCTCTTTTTAAAATTTTAATTTAAGTTGGCTAATTATTCAAATATTGTTCCTTAAAATTAAAATCCAGAACTAGTTTATAAAATCTGATATGTATTTTATAATTTATTAACATCAGATCATTTTTTCATTATAATTAAATCAAATTCACGAAGTTGGTCATTGTGACAAATGTCATAAATTCTCAATCATCCTGCAAAAAACAGAATATATTAAGAAACACCTTTATGTTTAAATAAGCGTAATCCTGAATTTGATTCCATATAGCTACATTACAAACATTAGTGCACTATCTTCAAATTAACTACTAAGACAATCATGATATTGTGCTGAATACAAAAAACATTTACATCATAAAAAACCGGAGGTTCCCAATTAATCCTCAACGTTTCTAATTTTATCGATTAAAAATCTGGAAGCAAAATTCAACTATCCTGTGCTATATTGTCATGATATTTTAGTTTTTCTATTAATTTTGCAGAAACAACAATTTAAACCCAATAACTTATGAAGCACTTACTTCTTTTTGCATTGGCTTTTATTTGCCTTACTGCAGTTGCACAACATCATGAGATGTCGCAAAAATATTACCCTGAAACTGATCCTTTAGTTCTGCAAAAATTAGAAGAATGGCAGGATATGAAATTTGGTCTACTTATGCACTGGGGCACTTACAGCCAGTGGGGAATTGTAGAATCCTGGTCTATTTGCCCGGAAGACTATGGTTGGTGTCAGCGTAGAAAAGGGTTAAATCCACAGAATTATTATGAATATGTAAAAGAATATGAAGGGCTGAAATCAACTTTCAACCCGGTTAAGTTCGATCCTGAAAAATGGGCGAAAGCTGCGAATCGAGCTGGAATGAAATACGTTGTTTTCACGACTAAGCACCATGACGGCTTTTGTATGTTTGACTCCCAGTTCACGGATTACAAAATTACTGATGATGGATGCCCGTTTCATACCAACCCTAAAGCCAATGTAACCAAAGAAATCTTTGATGCTTTTAGGGGTGAAGGTTTGTGGGCTGGAGCTTATTTCTCAAAGCCAGACTGGCATTCTGATTACTATTGGGATCCATATTTTCCACCTTTTAACAGAAATGTGAACTACGATCCTGAAGCATATCCTGAAAAATGGGAGAAGTTTGTGCAGTTTACACATAATCAAATGCTGGAACTTTGTTCTGACTATGGAAAACTAGACATTATGTGGCTTGATGGCGGCTGGGTAGCCAAAGTTGAAAAAGAAGAAATTCAGCATTCTTTAACCAAGAAAGCCATGCTGGCTTCTTCAGGTTTTCTTAAAACTTATGCCATAAATCAGGATATCCGCATGGATGAACTAAAACTTAAGATGAGGAAAAAACAACCTGGATTAATTGTAGTTGACCGTGCTGTAGAAGGGCCCAACCAAAATTACCTGACACCCGAGAACCGTGTTCCTGAGAAGGCTCTTCCCTACCCCTGGGAATCATGCATTATTGCTGGTGGCGGATGGTCGTATTCCCCTAACGCCAAATACATGACAGGTAAACAGGCCATTCATATGCTGATAGACATTGTTGCCAAAGGTGGAAACTTGCTTTATAATATTGCCCCCGGCCCTGATGGAACCTGGCATGATAACGCCTACACCCTTCTGGAAAACATGGGCAAATGGATTGACGTTAATGGCGAAGCAATCTACTCAACGCGCTCAATTGCTCCATACAAAGAGGCAAATATCTGCTTTTCTAAAAAGAAAGATACAAATGATTTGTTTGCCATTTATCTGGCTGAAGAAGGACAAACTCAATTGCCGGCAGAGGTGATGGTTCATTCGTTTCAACCCAAAGTGGGAAGCAAAGTTTACTTACTGGGCTCTAAAACTGCTCTAAAGTGGAAAAAATCAGGCAATGGCGTATTGATTTATGTGCCCGCATCATTACGAAAAAACCCACCTTCCAAATATGCATGGGCTTTTAAAATGAAAATTGATCAATAAACAGAATCATCTTTTATAACAATTCGTACAAAGTGAAGTAATCTTTAGCTTTTAAGCCCGGGTTACTTCCTTTTAGGGATTAATAAATTACCAGACACCAACTTCTTATTTCTAAAATACACGATGATGAAAAGAATGCTAATCACCTTTTTTATTTTTGCCAGCTTCTTATCAATGGCCCAACAAAAAGATTCCATACAAAATGAAGCAAAAATGCAGTGGTTTAAGGATGCCAGGCTGGGAATCTTTATCCATTGGGGTCTGTACGCTGTTAATGGGATCGATGAATCCTGGTCATTTTTTAATGGTTATATTTCTCATGAAGATTATTTAAAGCAAACTGAAGGTTTTACTGCTAAAAAATATGATCCTGCAAAATGGGTTG
Organism: Prolixibacteraceae bacterium; assembly: GCA_028282195.1. Lineage (GTDB taxonomy): Bacteria > Bacteroidota > Bacteroidia > Bacteroidales > Prolixibacteraceae > Sunxiuqinia. The sequence continues at coordinate 9,816 of JANQII010000232.1, forward strand.
AATTAATTAAAAATAGTGGTGCAAAATACGCTGTGATTACCTCAAAACACCACGATGGCTTTGCTTTGTGGAATACGAAACACGGAGATTTTAATGCAGTAAAAGGTTCTGCGGCTAAACGTGATGTGCTTACCCCATTTGTAAATGAGCTCAGGAATAACGATTTAAAAGTCGGAATTTATTATTCACTACCTGACTGGTCTTACAGCGATTACACTCATTTTACAAGAGAAATCAAGCGCTACAAAATTTCAGAAGAGCCCAAACGATGGGATAAATTTTTAAATTACTATCAGGGTCAGTTAAAAGAAATTTCGAAGAACTATAATCCTGATTTATTTTGGTTTGATGGTGACTGGGAACACACTGCAGAAGAATGGCAAGCGCCTCAGCTTAGGCAAATGCTCCTCGATAGAAATCCAAATACAATCATTAACTCGCGTTTACAAGGGTACGGCGATTATGCAACACCCGAACAAGGAATGCCAATTACCAAACCAAAGAGTAAATACTGGGAATTGTGTATGACCATGAATGATTCCTGGGGTTTCCAGAAAAATGACCATAACTACAAAACTACAGATCAAATCATTGGGATTTTTGCTGATGTAATTGGCAATGGTGGAAATTTATTGCTTGATATTGGCCCAAAAGCTGATGGAACAATCCCCGACGAGCAAATTAATATTTTAACGGAATTGGGAGAATGGACAAGCAAGCACAAAGAAGCAATTTACGGTACCATCTCCGGTATCCCGAAAGAACATTTCTATGGCCCAACAACATTGTCAAAAGACAAAAAGATTCTTTACCTGTTTGTAAAAGGGAATCCAAATGGGGAAGTGGTAGTTCGAGGCTTAAAAAATAAAATTAACCGTATATGGGTGGTTGGCAACGGTACTAAACTATCCCATAAAGTTGTTGGGAAAGTTTTTTGGAGCCATTATCCGGGAATTACATACATCAATGTACCAGATCATATTCTAGACAAACGCATGACTGTACTGGCTCTATTACTGGATAAACCCGTGGAACTATATCGTGAAGATGGTGCTGTAATCGAAAGTAACTAGTGCTTCAATTCATAAATCCGAACCTTATTTTCATCTCCCTTTTTCCTTTCTGCTTCGTTAAAAAATCGTTTACAGAACGATGCTATGCGCAGAT
>JANQII010000316.1 GCA_028282195.1 Prolixibacteraceae bacterium
AATATTGGGTATTCAAAATTGAATATTTTACATTTAAATGTTGATAAAATGGATTGTTATTACCAAATAAAAGATGTGTATAAAGGGTAGCTTAGAGAAGAGAGGGATACTTGCCTGCTGTAAGCAGGAGAGGGAGAGTCAAAAAAACAATTTTTCCATTCAATGGCATACTATTATCATTTAACTTTTGACAACTTCATTGAAAAGGAATGTTTTCAATAAAAAGTAAAATCATTTCCAAAAACATTAAACCTTAATCTAAACTATCCTGAACTTCAATGAAACTTTCCGGCAACTTATGATTTTCAACCAAAAAGTTCGATACTTTTCCGCCTGGGTTCACGATGCTTCCAAACTCCGCATCAATAAAGTGATTACGGAGTTTTTTACTAGTATAACCCAACAGGATATATTTCCTAAAAAACACCCTAATCACCATTAATTCAAACAAATATGAGGTTCGAACTTTTATCAAATCAAACCAGTCTCTTAATCTTGATAACCACTTCATAATGTGAGATAAGAACCAGAAATGTAATAAAGCATTATGTAAGTGGCCCTTTCCAATAATAAGTATTTTAGTTCTGAATATAAACAGTTTCATTTTTCAGGGCATAACTACTATTAGTTTATCAAGTTCCCGTTCAATTCTGTGTACCATATAAAAAGGGATGTTTAAAAGAGTAAACTCTTTACCGGCAAGAGTTTTAGCCTGTTGTACCAAATACTCCCCCTGGTAAACACGCACTGCTGTAGAGTGAGGTGCTTCATCCATAAATCGAAACAGTGAACGTAACTTACCAATAGCACCGGCCTTAACTTCAATTGGTATTATATTCCCCTTGTAAGGCAGAACATAATCTACTTCCGCGCTGGATTCCGCTTTTTCGCGTGTCCAGAAGTTCAGCTTGTTCATTATTGAAGACTTGGAAGCAAGCAATTCCTGTCCTACAATATGTTCTGCAATAATTCCACGGTGTGCATCATTAATATTTTTATCGAATACTAAGGTTCCCATAATCTGAAGGGAATGATTTATCAAACCGGTATCGACGATATGCAAACGTGGTTTTTTCTTTATTACAGGAGCCACAGGTAATTCTGTTGAAGTACAAGGATGTACAAGATGAATCAACATGGTCTTTTCAACCACGCGAAAGGCTTCTCTCATTTCTCTTGAACGATAACCGGAATCACCAAATTTTTCAAAGGTAATTTTTTTCCCTCCCTCACGAAACGCATTTGCAATTACATGACGGATATAAGGTATTTGAGCTGGGGAGCCTGCATATTTCTCTACATCGTCTATGTAAGACGTTATAAGACTATCATATACGATGTTAAGTGCTGTAATATCTTCGTTTTTTTCGACATATTCTTTCACAACCTCAGGCATACCTCCTATGGTTGTATACTTTTTAAACCAGGCAACAAACTGATTATGTAAAAAACCAGGCACATTGGTTTGCTTTAGAGCCTCAGCTAACTGGCTATTATTTGCAATTAGGAATTCACTGAAGGAAAATGGACGGACAGCCATAAACTCAACACGTCCTACAGGAAAAGACACCTTCCGGTCAAGTATACTTTCAAGCAAGGATCCTGCTGCTATTACATAAAGATCGTTTGCTTCTTCATAAAAATATCGCAACAGGGCAATAGCTTTTGGCGAGTTTTGAATTTCATCTATAAATAGTAATGTTTTTCCTCCCCTTCGTTTTTTCCCTGAATAAATAAATAATGCTGTAAGCAAATCCTTAAAAGGATATTCCCAATCAAAGATTTCTCTTTCTTCGTTTTTTTCCAGATTGAAGTAAATGTATTGGTCAAATTCCTTCGAAAACATCTTTACCGCAGTGGTTTTTCCAACTTGTCTTGCTCCTCTTAATACAAGAGGTTTTCGGCTGCTTTTTCCCGCCCACTTTTTTAGTTCCTCTATTATATCTCTGTTAAACATTTATTTTACTGTATTAGTAACTATTAGGAAATTATCCTTTTATTTTATTATGCGGTCTTACCTGCCAGCCGGCAGGCTGGTTTCGGTTATCCTGCGTTGAATTTTCCTTATCCCGGGCCACCGGGACGCTCAAATTCGCCTGGGCTAACCAAAAAATACGCTATAATAATTCTAAAAAACAATTCCCCAACAGTTACTTAGTTTATGGGTTAAAGATAATAATGATTGTAACAAAATGAGGGTAATTGTATGTTTATTTTGTAATAAAAATAAGGATAAATACAGTGTTTATTGTAACAAAGTGAAGGTTAACAACACAAAAACCACTCACAATCTCCATTTTCGACTGCATTTATTTAAAAATAGCTGTTACATTTTAAGCTTCCTATTTCGTTTCTGAACATCCATAAAATTCTCTAGGGAAGCAAAATCCTCATGCAAAAAGTTCGACACCTCTCCGTTCGGGTCCACATCAATAATTATAACCTTACAAGTTATTACTTGTGAGATTTTTTCATTTTTAACAAACTTTTCAAACTCATTGGCAAGACCCGGAAATCCTTTTTGCTAATTTTGTGTTTATATCTGAAATAGAAAATAAGAATACATGTACAACTTCGAATTTAAAAACCCGGTAAAGATCCTGTTTGGAAAAGGGAAAATCTCCAAGCTCAGCAAAGAACTTCCAAAACATAAAAAAATATTGCTCACCTATGGCGGTGGAAGCATTTTTAAGAATGGCATTTATGATCAGGTAAAAGAAGCAACTAAAGGCTTTGACATGATTGAATTTAGGGGCATTGAAGCCAACCCTGAATACGAAACTGTGATGAAAGCTGTAGAAATTGTAAAAAATGAAAAAATTGATTTTTTACTTTCAGTTGGTGGTGGCTCTGTACTTGATGCCACAAAATTTATTGCTGCAGCTGCATTGTACGAAGACGATGACCCCTGGGACTTCCTGGCAAAAAGATATGAAGTCATTGTTGAAAAAGCACTGCCTATTGGCGCTGTACTTACACTACCTGCTACAGGTTCAGAAATGAATGGCAATTCTGTAATCACACGAGTGGAAACACAGGAAAAATTAGCATTTGGCTCACCTTATTTGATGCCACAATTCTCGATTCTTGATCCGGAAGTAATTTATTCGCTTCCGGAGCGTCAGATTTCGAACGGCATTGTTGATGCTTTCATTCATGTAATTGAACAATACCTCACCTACCCCGTAAATTCTCCGCTTCAGGATAGAATGGCCGAAAGCGTTCTGCTTACTTTAATTGAAGAAGGTCCCAAAGTGCTTGCAGATAAAACAAACTACGACGCAGCTGCAAACTTTATGTGGAGTGCAACCATGGCACTTAACGGGATTATCAGCGTAGGTCTTCCTCAAGACTGGGGCACACATCAGATTGGGCATGAGCTTACTGCCTACCATGGAATTGACCATGCGCAAACTATTGCAATTGTTCTTCCGGGAATGATGAACATCAGAAGAAAAGAAAAGGAAGCTAAAATCCTTCAATATGCAGAACGAGTCTGGAACATCAAAGAAGGCCCGGTTGACGAAAGAATTGACAAAGCGATTGAAAAAACCGTTGAATTTTTTGAATCGGTAGGAGTAAAAACCAAACTACCGGACTATGGTGTTTCAATTGAAACTGTTGATAAAATAACTGAACGTTTTGAAAAAAGAGGTAAGAAAATCGGAGAAAAAGCAGATGTTGGCCCTGACCAAATTAAACTGATTTTAGAGGATCGATTATAAAAAGTTACTAACCGCTAAGTGCTCAAAGAATCTGCCAGGTACGCAAAACTAAAATTATTTTTCTTTTTTGGCTTAGATGCTTTTAAAGTCTGATATCAGACTACCTTTGTAGCTAACCAAGTAATACTGTTTAAAAGCCTATGGTTAGTCCAGAAGTTCACGGGCAGTTTCGCGGGCTTTTTCAGAATTTCTGTCGCCACTCAACATTTGAGCTAATTCCTCAACGCGTTGGTCATCATTCAACTTTCTGATAGAAGTAAACGTTTCATCTGCTTCATCGAACTTATAAACCTGATAATGATGATCGCCTTTGGCAGCAATTTGGGGCAGATGAGTAATATTGACAAGCTGCATCTTTTTAGAAAGTGTTTTCAATATATCACCCATTTTAACGGCAGTTTCTCCGGAAATACCGGTATCTATTTCATCGAAAATAATAGTCGGTAAAGCTTTACTATCAGTAATCAAACTCTTTAGGGCCAACATTAAACGAGACATTTCACCTCCTGAAGCAATCTTGGAAATCTCCTGCAACCCGGAGTTCTTATTGGCTGAAAACAAAAACCGGACTTCATCAATACCTGTTGAGCCCGGATTTGAAAGTTTATCAATTTGAACAGCAAATTCTGCATTAAGCATATTTAGTTTCTGTAATATTTCAACGACACTGTTTTTTACTTTGCCTGTCGTTGCCAACCTTCTTTTGCTAAGCTCTTCAGCCTTTTCAATAAGAAGTATATATTGCTTTTCAAGTTCGCCCTCCAAACGGGCTATTTCTTCATCAAACGAAGCAACCTGGCTGATTTTCCCTTCCATATCCTTCTTGATTTCCAAAAGCTCTTCAATGGTTTGAACACGAAACTTTTGCTGCAAAGAAAAAATCAAATCCAACCGCTCTGCGACCTGCTGGATCCTTTCCGGATTATGCTCTGTTCTTTCAGCTATCGAAAGGCTTTCCCCAGCCATATCTTTCAACTCCAAATAACAGGATTCAAGCCTTTCATGTAAAGATTTTGCTTCGGGCAAATAATCAACCAACTTACCTAGTTGATTTAGGTTTTCTTTTATTTTCGAAAGAATAGGTACTTCCCCACCCTCAAGTTCATCAGCCAGTTGACCAAACGACATTTTAATGTCTTCAGCATGTTCAAGGGCCGCCTGTTCATTTTCAAGCTCTTCCTGTTCCCCTTCAACTAAACGCACTTCTTCAAGCTGATTAAACTGAAACTGGAAATAATCCAAATCAGCTTTTGATTTTTCAGCTTCTATTTTTAAAGAATTCAGCTTAACAGAAGTTTGCTGCCACAACTCATAAGCAGACGAATATTCATCCAAATGATTTTCATTTTTGGCAACAAGGTCAATTAACTTTAATTGGAACGAACGATTATTTAGCTCAAGATTTTGATGCTGTGAATGTATATCAATTAACTTTAATGCAAGCTCCCGAATCACATCAAGCGTAACGGGTGTATCATTAATAAAAGCCCTGGATTTGCCGGAAGGTACAATTTCCCGGCGCAGGATAATCGTATCATCATAATCCAAATCCTCCTTTTCAAAAAAGTCTTCAAGCTGGTAACCCTTAACTGAAAAGCTACCCTCAACAGTGCACTTTTTATCTTTCTTTCTTAATACACTTAAATCGGCCCGCTGCCCAAGTATCAAACCAAGTGCACCAAGAATTATAGACTTTCCTGCACCTGTTTCCCCTGTCAGGATATTGAATCCATTCTCAATATTGATTGAGAGTTGATCAATTAAAGCATAATTTCTGATTTGGAGTGATTGCAGCACAGGCTATTGATTTTTAAAAGCTATCTGCTTCTTTTATTCTTTGATATTTACTTCCATTTGAGGGATCGACCTCATTCAAAATGGTCAATACCCTGTTTTTCTCATCAGGATATGACTTCGAGAAAATATTCACCAACTCATCAGATTTAGCATCAAAAAATACCCTCAGCAAATATATATCAGGTCTTGTACGGAAAACCTTTTGAATTGACTTAAGTGACTCCGCGATCTCAGCCCGACCTTGCTCAACCTTATCGCTCATCATGTCAATTCCTTCCCGATGATAGCGGTAAATACACGACCTGAATGGCGCATACGACTTATTCAACAAGTTCTCTACCAACCAGTAACGGTTTCTCTCACTTTCAAAAGCTTTCCACCCTTTCTCCCGGGCATTTTGTGAGTTGTTCACAATCTGCTGCGCCTTTTGGTAATATTCAGTTCCCCCTTCCGGTGAAAAAGAATCATAATCCATTCCCAAAATTATATAAGCATAAAAAGCTAAAATATTGGTCAGGTTATCCCTGTTCGAGGTTTCGTTATACTCCATGGTTTGGTATTCAACATACTTTGCCTGGAAGTCGTTATCCTTAATATTTAAAAGAATGGTTTCGTATGAAGCATTAAAAACCGGTCTGCGCAACTGTACCTGGATGCTTCCCGTAAACTCATCAGACGAAATTTGTTTATCAAGGCGAATAAAAATATTGCATTCAATACGCTCGTCCATTGCATATACATGATCAGTCCATTTACGATTATTCATAAACTCGTACAAATCGGCTTGCATGGTACGAAAAACATTACGGTTAGCACCTTGGATTTTTTGGGCAGATATACTGATATTGCATCGTAATTCCTGCGAAAACCCAGTAAAAACAAATAAATATATGAATAAGAAAATTACACTCAGTTTTTTCATAAACAGAAATCTTTCCGGTGAAGTAAAAATAATGATTTTATACAGAAGTCTTACAAATTGCCTAACTCTTCAACAATCTTTTCTACGATATCCGCAGCAACTTCTGTCTTCTGTTTTAACTCAAATTCCTGAGCTTTATTGTCTTTAGAAAGAATGGTAATTTTATTGGTGACTACTCCAAAACCGGCGCCTTTATCTTGCAGCGAGTTCAAAACAATAAAATCAAGGTTTTTCCTTTGAAGTTTACCAGCCGCATTTTTCAACTCATCCTGCGTTTCTAAAGCAAAACCAACAAGTAGCTGGTTCTCTTTTTTAATACTTCCCAGCGTAGCAGCAATATCTTTGGTAGCTTCAAGCTCTATTGACATTTCGTCTTCTTTTCGCTTTATTTTTTGTGAGGTAATATTAGCTGGCTTGTAATCAGCAACGGCAGCACACATTACAGCTGCATCCATTTCAGGAAAGACAGACTTTGAAGCTTTCAACATTTCAGAAGCAGACTCCACATTTACCCTTTTAATATTCGGGTGATTGACAGATAAACTAACAGGTCCGGTAACCAAAGTCACTTCAGCTCCCTGATTTGCCAATTCTTCAGCAATAGCAAAACCCATTTTACCTGAAGAGTAATTCCCAATAAAACGAACAGGATCAATTTTTTCATAGGTAGGCCCGGCAGTTACCAGAACCTTTTTAGTCAGAAGTTTTTTTTTTGAGTCGAAGGATTTAACAACTTCATCAATAATCCGATCAGGCTCCATCATTCGACCTTTTCCGTGCAATCCACTTGCCAACTCCCCTTCTCCAGGCTCCAATATGATATTGCCATACGATTGAAGAATTTCCAGGTTTTTCAAGGTAGAAGGATGGGCAAACATATCTAAATCCATCGCGGGTGCAATATAAACCGGACATTTTGCCGACATATAGGTTGTTACCAGCAAGTTATCGGCAAGTCCAGCAACCATTTTACCAATAGTGGCAGCTGTAATTGGAGCAATCAGCATCAAATCAGCCCATTGCCCCATATCTACATGAGAATGCCATGTCCCATCATTGGCCGCGAAAAACTCAGAAGCAACAGGCCTTGAAGATAATGCCGACATGGTAACCGGGGTAATAAATTCTTTTGCAGCAGGGGTCATCACAACCTGAACCTCTGCTCCTTCTTTCACAAGCCCCCTTAAAAGATAAGCTGCCTTGTAGGCAGCTATACTTCCGGTTACACCTAAAATGATATGTTTTCCTTTTAGCCTCATAAAAGGCTTATATTTTTATAACCCCTTGCGGTTTTCTTTTGCAGGATTACGATGATAAATCTGATTTTGTTTTAGTTCTTCGTAAGCAATAAGGGTTGGTTTTGGCAACCTTTCGTAATACTTCGAAATTTCAATTTGCTCACGGTTTTCAAAAACTTCTTCCAAATTATCTGAGTAAGAAGCAAATTCCTGTAACTTTTGATTTAGTTCTTCTTTCATTTCAGAAGAAATCTGGTTAGAACGCTTAGCAAGGATCATTACAGTTTCATATACGTTACCTGTTTGTTCCTGCAAATCATTTAAATCACGTGGTACTGTGGTGTTTTCAGCTTTGATTTTCTTAAAATCCATATCTATTATAAATTTGAATCGTCTTGATAATTTAACAGCTTAGCTGTTGTTTCATAATACTTTTGAGCTGTCTTCCGGTGTTTACTTTCCGGAAATTCATCGACAAAGGTAAAATATTCATCCAAAGCATCGCTCAAACGTTGCTCTTTTTTTTCCTCTATACTCTTGATTGCCAAGAAATACTTGGCTTCAAGGAGCATAAACATAAGCGTTTCGCGGTAACGGGTATCCGGAAATTCTTTTAAAGAATTTGTTAAGGCAATTACTGCAGCTTTATAATTTTCGAAGTCGTAATAAAGCTTTCCTGTCAAAAATGATTTATAAACCAGTTTGTCACGCAGTTCAATAATCAAACGGTTTGCTTCTTCTACGCGTTCGTTATTTGGATAAAGGTTAATGTACAACTGAAACGCATCAATGGCTTTTTGCGACACTTGCTGATCCAACCTTGGTTTTGGCGAATCTTCGTAATAGCAAAACCCAATCATGAATTGAGATTCTTCAACAAATTCACTTTTAGGAAATTCTTTTACCAAAGTACGGAACCAATGCCCGGCCATTAAATAATCTTTCATCTTATAATGACTCTGAGCATAGTGATAGTATATTTCATCGGCGCGGCTGGTTCCTCTGTAAATATTAACAAGCTCTCTCAAAAGCCCGGCAGACTTCACATATTCCCCATCTTCGTAGTACTCAATTGCTTTTTTATACTTGAATTCATAGTCCGTACTTTTAATGATTTTGTTATAATCACTACATGAAGTACTTATCAATAAAAACAAAAGAGCAACAATTGTAATATTTTCAAACTTTCTAAACATGGCGCAAAGATACATTTTTCATTTAAAAAACCGATTGGCAAAATACTTAAGAAAACGTTTTATTCCTTGCGGTTTAATATAATTTAACAAATTTGCAGACTTCTTAAAATAAATTACTTTTGCACTGGTAATTTATAAAGCGTTGACAAGTGGATATTTTTGAAAAATTTCGGTCAAATCGAGGAGATATAGGGCAACACATGGAAAGAGCCCATGGTTATTTTGCCTTCCCAAAATTAGAAGGCGAAATTAATGCCCGCATGATGTTCAGAGGGAAAGAAGTTCTTACCTGGAGTTTAAATAACTACATCGGTTTAGGTAACCATCCTGAAATTCGTAAAGTTGATGCTGAAGCATCTGCTGACTGGGGATTGGCTTATCCTATGGGTGCAAGAATGATGTCGGGACAGACTTCGAAACACGAAGAATTTGAGAGACAACTTGCAGAGTATGTTGGCAAACCTGATGCATTTCTTCTAAATTTTGGCTACCAGGGAATGGTATCAATCATTGATGCAGTTTGCGGGCGTAACGACGTAATTGTTTATGATAGTGAATCGCACGCATGTATCCTTGATGGTGTTCGCCTTCACATGGGTAAACGCTATGTATTTCCTCACAACAACATTGAAAATTTAAAGAAGCAACTTGAAAGAGCTACTAAACTTGCAGAAAAGCAAGGTGGTGGTATTTTGGTTATTACTGAAGGTGTTTTCGGAATGTCCGGTGACCTTGGTAAATTGGATGAGATTGTTGCTTTAAAGAAAGAATTCAATTTCCGTTTGCTTGTTGATGATGCTCATGGATTTGGGGTTATGGGACCTACCGGTGCCGGTGCTCCTGAACACTTTGGTGTACAGGACGGTGTTGACCTTCACTTCTGTACATTTGCTAAAGCTATGGCTGGAATTGGTGCATTTATCGCTTGTGAAACTGATGTTTGCAACTTCTTGCGTTACAACATGCGTTCCCAAACTTTTGCGAAGTCACTTCCTATGCCAATCGTAATTGGTTCCATGAAGCGTTTAGAAATGTTAAAAACCATGCCGGAATTACGCGAGCAACTTTGGACTATCGTTAATGCACTTCAATCCGGGTTAAAAGAAGCTGGTTTTGACCTTGGGCGTACAAACTCACCGGTAACCCCGGTTTACATTAAAGGTGGTGTTGAAGAGGCAACCAACATTGTTGTAGATATGCGTGAGAATCATGGAATCTTCTGCTCAGTAGTTGTTTATCCGGTCATTCCAAAAGGTGAAATTATCTTACGTCTAATTCCAACAGCTATGCACACTCTTGACGATGTTAAGATTACCATTGAAGCATTTAAAGCAGTAAGGGAAAAATTGGAAGCTGGAGCTTATTCTGGAAAAGAAATTCCGGATATGGCTTAATCACCATAACTAAGATATACAAAGCCTTTTCGGATTCCGGAAGGGCTTTTTTTTGGAAAGGTTGCAGAGGTAAAGGGCCGCATGGGTACAGGGTTAATGGCTGGAAGGTTAGTTGCGTTTTTCCGGAACACAAAAACATTAATTCACAAAGAAGTTTTGGAGTTCGTGTTGCAAGTTTTGTAAGCTCATACAGAACACTCATCTGCCACCTTTCGACCTTCAAACAATAACCTGATGACACTAAAAGCACCTGATCTTTACTATCTCACGATCCAACCCAAAACCCGAAACCCGTAACCCGAAATGCAAATCCGCTGATCCCGAAAAAATCAGAACCAGCGGATTATAAATACTTCTATTCAATCTTTTCCTTTAAGAGTTTTTCTCAGACAAATAGCGCTCTGCATCTATTGCAGCCATACAACCAGAACCGGCCGCAGTAACAGCCTGTCGGTAGATTGAATCCTGCACATCTCCACAGGCAAACACTCCTTCAACATTTGTTTTTGATGTTCCGGGAATGGTTTTAATGTATCCAATCTCATCGGTTTCCAGGTAATCTTTTATAAACTCAGAGTTTGGTGTATGTCCGATAGCCAGGAAGAAACCATCAATCTTAATTTTAATTTCTTCCTCATTTTCTTCCCCTTTATTTTTCCAAAGTGTAGCACCTTCTACTACCCCATCGCCAAATAACCCTTTGGTTTGGTGTTTCCATAAAATTTCAACATTGGGGGTTTTCATTACACGATCAGCCATAACTTTAGAAGCACGTAATACATCACGACGTACAATCAAATAAACTTTATTCGCCAATCCTGAAAGATACAATGCTTCCTCAGCGGCAGTGTCACCACCACCAACTACAGCAACATCTTTACCTCTGTAAAAAAAGCCATCGCAAGTAGCACAGGCAGAAACACCGCCACCAGCATATTTTTGCTCGTCTTCAAGACCAAGGTATTTTGCAGTTGCACCGGTTGCAAGAATAACAGTTTCTGCCTCAATAAGAGTTTTTCCATCAATCCATACTTTATGCATTTCACCTGAGAAATCAACCTTTGTTGCATAGCCAAAACGCACATCGGTCCCAAAACGCTGGGCTTGCTTTTTTAAATCTTCCATCATTACCGGACCGGTAACCCCTTCCGGGTAACCGGGGTAATTCTCAACCTCTGTTGTTGTTGTTAACTGGCCACCTGGCTGTAAACCTTCATACATAATCGGGTTTAAATTGGCACGTGAAGCATAAATTGCAGCTGTATATCCTGCAGGCCCTGATCCAATGATAAGGCATTTAACGCGTTCTGCCTGCTCTGCAGGCTCTATATTCTTTTGTTCTTGTTCTGAAAGATCCAATGATTTAAACATGACGTATCTCTTTAATTTTTTCTACCCACAAAATTACATTTCATATGTATATATACAATACCAAACAGATCAATAATAATTAAGATGGTATAGATCAAAACTATGACAAGTCAATTTTAAAAATGGGTGATTACATGTATTAAAAAATCATTCTTTTTATGTACTTTTGCGGTCATTAGTTCGGCTCCGGTTTCATCGGGAGTTCCCGAAAGCATAAATACTTTCGGAAGATGTGGCGCAGTCTGGCTCCGATGACCTTGTCATCGTGAGTCCACGATTTTCAAGCTAATATAAAATTAGCGAAAATCGGGATAGCGTACTCGTCAGTAGAATTTAAAAATGATGAAGTTCTCTGTGTACATACTGGAATCTGAACTTGATGGAAGTTTTTACATTGGCCAAACTTCAAATATTGAAAATCGATTTAAAAGTCATAATGCTGGTTTAAATAAATCAACAAAACTGAAGAAGCCATGGAAATTAATATATCAGGAAATATGTATTTCCAGATCAGAGGCTATGAAACTGGAGAAAAAATAAAAGGCTGGAAAAAAAGAGAAGCAATTTTAAAGTATATTAAAAACAATTCGGGATGTGGCGCAGTCTGGTAGCGTACTCGTCTGGGGGGCGAGGGGTCGCAAGTTCAAATCTTGTCATCCCGACGGAAAACAAATTCAAAAAACACTAAAAACCTGTAAATCAAATGATTTATGGGTTTTTTCATTTTTCATAATATCAAAAAATACCATAAAAAACCATTCTAAATGTGAACAATAAGGTGAACCATTATTTTTCTTATATTTGGTTCACCAGAAAGCCACATCTCGCTAATTGACAGCCACTTACAAGGATACATTTTAATGTCATTTAGCTCAATTTGATATCGTTTAAAGCTGATTCCGGTGAACAATAAGGTGAACAGAATCATTTTAAACCAGAAATTATGAAAAAATTTAACACTTTCGGAATTCATTTTGTCATCCGCAGACACAGGCTTAAAGACGGGAAAGCCCCTATTTACGCTAGAATTACGGTAAATATGATCCGTTGTGAAATCTCTGTAAAGAGAAGAATCAAAGTAAGTAACTGGAATAACGGAAAAGGGATGGCCACGGGTAAAACCCCGGAAATTAGCAGGCTAAATTCTTACCTTGAGAATGTTCGTTCTCAACTCGCAAACCACTATCAGGACTTGATTTCCAGCAAACAAGAGGTAACACCCGAAGCTATAAAGAACCTTTTTTTAGGTATGGACAATTCTGGAAAAACCTTAAAAGAATTGATAGAATATCACAACGTCCGGATGGACGAGAACCTAAAATGGGGAACTCTAAAAAATTACCACACCACAGCAAGATATATTGATCTCTTTTTACGTAAAAAAATGAAACTGGATGATATCCATCTTAGCGAACTAAATTACAAGTTCATTTCTGACTTTGAATATTATCTTAAAAAGCATAGACCAACCGACCATCAACGCCCAATGGGCAATAATGCCGTAATGAAGCATATGGAAAGACTGAGAAAGATGGTAACAATGTCGGTTCGTATGGAATGGCTGGATAAGGATCCATTTTCAGCCTATAAATTACATTTTACAAAAGTGGAGCGTGAGTTTCTTACAGAAATTGAGCTAGCCGCAATTGAAAAGAAAAACTTTAAAATAGAACGTCTCCAGTATGTGAAAGATCTATTCATTTTTTGTTGCTATACCGGACTTTCATACATTGATGTTATAAATCTTTCTCCAAATAACATTAGTAAAGGAATCAATAATATGGACTGGATAAATGCTAAACGTGAAAAGACTAACAACCCAATAAAAATACCAATTTTACCACGTGCTCAACAATTAATTGATAAGTACCGGAATCATCCCCGCTCTAAAGCTAAGGGAACATTATTTCCAGACATCTCCAATCAGAAACTGAATAGTTACTTAAAAGAAATAGCTGATTTATGCGAGATTAATAAGAATCTAACATTTCATATAGCCAGACACACTTTTGCAACTACCGTCACACTCACCAATGGTGTTCCTATCGAAACAGTCAGTAAGATGTTAGGCCATTCCAGTTTGAAAACAACTCAGATTTATGCAAAAATCCTGGATCAAAAAATATCTGAGGATATGGATCAGTTACAATCCAAGCTGGAAAATAAAGTTAAACTCTAGAATTCTTACATTAACCCTTCATCCTGAAAAGAACAAAATGACTCACTGGTAAAAATGATATGGTCCAGGATTGGTAATTCAAGTAATTTACCAATTTCAACAACCTTTCTTGTTAGCTCCAGATCGGAATCACTTGGTTCAAGATTACCGGAAGGGTGGTTGTGAAGTAATACTATGGACGCTGCAGAACACTTCAAAGCAGTCTGAAATATGAGCTTTGGGTCAACAACTACACCAGATTGTCCTCCTTTGAAAAGGCTTGATATACCAAGGACACGGTTTGCCCTGGAAAGCAACAATATTTTGAAAGATTCCCGGTAATCAATATCATCCCAACTTGGATAAACCAGATCATACACATCTTTGGAACCACAAACCTGGGGCAAGCTGGAAGGTTTAGCTTTGTGCGAATAAGAAACTGTAATTTCATTTAAGGAGAATAAATCTGTCATTTTAATCACCGCTGCCCTGCGGATTTATTTTAGCTTCTGGCACGCCATTAAATTTTGGCGTTTACCATTGAGCCGGATGGATTCTTGTCAAGGGTGAATGTCTGTGTTTTGCGTAGATCACGTAGCAAAAGACTGAACAAATCCGAAGGACGGCTGACAAATGAAGTGGGCAATTTCAGCCGCCATTGACTTTTCCATAAGGCGATCAATAATTTTGGCAGGACTTAATGGAATTCAATGAATTAAGCAAATTTTATTACCTAATTCTGATGATTTGATAAAAGTAAAACCCTTGATTGTAAATGTAAAGTTTAATCCTAGACTAAATAATTAACTGTAATTAAGAGGCATTTAAAAGCTTGCTGGAGTCCTCGATAAACAAATTATGGGAAACTATACTCGAGCATTTATCCAACTCCAGACGCTATTATTGAGCCATCCTTCATAATTCCCAGCACTTAGTTTAGTGACAAATAATCTATCATTATTATCCATTGTTTGACGAAGATTATCTGAAATCTGGCTCGCACTTTGAGTTGTATTCAAAAATCTTATTGAGTCCAACCCAGAATCTTTAATATACTAATACTCTTCCAATTTTGTTAAAAATGCTCTTCTGGCTTCAGAATAATTAGGCTTTTCTCTATTTAAGTCCCATGTTACTACGTATACTGACATACAATTTTGATTAGTTGATAATACTATATTTTACCACAATTTAAGAAAACAACACAGTTGGTCAAACATAAAATATTCAAGATTCATAAGAAGGAAGGGACGGAGCAGATAAATCAGCCGTGTCACTATTTATCTTAGTAAAATAATTTTCAATTGCCTTTTTTAAAATTGATAATTTGGATTTATCATGCCCTAAGGCAGATAGCATATCTTCGTCTGATGCTGACTTAAGAACTGACATATCAGATAAATTCGATTTTACAAGTGATAGGTAGTCAGAGCGAGAAAAGGTAGAACCAATTGCATTTGCAACATCATAAATTTCTGGAGATATCCCTACTTCTAGACGAACAAAAAGTTTATTAATCCTTTCTTCAAGTTGCAAATCTGGATGTATTATTTCGGCAACCTTTGCAACTGTACCAAGTAGATCATGTGTCCGAGATGAAGCACTTCGAACAGCACCAGCAATACCGTTAAAGCGATTACCGTGCCTAGTTAATATCCCTTCTATTCCTATTAAAGGAGTTTTGGTAATCCACAGCAAACAAGCAACAGCTTTTTTAAATCTCATAGCTATTTGTTTAGTCTCTGCAATATTCCTCAATTTTTGCAAAATTGTATCAGAGATATTTTGCTGTTGTAATTCTGAAAGCCATGAATTATGTTCTCTTTGTGCCCCACGGTTATTTATTGGCATATATACTTGATCCAATTCAATTGTAATCTGAGTTAATGCAATAAGAGCTGGATCTGTAACTTCTGTTGGGCTTAGAAGATTCAAAACACTGATTAATCGAATTATCGATTCAACTTCAACACCACCTTGTCCTGCTAACCACCCGAGCTTAGTTAGTTTATATTTATTATTAGTTTGTTTTATTAGATTATGTTGTTGTAAATTTTCAAGTGATCTCAAAAGTTCATCTTCACTCCATTTCCATCCTGGTGAAATATGAGATTGTTGAAAGACACCAAAACTGAATTCGAGGAACCTAACTATTTCTTTTGAACTCAATCCTACCATTTTGTTTTTTGCTTTATTTATAGCTGCAGCTAAAACTTTTACAATTAAAGTACGTGGATCTGTATTTTTAGCAAGGAAAAGTGAAGATAAATCTTCAGGATTTCCATTTAAATATTTTGTCCAATATTCGTGTTCTTTCTTAGGAGTTAGGGCTAACAAATATGAAGAACCACGAGTTGCATATCCAAGACGTCCAGCTCGTCCAACTATGTTTTTGTATTCAGCTACAGAATATGGGACTGGAGGATACCCAGGATGTTCAAGCCCTGTTAATATAACAGCTTCTGCAGGCGTGTTAACCCCCATTGCTAAAGTAGTTGTTGCTGAAATTACCCTTATTGTACTTTGTTTTTTTCTAAACTCCTCTTCTATTAATGAACGCTCATATTTATCAAGGTCTGCGGTATGAAAGGCAACACCTCCAGACAAACATTTTCTTAGATCCTCAGAAATAATTGAAGGATCACCTTTCGGTAAAGCATCGAGTACTTTTTGGGAAGGCGATAAGCCTAAACTCTCAGATAAGTAGTTTGCACTTCCTCTTGCATCTCCCTTTGTTGTGCGAAAAACTATTATCTGCTTGCCTTCGTCAACAAGTTTTCTTACCAATGGTATTATCCAATCTTGGTTACCCCCTTTTCTAGCAACTTTATGTGTGAATCCTTGAATTAATTTCTCGTTTTTATTTTCTGATTCTAAATAACGAAAAGTTCCGTCTGCTTTAATTATTCCTTCATTTAAAGGCACGGGTCTTGTTTCTCTACGTAATAATCTAGCGCCTAACCATTTTTCTAAACCATTAGTATCCCCAATAACAGCGGATAAAGCAATTAGCTGAGGTTCAACACCCTGTTGCCTTCTTATTTTAATCAGGGTTAGTATAAACTCAAGATTAACTCCTCTACTTTTGTCTACAATCATTTGTGCTTCATCAACAACGACTAGATTTACTTGCTCAAGAATATGAGGGAATCCTAATACCATTGCTGAAAATTTTTCATAGGTCATTAGACATATATCATACTGCCCCTTCATCAGTTTTGGAACTTCGTCATTTGAATCTCCTGTCGCCTGGATGGTATAAATCCCGTATGATTTATAAAGAATATTGAAATGCTTATGCTTATCATTAACTAAGGCTTTCAACGGAAAGAGAAAAATAGTCCTTTGCCTTTCTATAGACCCCTTGATGGCAGATAATTCTCCAATCATTGTTTTACCTGAAGATGTAGGAGCAGAAACTACTAAATGTTCTCCTTTAAGAACTCCAAATTCATTTATAGCATCAATTTGGAGTTCATTTATTTGGGGAATGGATGCTTTCCATATATCAACAATTTCGATTGGAAAACCATAAGATTTTAGAGAGGTAATATCAGCGGATACTTTTAGATATTCTGTTTCTGGAAAATTTGCATAAAAATTCTTTCCTCGTTTGAATGTTGGGAAAGTTAACAATCCATCCACTTTCCCGCGCATAGTTGGTTGTTGAATCTTACCAACCTGAGATGCTGAGCTTATCACTCTTTCTGTTACATATCTAAGTAATGAATAAATATCTATTTTGCCATGCTCTTGTACTTCTTCAACTCCTGTCAAAGCTTCAATTAAATGATATGTAAGTAGTCCATGTTTATAACGATTTATTTCCCATGCAGGTTCTAGAGCAGTAGAAGCAGTATATATTAAACGACCATCACCAGACATCTGAGTAAGCAAGTTTTCAGCTGAAGGAAGGTTTCGTGACGCAAAATCTACTTTCAAGACTTTAGAACCAATTGCTCCAGAGAAACAACAATCAAGAATGAATATAATCCTCTTAGCCGGGATTTGTGAAAACCATTCGGTTATAACATCTAATGGTATTGCTGAGTTTGGCAAGTCTGTAATCTCACTATCATACGTTATTAGTTCATGAGTTTCGCTCCCATGCCCAGAAAAAGCAATAAAAACGACATCTTCTTCATTACATTTGAATAGTTTTTCAAACTCACTTCTAATGTTTGATCTAGTTGCTTGGTCATCTGTGAGTAAAACAAGGCTACCTTCTACATTGTCACTAAATAACGAATGTAGAGCTACAGCATCTCTTTTTGCACAACTAAGCCAATTTATGTGAGGTGATTTATAACGGTCTATTCCGATAAAAAGTCCTTTAAAAGTCATAATAAGTTCTATTATCTTCCATTTTATTCATGAAATAAATATAAAATATATAATTTCGATAATCTTTCAAAAACTCACTACCACTCAATCGTAAATGGTAAAATATAAAAGAATGTATCAAGACAACTTACCATCCTCTTTCGTCTCCCAATAAAATCTTAATAGAAATAGATTATACTTGAATATCAGTCTCGTAATTAATAAAGATAATATAACTTCATCGAACACAATAAAGTCAGTAACTTAAGACTTATAAAACAATCGTTTAAATTTATCCTTCTGAAATGCATACATAGAACTATAGCACAACTGTTTATATGTATTATTTATAATCTTAAATTCACGATCTAGCAGTCCTAATCGGTCTAAATCTGGTTTATAATATTCAAAAATTGCATTTGCAATCATTTTTCTTTTTCCATCAATTCCATCTCTTACAAATAGATTTGGATTATCTATATGAATTCCATATAAACAATTCCCAATATCAAGTTTTCCATCGTTTGTAACCAGTATTATATGATTTCCCCCATCCCTGTATTTGTTACCAGTAAAAAATTTTGCATTCCAATCATCTATAGTTTGATAATACTTATCTTCATCGTTATCATCATCCCGCCAATTTATTGGATTCCTTTGAGATATTTTAACTGCTATAATTTCATCCTGCAACAATACATCAATATTAAAAATAAATAGAATGGGTCCATAAAAATTATAGTTTCCAAAGTAATTACTTATATGGATTGCGTCAAGAAAAATGTAATCCCATATATTGTGTCTTTTATCTTTACAATCGGATTTCTGCGGTGTCTGATCTAAATCATTATTTTCAACATAAGCCCTTGACAAAAGTGCTCCATTACTTAAAAATGTTTTTGAGGTTCTTGTTGTATTAGCATGGAATAAGAAATTTAATCCCTTACCTTTTAGCCTTTTGTAAACCTCTAATGGTTCAAACTCCATGATAGTTATTAATTACTCATAGCTAATTTTCTTCTGCAGGCGGTTTCAACTTCTCTTGAATACTCAGTCCAATCGATACGATGCCTAATACAAATGTTGTGTCTGCGGACATTTCTTCGAAATTGCTTAATCTCAGAATCTGTCCAATTCGAATGGATATAATAATCTTCGCAAGTTTGGTTTATTTTATTTGGCTTGTAATTATCGAAAGTTGAATTTAATGGTCTATACCGACAATCTGCAATTTGCACTCCCATTTCAAAGCATTTTGTTCTTTTTTTCTCCATATACTTGAAATCATACTTCCAATTATATATCATAAAAACAAAAATATTATTTCGCCTAAATCCAGCATTCTCCAAGATTTGAATCCAATTTTCAACACGAGAATATTCATTATATGAGAAATCCCATGCAATTCTGATATTTCTAAATCGTGCTCTTTTTAATAAATCAGCTAAATGAGGTTTATTTTCCAAAATTCTTCCATCAAAACCACTTTGACATTCACAATGAATAACACGATTGTTATAAGTTGTATTTGCTAACATCTCCAATATTTCTTCGATATATGGATTAACCAGGATATTATTGTCATAAAAGATCAATTTATTACTTGAAATTTCTTGATAAACCTGGTTGGCATTTTTATAATCTAAATTTTCAATTCTCCAAATACCACAAAAATTACAATTTCGTGAACAACCTCTCATAGCATGTATTATTTGATAATCAACATCCACTAAATCATAGGCAGGCATAAATTTATCTGCTTCTGTATGTTGACCAATAAATACATTGTCACATTGAGTATGTTCTTTACAATGCTCAGGCATTAAAGTAGCATAAATTCCTCCAACGGTAATTTCTGTAAAAGGATATTCTTTCCTATAATATTTTACTGATTCTCTTACTGAATCGCACCAATAGGTAAACAAGGAAGTGATCATAATTTTATCTGGTACAAAATCAACAGCTTCATTTCCTCGAACTAATCTTATTTTATCTCCTTGATTTCGATAATATGATCCAAGTTTTAATAGACCAATTGGTAAAAAATTTGAGTGATTTTTACTTTTTGCCGGTATCGGAAAGTTAGGTTCAACCAATAAAATATTCATTAACCAACCTATTTTAATTTCTTATTATTAAGAATTAGCTCAAATACATTTTCAAATACAGCAATAGTTTCACTGGGTTTTAAAACAATGTTTGTAGGATGAGCACAATCACATCTAGTATTATAGTGGGCAAGTAATTTTTTTAATTCTGTATTTTTAATAATACCTTTTTTCTCAATATAAAATAATAATTGTCTGTCTCCAGCATTATTCCTAATAGTTTTTATTGTTTGATAATCTCCTTTAAATTTTGATTTTATTTCTTTATAACCACCCGTTGTTTCTCTTTTTAATTCCAAGCAAATATTATTGAAGTCCAATATGTCCCTTTCTATAAAGTTTAGAATTCTTGAAATCCCGGTGGCCCATATCATCAAAACAGCTGCTTTAAAGCAGTGAATTTTCAAGCAATGAATAGCTTCCTTTATATACTCCTTCTCCTCTATAGAAAATTCTTTACCAATGGATTGGTATTTAGGCTTTATATCTTCAATTTTAGTTTCTTGTTGCTTCGTCAACTTAATTGGGGCATAGGTTAAGTTTTGATTGGTATCAACAGGAACAGTCTTTTTATTTGTTTCTGATTTGTTTGATAATTCTCCTTTTTCAACACTTGAATCTAAAGTGGACTCACAATTAGCTTTATCATTTAGAGAAGCTTTGTTCGTTTCATCCTTTACCGAACCTGAGGTATTATTTGATGATTGCTCAACAACTTCTTTGCTAATTTGCAAATTGCACCATTCTTCATAAACTTCCCTAATATCTTTGTTTTTGTCGTGTATAAAAAGGATAAGAAGCTCTTGAATAGCTGATTTTCTTTCAGGATCATTAAACACATCTTTAAATGAATCCATCATGTATCGAGTGTTCACTAGCAAATTATGCTGAGCCTTATAAACCATAATTTCCCTGATCTTATTTTCATTATACACTTTCAAGATATTTGGAAACTTCCTTTTTATCTTGGCAACAAAATCAGGCTCGATTCGAACTAAGTAACTCTCTTTTATATCTCCTGTTATTGATAATTTAATGTGTTTATCTTCAAATTTAGAAACATTTAACACATCCGTTAACCTTTTACCTTTATAGCCAGTAAGTTGTTGAATCCTCCTCTTAAGGTCCAAATTCTTAATAGATGGTTCATCTTTTTTTATTTGATCAATAATCCTTTTAATTGCAATTGTCTCGGCTGCTATTGTCCAGTCTTTATGAAGCATATGAACATTAAATGCCATAATTCTCCCATCAGTTTCATTTGGTGCTATTGAAGCAGGTATTGTTTTTAGATTAGCTTTTAGGGCAGCTCTAAGTCTTCTTTCACCATCAACTAGTGTATAAGAATTATCCGAACCATTATTCTTAATAATAATAGGAACAAGTACTCCAATATCTCTAATAGAATTAATTAATCCATCTAAGTCTTTTTCTATTTGAGATGGTGTCAACCCTCTTGGATTATGTTTGTCAAATTGAATATCTTTTACAGGAATTGGTTTTACAATTAGCTCATTCATATTTTTACAGGAGGTTGG